>JAJZAQ010000022.1 GCA_021799355.1 Pseudomonadota bacterium
AGAGCCAGCGTTGCAACATGTGTCGTCCTTTTCGATCGATGAATCAGAGAGTTGGGTTTATTTGCCGATGCGCACCAGCGCGGTTTGAATCCCGTTGTCGCTGAGAAGTTTCTGCGTCTTCTCCGCCTGCTGCGCCGAGGTGAACGGTCCAACCCGAACGCGGTAGAGGGTGCGGCCGTTGACGACGCGCTCGTCGACGTGCGCTTCCTGCCCGGTCAGCGCCACGCGGGCACGCTGGCGTTCGGCGTCATCGCGGGTGCTGTACGCGCCGACCTGCAGCACGTAGCTGACTTCTGCGGACGCCGCTGCGGGCGTCTGGGCAGACGGTTCTGCCGCCGGCGTGGCGGCAGCCGCCGGTTGCGACGCCGGCGCACCGGGTTGGGCGAGTTTGGCCAGCGCCTGTGGCGACAGGGGTTTGCTGGCAACGGTGATGGGCATGGAGCTGCTGCCCGCCGGTGGCCCGGAGGTCGCCCCGCTCAGCCCCTGGTTCGGATTCCAGCGGCCCGCGGCCGAGCCGGCGCCGACCGGCCGCTCCTGAAAGCGGTTCATGAACGGCAGCGGCGCCTTGGTCAGGTAAAACGCCACCGCCAGCGCGATGGCCAGGCCGATGACCAGGCCGATGATGATGCCAAGCAGGGTGCCGCCAGACTGGCGGTGGTGCGGGCGAAGGGACATAACGGTTTCGGGCAATGAAAAAACGGGGCCGGGCGAAGGCATCGGCTCACATCCGCTGCGGCGCGCTCACGCCGAGCACATCGAGCGCATTGTGCATCACTTGGCGCACGGCGTTGAGCAGCCGCAGCCGCGCATGACGCAGCGGCGGTTCGTCGACTAGCACCCGCTCGGCGTTGTAGTAGGCGTGGAATTCGGCGGCGAGATCGCGCAAATAAAACGCCACGTGGTGCGGCGCGAGTTCCTTGGCCGCCACCGCCAGGATTTGTGGATACTGTGCCAGCGTCAGCAGCAGCGCCCGTTCACGCGGCGCGGTGAGCAGGCGCAAATCGGCCTGCTGCAGCACGTCGCCGTTGGCGGCATCGCCCGGCGCGCGCGCGGCCCATTGCTCGAACACCGAGCACACCCTGGCATGGGCGTATTGCACGTAATACACCGGGTTTTCGTCGGTCTGCGCCAGCGCCAGATCGACGTCGAAGACGAATTCTGTGTCGGCTTTGCGCGAGACGAGGAAAAACCGCACCGCATCGCGGCCGCGCTGCAGCGCCGCGGCGCGCTCGTCGGGGTTCATGTCTTCACGCACCCCGCCGGACCATTCGATCAGATCGCGCACGGTCACGTAGCTGCCGGCACGTTTGGAAATTTTCACTTCCTGCCCGCCGCGCAGGACGGTGACCATTTTGTGCAGCACGTAGTCCGGGTAATTTTTCGGAATGCCCAGATCCAGCGCCTGCAGCCCGGCGCGCACACGAGCGATGGTGCCGTGGTGATCCGACCCCTGGATGTTGACCGCGCGGTGAAAGCCGCGCTGCCACTTGACCAGGTGATAGGCGACGTCGGGGACGAAATAGGTGTAGCTGCCGTCGGATTTGCGCATCACGCGGTCTTTGTCGTCACCGAAATCGGTGGTGCGCAACCACAGCGCGCCGTCCTGCTCGTAAGTGTGCCCGGACTGCTGCAGGCGCTGCACGGTGGCGTCGACCCGGCCGTCGCTGTACAGACTCGACTCGAGGTAGTAACAGTCGAAGCGGATGCCGAAGGTTTTCAGATCCAGATCCTGCTCGCGGCGCAGATAGGCCACGGCGAAACGGCGGATGCCCTCCAGATCGTCGGCGTCGCCGCTGGCCTGCACCGGTTGTCCCTGGTCGTCGGGGACGGACTGCCGCGCCAGAAAATCGTGCGCGATGTCGGCGATGTACTCGCCGTTGTACGCCGCTTCCGGCCAGCCGGGATCTCCCGGCTGCAGGCCGCGGGCACGTGCCTGCACCGACAGCGCCAGGTTGTGGATCTGCACTCCGGCGTCGTTGTAATAAAACTCGCGCTGCACGGCCCATCCCTGGGTGGCGAGCACCGCGGCGATGGCGTCGCCCAGCGCCCCCTGGCGGCCGTGGCCGACGTGCAGCGGGCCGGTCGGGTTGGCCGAGACGAATTCCACCAGCACCGGCTGCGCTGCGGCACGGCGGCTGTGGCCGAACGTCGCGCCGGCCTGCTCGACGTCGGCAACCACCTGCTGCAGCACCTGCGCCTGCAGATGAAAGTTGATGAACCCCGGCCCGGCGATGTCGGCGCGCTGCAGCCCGGCGGCCAGCGCCGCGTCGGCCTGCACGCGGTCGATGATGTCCTGCGCCACCTCGCGGGGATTGCGCTTGAGCGGCCTGGCCAGTTGCATCGCCAGGTTGGTGGCGAGCTCCCCGTGTTCTGCGCTGCGCGGCCGGCTGACTTCGACCGTGGCGTTGAACTCCGGCATCAAGTCGCCGGCGATGCGTTCGAGCGCGGCGGTCAACCGCGCGGTGTAATCGATCATTATGCAAACGTCGTGATTGCGCAAACGCCCCATTTTATGGGCCTGGCGCGCCGCGCCGCGCGGTCATGGCGGTATGGTGTAATGGCTCGCGCCGGCCTGCGCGTGTGTTCAGGCACGCCGACGCCGGTGGATGGGTGGCATCGGCCCCCGTTTCCTGACAACACACTTGGAGGAATCATGAACAAACTGATTGCAACCCTGGCGCTGACGCTCGGTGCGCTGTCCCTGCCCCTGCTGGCGCACGCCCAGGCCACACCGCAGCAAAGCCGCATGGCGCAATGCAATAAGGAAGCGGCAGGAAAGACCGGCGAAGCCCGCAAGGCGTTCATGAAGGACTGTCTGGCGGGTAAACCCGCAGCCGCCGAAGCAGCCAAACCCACGGCCAAGGAGCCGGCCAAGGTCGGGAACAAAGCCGCTGCCGATGGCAAAAAGCTGACCCCGCAGCAGGAAAAAATGTCGTTTTGCAGCAAGGACGCCAAGGCCAAAGGTCTCAAAGGCGAGCAGCGCAAAAAATTCATGAGCGAGTGCCTGCGCAAGAAATAAGCAGCGACGACGGTCTGCCTGGCACGCCGCGGTGACGCCCGCTGCCGCGGCCCGATGAAAACGCACCCACGGGTGCGTTTTTTTATGCCTGCACGCCGTGCAGCCTGCGTTTGTTTATTGCTGCACCACGGAGTACTGCGTGAGCCCCAGACCCTGCAGTTTCTGCGTCAGCGCGCTGTCGGGAGCGGAGGGCAGCGGGCCGATCTGCACGCGGTAAAACAGTTGCCCGCGGATATACCCCGGCACGATGCCGACGTTGCCGACGCCCGCGGCGCGCATGCGCTCCCGCTCGGCCTCGGCGTTGGCCAGCAGGGTGAATGCCCCGGTTTGCACATAGGTCTGCGTCACGCCGCCGTCGGCAGAAGGTGGCACGGATGCCGCTGCTGCCGGCGGCGGCAGCGGCGACGCATCCACCGGCGCCGGTGCGGCTGCAGCACTCACTGCGGCAGGCTGCAGCGGCGGCAACGGCTCGATCTGCATGCCCACGGGCTGCTGCTGCGGCGCCGCCTGCGCTGCAGCGCTGACGACTGCGACCGCAGCCTGCTGCACCGGGGAAACCGGTTGCGGCGCGAACTGTTGCGGCGCGAACTCCTGCGGCATGGGCGTGGCCGTTGCCGCCGGCATCGCCTGGGCCTCTGCAGCCGGCGCAGCCGGGGCGGCGGCAAGCTGCAGCGGCGCATTCGCGCCGTCAGGCAGCGCGACGATGCGTACCGGCGCCGTGCCGGTGCGCGTGACACCCAGCGCCTGCGCTGCCCCCATGGACAAGTCCAGCAGCCGGTCGCTGACGAACGGCCCGCGGTCGTTCACCAGCACCAGCGCGCTCAGGCCGTTGTCCAGATTGGTCACCTGCACGCAGGTCGGCAGCGGCAGCACGCGGCTGGCGGCGGTGAATTCGCGCGGGTTGAAGCGCACTCCCATCGACGTCGTCGACCCCGACTCCCAGCCGTACCACGACGCCGTGCCCACTTCGTCGTAGCCCTGCGCGCTGCGCAGCGGCGTGTAGGTGCGGCCTTTGACGGTGTAGGGTCGGTTGTATGCCGCCTGCAGATTGGGCGGCGGCGCATGGCAGCCAGACTGCGCATTGAGCGGCACGGACACGCTGCTGCCCGGGCGCGGCGGCGGACTGGCGCAACCAGCGAGCAGCAGGCCCAGCAGCACGGCACCGGCGACGGGCAAGCGCAGCCGGCGGCATTCCCGGCAGGTGGCGGGCAGCTGGCGGCTGCAGGTCTGTCGGTGTCGTGTGCGCATGCGCAAACTCCGGGCAATGGGCACAATGCTACCCGCGCCGCAGGCAAAAAAACACCGCCTGCAGGCGGCGTTGTGACCGTTCAGACCGACCAGCGGCTGGCCACGCCAGGCGCTCAGTGGCTGCGTCCGCGCAGGCGGCGGATGGCGGCGAGTTGTGCCGCGAGCATGGCAAGTTCGCCTTCGACCACGGCGATGTCCTGCTTTTCCTTGGCGTGCGCCCGGGCCTCCTGCGCCGCCTTCAGCGCCTCGTTGGCCTTGGCCTCGTCGAGATCCTTGCCACGAATCGCCGTATCGGCCAGCACGGTCACGCGCTTGGGCTGCACTTCGAGGATGCCGCCAGCGACAAAGATGAATTCTTCCTTGCTCCCTGCGGCGTTGGCTTCGGGCAGCTCGATGCGCACCGAGCCGGGTTTGATGCGGGTGATCAGCGGGGTGTGGCCCGGAAGAATGCCCAACTCGCCCGATTCACCGGGCAGCGCGACAAAGCGTGCCTCGCCGGAAAAAATCGACTCTTCGGCGCTGACGACGTCAACATGGATGGTATTCATGGCTTCGATTCGGAACGTGATGCGGTTGCGGTCTGCGGCGGTTTGCTCCGTGGCCGGGCGGGCCGCCGCGCGGGGCGCTCACGCTCAGCTGAGTTTTTTCGCTTTTTCGAACGCTTCGTCGATGGTGCCGACCATGTAGAACGCTTGCTCGGGCAGGGCGTCGCACTCGCCGTTGACGATCATCTTGAAGCCGCGGATGGTTTCCTTCAGCGGCACGTACTTGCCGGGCGAGCCGGTGAACACTTCGGCGACGTGGAAGGGCTGCGACAGGAAGCGCTGGATCTTGCGCGCGCGCGCCACGGCCAGCTTGTCTTCCGGCGACAGCTCGTCCATGCCCAGAATCGCGATGATGTCGCGCAATTCCTTGTAGCGCTGCAAAATGCCCTGCACCGCACGGGTGGTGCTGTAGTGTTCCTCGCCGATGATGTTCGGATCGATCTGGCGGCTGGTGGAGTCCAGCGGATCGACCGCCGGGTAGATGCCCAGCGAGGCGATGTCGCGGCTGAGCACCACGGTGGCATCGAGGTGGTTGAAGGTGGTCGCCGGCGACGGGTCGGTGAGGTCGTCCGCCGGCACGTAAACCGCCTGGATCGAGGTGATCGAACCGACTTTGGTCGAGGTGATGCGCTCCTGCAGTTTGCCCATTTCCTCGGCCAGCGTCGGCTGGTAGCCCACGGCGGACGGCATGCGGCCGAGCAGCGCCGACACTTCGGTACCGGCCAGGGTGTAGCGGTAGATGTTGTCGACGAAGAACAGGATGTCGCGGCCCTCGTCGCGGAAACGCTCGGCCATGGTCAGGCCGGTCAGCGCCACGCGCAGACGGTTGCCCGGCGGCTCGTTCATCTGGCCGAACACCATGCCGACCTTGTCGAGCACGTTCGACTCCTTCATTTCGTGATAGAAGTCGTTGCCTTCGCGGGTCCGCTCGCCCACGCCGGCGAACACCGACAGGCCGCTGTGCTGCTTGGCGATGTTGTTGATCAGCTCCATCATATTGACGGTCTTGCCCACGCCGGCGCCGCCGAACAGACCGACCTTGCCACCCTTGGCGAACGGGCAGACCAGGTCGATCACCTTGATGCCGGTTTCGAGCAGCTCGACCGAGGGCGACAGCTCGTCGAATTTGGGCGCGGTCTGGTGAATCGAGCGGCGCTCTTCGGTGGCAATCGGACCAGCCTCGTCGATCGGCCGGCCGAGCACGTCCATGATGCGGCCGAGCACTGCCGGACCGACCGGCACCTCGATCGGCCGGCCGGTGTTGTTCACCCGCATGCCACGGCGCAGGCCGTCGCTGGCACCCATCGCGATGGTGCGCACCACGCCGTCGCCGATCTGCTGCTGGACTTCGAACGTCAGGCCTTTTTCCGCCCGGCTGGCGTCGTTGTCATCGGCCAGGACCAGCGCGTCGTACACCTTGGGAATGGCGTCGCGGGGGAATTCGATGTCGATCACCGCGCCGATGCACTGCACGATTTTGCCTTGCGCTTGAGCTGTCGTCATATTGCTCTCCAATGGTTTCAATTCGGATGGCCGGGATCAGACCGCGGCAGCTCCGCTCACAATTTCCGAAAGTTCTTTGGTGATCGCCGCCTGCCGGCTCTTGTTGTAGACGAGCTGCAGCTCGCTGATCACGTTCTTGGCGTTGTCCGAGGCCGATTTCATCGCCACCATGCGCGCCGACTGTTCGCAGGCCATGTTTTCGGCAACGGCCTGGTAGATCAGCGCTTCGATGTAACGCACCAGCAGCGCATCGATCACCGGCTTGGCGTCGGGCTCGTAGATGTAGTCCCAGCTGTGTTGCCGCTCCTCGCCCGCCTTGGCGGCAAGCGCCTGCGCCGACAGCGGCACGAGCGGCTCGATTTCCGGCGACTGCTTCATGGTGTTGACGAAGCGGCTGTAGGCGAGGTAGACGGCGTCGAGCTTGCCTTCCTGGTAGGCGTCGAGCATCACCTTGACCGGACCGATGAGCTTTTCCAGGTGCGGCTTGTCGCCGAGTTGCACGGCGTGCGAGACGATGTTCATGCCCAGCCGTTGCAGGAACTGCAGACCTTTGTTGCCGATGGCGCAGCACTCGATCTGCACGCCCGCGGTCTGCCATTCCTTGATCCTGCCCAGCGCCATGCGGGTGATGTTGGTGTTCAAGCCCCCGCACAAGCCCTTGTCGGTGGTGACCAAGATCAGGCCGACGCGCTTGACCGGCTCGCGCCTGACCAGGAACGGGTGGGTGTATTCCGGGTTGGCCTGACGCAGATGCCCGGCGATGACCCTCACCGTCTCGCCATACGGCCGCGCCGCGCGCATGCGCTCCTGCGCCTTGCGCATTTTCGACGCCGCGACCATTTCCATCGCCTTGGTGATCTTGCGCGTGTTTTGCACGCTCTTGATCTTGGCGCGTATTTCTTTCATTCCAGCCATCGCATTACTCCTGGTGCACCCCGGGCAGCCACAGCCGCCCGGGTTTTTGCTTCATCGTGGAATGAATCAGTAGGCACCGGTTTTCTTGAACTCGGCGATCGCTTCCTTCAGCTTGGCTTCGTCGTCCTTGGACAGGTCTTTGGCGGACTCGATGCTTTGCACCAGGGCGGCGTGCTTGGTTTGCAGATGGTCGTGCAGGCCTTTTTCGAACGGCAGCACCTGCTTGACGTCCAGATCGTCGAGGTAGCCGTTGTTCACCGCGTAGAGCGAAGCCGCCATTTGCCATACCTGGAACGGCTGGTACTGCGGCTGCTTGAGCAGTTCGACGACGCGGCGGCCGCGTTCGAGCTGCTTGCGCGTGGCTTCGTCGAGGTCGGAGGCGAACTGCGCAAACGCGGCAAGCTCGCGGTACTGCGCCAGGTCGGTACGGATGCCGCCGGAGAGCTTTTTGATGATCTTGGTCTGCGCTGCGCCACCGACGCGCGACACCGATACCCCGGCGTTGATCGCCGGGCGCACCCCGGCGTTGAACAGGTCGGTTTCGAGAAAGATCTGCCCGTCGGTGATCGAAATCACGTTGGTCGGCACGAAGGCGGACACGTCGCCGGCCTGGGTTTCGATGATCGGCAGCGCGGTCAGCGACCCGGTCTTGCCCTTGACCGCGCCGTTGGTGAATTTCTCCACGTACTCGGCGCTGACGCGGGCGGCGCGTTCGAGCAGACGGCTGTGCAGGTAGAACACGTCGCCGGGATAGGCTTCGCGTCCGGGCGGGCGACGCAGCAGCAGCGAGATCTGGCGATACGCCCAGGCCTGCTTGGTCAGGTCGTCGTAAATCACCAGGGCGTCCTGGCCGCGGTCGCGGAAGTATTCGCCCATGGTGCAGCCGGCGTAGGGCGCCAGATACTGCATCGCCGCGGAGTCGGAGGCCGAGGCGGCGACGACGATGGTGTACTCCATCGCGCCGAATTCCTGCAGCTTGCGCACCACGTTGGCGATGGTCGAGGCCTTCTGCCCGATCGCCACATAGATACAGATCAGGTCTTTGCCTTTCTGGCTGATGATGGTGTCCACCGCCACCGCCGTCTTGCCGGTCTGGCGGTCGCCGATGATCAGCTCGCGCTGGCCACGGCCCACCGGCACCATCGCGTCGATGGCCTTGATGCCGGTCTGCACCGGCTGCGACACCGACTGGCGCCAGATCACGCCCGGAGCGATTTTTTCGATCGGGTCATGCTGCTTGGCGTCCACCGACCCCTTGCCATCAATCGGCACACCCAGGGTGTTGACCACGCGGCCGATCAGTTCGGGGCCGACCGGCACGGAGAGAATCTCCCCGGTGCACTTGACCGTGTCGCCCTCGGAAATGTGTTCATACGGCCCCAGAATCACCACACCGACGGAGTCGCGTTCGAGGTTGAGCGCCAGGCCGTAGGTGTTGTTGGGGAATTCGAGCATTTCGCCCTGCATCACATCGGACAGGCCGTGCACACGCGCGATGCCGTCGGTCAGGGACACGACCGTGCCTTCGTTGCGGATGTTGGCGCTGGCACCCAGACCTTCGATGCGGCTCTTGATGAGTTCGGAAATTTCTGCGGGATTGAGTTGCATGGGAGCCTCTTGAAACTTATGCGGTGAGAGCGGCTTTCATCTGCTCCAGCCGGGCGCGCACCGAGGTGTCGAGCACTTCGTCGCCCACGGCGACGCGCACCCCCCCGATGAGCGACGGATCGATTTCCACGGTGGCGTGCAGTTTGCGGCCGTATTTGCGTTCGAGCGCCGCAACCAGGCCGTCGAGTGCCTCTCCTTCCAGCGGATAGGCGCTGGAAATCACCGCTTCGACCTTGCCTTCGGCCGCGTCCTTCAGGGCGCGATACTGCTGGGCGATCTGCGGCAGTGCGGCCAGACGGTGGTTTTCCGTCAGCATCTGCACCAGATTGGCGAGCGCCGCCGGGGCCGGCGCCGGCAGCGCGCCGAGAATCAAATCGGCCAGCTGCCGCGCGGAAACCCGTGGGCTGCCGACTACTTCGCGCAGCGCCGGATCGGCAGCGATCTGCGCCAGTTGGTCGAGGGTATCGGCCGCCTGCGCCGCAGACAGGCCGGTGTCGCGCACGGCGGCAAAAACGGCTTCGGCGTAAGGACGGGCAATGGTGGCAAGTTCGGCCATGGCACGCTCCGGTTACAGCTCGGCCTTGAGCCGGTTGAGCAGATCGGCGTGCACCTGCGGGTTGATTTCGCGGTGCAGAATGGCCTCGGCGCCCTTGACGGCCAGCGCGGCGACCTGGTCGCGCAGCTGCTCGCGCGCCTTGACCGCCTGCTGCTCGGCCTCGGTCTTGGCCTGCGCCACGATGTTGGCGGCGACCTCCTCGGCCTTCTTGCGTGCCTCCTCGATCAGGGCCTGCGCACGGCGCTCGGCATCGGCCAGCCGCCCGGCGCTCTCCTGATGCGAGCGGGCGAGCTCTTCCTCGACCTTGCGGTTGGCCGAGGCGAGCTCGGCTTTGGCGCGATCGGCGGCAGCCAGACCGTCGGCGATTTTTGTTGCGCGTTCATCGAGGGCTTTGGTGATGGGCGGCCAGACGAATTTTTTCGTGAACCACGCCAGCAACAAAAACACGATGATCTGCGCAATGAGTGTTGCGTCCAGATGCATGGCGCTAACCTTTGCTTCAGATGGATGAAGGATGCGGGAAAGACGTTGGGCAAACGCCAGACTCGGTTTACTTCAGCACGAAGGGGTTGGCGAAGGTGAACATCATGGCCAGACCGACACCGATGAGGAAGGCCGCATCGATCAGACCGGCCAGCAGGAACATCTTGGTTTGCAGCTCGTTCATCAGCTCGGGCTGACGCGCGGCGGATTCCAGGTATTTGCTGCCCATGATGCCGATGCCGATACAGGCGCCGTTGGCACCCAAACCGATGATCAGACCAGCGGCCAGTGCGACATATCCGAGAACGTGTTCCATGCTTGCTCCTAGAGAGTTGAAGGGAAAAGAGAAAAACAAACGCGCAACAAATCGGTGATGCTGATCGCCGACGGTTTAGTGGTGGTCGTGCGCCTGACCGATGTAAACCAGTGTCAGCATCATGAAAATGAAGCCCTGCAGCACGATCACCAGCATGCTGAAGATCGACCAGGCCAGACCCGCGGCGATGTTGCCGAAAAACAGCGCCCAGCCGGTCAGGCTGCTCAGGCCGGCGGCGCCCATCAGCGCGATGATCATGAACAGGATTTCCTCGGCGTACAGATTGCCGAACAACCGCATGCCGTGCGACAGCGTTTTCGCCAGGTATTCGAGGATCTGCATCGCGAAGTTCAACGGCCAGAGCAGGAAGTGGTTGCCGAACGGCGCGGTGAACAGTTCGTGCACCCAGCCGCCGATGCCCTTGATTTTGATGCCGTAGTACAGGCTGAGCAGCAAAATGGTGACCGACATGCCCAGGGCGATCGACAAGTCTGCCGTGGGCACGACGCGCAGATAGACGTGCTCGGGGTTTTCGCCGCCGTGCACCATCTGCCACAGCCGCGGCAGCAGGTCGACGGGAAGCAGGTCCATCGCGTTCATCATCACAATCCAGATGAACGAAATGAACGCCAGGGGAGCGACGAACTCACGCGACTTGGCGTTGCGCACGATGCCGCGCGCCTGCTCGTCGACGAATTCGACGAGGAATTCGACCGCCGCCTGCATCCTCCCCGGCTTGCCGCTGGTCATGTTTTTTGCCACGCGCCACAGCACGAAGCAGGCGATGACGCCCAGCAGCACGGAGAAAAAAATCGAGTCGATGTCGATGATGCCGAAATCGACCACCCCGGCACGCGGGCCGCTGGTCCATTGCGTGAGGTGGTGAACGATGTACTCGCCTGCGGTGATGGTGTGTTGTTCTGCGGACATGGTCGACAAATTTTGAGCGCCGCCAAGGCGGCATCACTGGAATGGGTCAGACGGTGCAGGCTGCTTTTTTCCCGCGCAGGATCAGCGCCACCCAATACACCTGCAGAGTGAACGCGATGGCCACCAGCAGCGCCGCCCAGCTCAGCGGCTGCAGCAGGCGCGGGGCGAAAAACAGCAGCACGATGGTCAAACCGATTTTCAACAGCTCGCCCAGCGCAAAGCCGTAAACGGCCACGCCGGGTTTCAATTTGGACAGCCAAAGCTGAATGGCCAGAGCGAACAGCGCCGAAGGCAGGGCGACGACCAGCGTACCGTACAGCGCAGACCACAGCACCGGCAGCGCCCCTCCCGCCAGCGCCCAGGCGACGAGCGCCACGGCCACGCCGACGGCGGTTTGCAGCAGCACCACGCGCCAGACCGACACCTGCGGCTTGCGCCGCAGCAGGCTTTGCACCTCGGCACGGCTCAGCGGCGGCGCTGCCGGGGCAGCGTCCTGCTCGTCCTGCCAGGGGTCTGAGGTGTGCACGGCGTGGCTCAAAGTCGGAACACTCGGTTCAAGGGGTCACGGGGGCGCAGGCTGCCTTGCGGCGGGGCTGCACACAGCCCGGACGGCGCTGCTCGGATTTGTTGCCGCGGGTAACAAATTCGCCTGCGGGTCAAACGGCAAAAGTATAGGGGATAGTCGCCGGCAGGCCAGCTTTTTTGTTGTAGGCCGGTCTAAGATTGTGTCGAGTCAACGTTGCGCGCGCGACACTGTCGGCGTCTTGCAACACATTGCGTGTTCCTTCCCTCCCCGTCCCGCCATGAACGCCTTGCTGGTCTTCCTCCATCTCGCCGCCGCCATCGTCTGGATGGGCGGCATGGGTTTCATTTTGCTGGCGATGCGGGCCGCGGCTTTCGCCGTTCTGCAGCCGCCGGCGCGGCCGCAGCTGCTGCTGGCCAGCCTGCAGCGGTTTTTCCCACTGGTGTGGATCAGCATCGCGCTGTTGCTGCTCACCGGGCTGACGCTCATGCTCCAGGTCGGCTTCGCCAGCGCGCCGGTCGGCTGGCATGTGATGCTGGGCATCGGCCTGGTGATGATGGCGGTGTTTGCGCACATTTATTTCGCCCCGTTCCGCCGCGCGCAGCGCGCTGCGGCAGCGCAGGACTGGGCTGCCGTCGGCCGGGCGTTACAGGCCATCCATCCTCTCGTGGTGCTCAATTTCACTCTAGGCTGGTGCGCCATCGCCGCGGTGCTGTTCTGGCACTGAGCCGGCAGCGTCGGCAAGCAACGGCGCCAGCGCGTCCCACACGCGCCCGGCGGAGATGCCGCGCAGGCAGTCGAGGTGTCCCAGCGGGCAGGTGCGTGCGAAGCAGGGGCTGCAGTCCAGCTGCAGCCAGACGACGGCGCTGCGGTGCGCCGCCGGCGGGGTGTGGCGGGGATCGGTCGAGCCGTACACGCCGACGGTGGGGCGCTGCAGCGCGGCGGCGATGTGCATCAGCCCGGAATCGTTGCTCACCACCCCGCTGCTGCTGGCCAGTAAGGCGATGGCGTCGGCCAACTGCGTCGCGCCGCACAGATTGCGTACCCCCGGCGCCTGCGCGGCGATGGCCTGGCCGCTGGCGGCGTCACGCGGCGCACCGAGCACGGCCACGGCGTAGCCGGCCTGCTGCGCGCGCACGGCCAGTGCGGCGAAGTGCGCCACAGGCCACTGCTTGGCCAGGCCATATTCGGCCCCGGGGCACAGCGCGATCCAGCGCGGTGGCAGATCGAAGCGCGCGCGCGCGGCGGCGGCATCGGCAGCGGTCACCGTCAGCACCGGCTCGGCCAGCGTCTGCGGCGTGCCCGCTGGCGCAGCAACCGCAGCGAGCGCGGCGTAGTGCCGACGCATGTCGACGCGCGGCGCGCGGGGGATGCGGCACTGCAGCGGCGACAGCGCCAGCGGCTCGGCCAGCGGATTGGCGTCGACGGCGGTGGCCACATCGGTCAGCAGCAGACCGCGGGCCTCGCCGGAATGACCGATGCGCCGCGGAATGCGCGCCAGCCAGGGAACGAGCCGCGATTTGACGGTGTTGCCCAAGATATAGGCGCGATCGAAACCGCTGCCGCGCACTTGCGCCGCCAGCCGCAACCGCAGCGGCAGATCCAACCGGCCGTGGGCGAACGGCGCCTCGATCACCTCGACCACACCGGGCATGGCGCGCAGCACCGCGGCCACCCCGGGCAGGGCCAGCGCGGTCACGCGCTCGCCCCGCGCCGCCAGCAGCGCCACCAGCGGCTGCGCCATGACCGCGTCGCCGATCCACTGCGGCGCGATCAGCAACGCGCGGGTCATGCGGCGGCAGCGCTCAATGCCCGCGCACCACTTCGCCTTCGGCCAAACGGTAGCGGGTACCGCAATACGGACAGGCGGCCTCGCCGTGGGTGACGTCGATGAACACCCGCGGATGGCTGCTCCAGATCGGCATGTTCGGGTTGGGACAGTAGGCGGGCAAATCCTTGGCCTTGAGTTCGACCACGGGCATGTCGGGCTTGGGGATGGCGCTCATGGAATCTCCGCGATACGGAACAAACCGGGTTCAAATCAGGCTGGCAACGGATTCAAACCGCCGTCAGCCAGTGCGCGTATTTCGGGTTGCGCCCGCCGACGACGTCGAAAAACGCGTTCTGGATGCGTTCGGTGATCGGCCCGCGCTGGCCGGCGCCGATGGTCACGCCGTCGAGTTCGCGGATCGGCGTGACCTCCGCGGCGGTACCGGTGAAAAACGCCTCGTCGGCAATATAGACCTCGTCGCGGGTGATGCGCTTTTCGCGGATGGTCAGGCCGAGGTCGGCGCAGATGGCAAACACCGTATTGCGCGTGATGCCGTTGAGCGCCCCCGACGACAGGTCGGGGGTGTAGAGCACACCGTCGCGCACGATGAAAATGTTTTCGCCCGCGCCTTCGGAAACAAATCCCGCTGGGTCGAGCAATAGTGCCTCGTCGTAACCGTCTCCGGTGACTTCCAGGTTGGCGAGGATGGAGTTGGTGTAATTGCTCACCGCCTTGGCGTTGCACATGGTGATGTTGACATGGTGGCGGGTGTAGCTGCTGGTCTTGACGCGGATGCCTTTTTTCAGCCCTTCCTCGCCAAGGTAAGCGCCCCAGGGCCAGGCGGCGATCATCAGGTGGATGGTGTTGCCGCGCGGGGAAACGCCGAGCTTTTTGTCGCCGATCCAGGTCAGCGGCCGGATGTAGCACGAGTCGAAACCGTTGGCGCGCACCACGTCGATCTGCGCCTGCATCGCCTGCTCCAGGGTGAAGGGAATCTGCATGCGCAGAATCTTCGCGCTGTTGAACAACCGTTCGGTGTGTTCCTTCAGCCGGAAAATCGCCGTGCCCTTGTCGGTCTTGTACGCGCGCACGCCTTCGAACGCGCCGCAGCCGTAGTGCAGGGTGTGGGTGAGCACGTGGACCTTGGCGTCGCGCCACTCCACGAGGTTTCCGTCCATCCAGATCTTGCCGTCGCGGTCGGACATGGAAGTGGGCATGACCATGGTGTGCTGTCTCCGTGTGAGAAAACCCTCATTCTAGGAGCTTGCTCGCATCGCGTCGGGAGGTGACGTCGGCCGGCACCTGCCCCGCAGGCACGTGACGGGCGGCCGACTGCACGTGGCCGGACTGGTCGTCGAAGAAAAAATCGGGCTGGAATTCGCGCAGGAACGGGCCTTTGTCCAGGCCGCCAAGGAACATCGCCTCGTCGACGGCGATATTCCAGTGCATCAGCGTGCGGATGGCGCGCTCGTGCGCCGGCGCGCTGCGCGCAGTGACCAGCGCGGTGCGCAGGCGCATCGAGCTGGAACCGTCGCTGCTGACGCGCTGCAGGCGGTGCAGCGCCTCGAGCAGCGGTTTGAACGGCCCGGGCGGCAGCGGCAGCGCCGCCTTGCTTGCCTCGTGCTGCTGGAACGCGGGCAGCCCCTCACGCTGGAACACGCGTTCGGCCTCGTCGGAAAACAGCACGGCGTCGCCGTCGAAGGCGATACGCACTTCATCCGGATGCGCCTGCGAAGCCCGCGCCGACTCGGGGTAGACCTGCGCCGCCGGGTAGCCGGCGTGCAGCGCGGCGCGCACGTCCTCGGGCGAGGCGGAGAGAAACAAATTGGCCTGCAGCGCGTGCAAATACTGGTACGGCGCGCGCCCGCGGGTAAACACTCCACGCTCGATCGGCGTGCCGTGGTGCTTGGCCGAGTTGAACACCCGCAGCCCAGACACCGGGTCGTTGCGCGACAGCAGCACGACTTCGACGCGGTCGCGCTGCTGCGCACTGGTGTTGAACGCCAGCAGCTTGCGCACGAGCTGGAACGCCACTCCGGGATGCGCCGGACGCTCCAGGCGTTCGAGCTGCAGACGCATGTAAGCGGCGTCGTCGGCCTGCTCGAACACGCGGTTTTCCTCCTCGAAGTCGAACAGCGCGCGCGAGGAAATCGCCACCACCAGCCGGTCATCCAGGTTTGCCGCCATGACTATTTCACCAGGTTGTTCATCTGGATGATGGGCATCATCACCGCCAGCACGATGAGCAAAACCATGCCGCCCATCACCAGGATGAGCAGCGGCTCCAGAATGGTCGTCAGCGCCAGCGCGCGCCGCTGCACTTCCTGCGCATGCTGCGTGGCCGCGCGTTCGAGCATCTGCGGCAGCGTGCCGGTCTGCTCACCCAGACGGATGAAGGTGATGAGCACGGGCGGGAAGCGCTTGTGCAGCGACAGCGCCGCCGCCAGCGAAGCGCCTTCGCGCACCAGGGCGATGGCCTCCTGCGCATCGGCCTTCAGCCGGGAGTTGCTCAGCGTGTCGCTGGCCGCCTGCAGCGCGCGCAGAATCGGCACACCGGCAGCACCGAGAATGGCCAGGGTGCTGGCAAAACGTGCCGTGTCCAGCCCACGCACCAGCCGGCCCAGTAGCGGACTGCGCAGCATGAAGGTGTCGAACGCCAGCCGCGGCCCCGGCAGTTTCATCGCCTGGGCGAAGACCACGGCGCCGAAGACGGCCAGCGCCAGCAGCACCCACCCCCAGGCGCGCAAAAAATCGGACACGGCGATCAGGCCGATGGTCAGCAGCGGCAATTTTTGGTGCGCGCCCTGGAAGACGCTGACCACCTGCGGCACGACATAGGTCAACAGCAGCACGACGACGGTGACGGCAACGAGCACGACGATGGCCGGGTAGGCGAACGCCTGCACCATTTTGCTGCGCAGCGCCTGGCGATCTTCGAGGTAGTCGGCCAGGCGCTGCATCACCATGCCCAGATCGCCGCTGTCCTCGCCGGCGGCGACCAGCGCGCGGTAGATCGGCGAAAACTCGCGCGGGTATTGCCCCAGCGCCGCGCCCAGGCTGTGCCCGGCGGACACCTCGCTTTTCAGGCTGGACAGCAGGCCGCCGACATCGGCGCGGTCGGCGTCTTCGGCCAGCGCCGCCAGCGCTTTTTCCACCGGCAGCCCGGACACCAGCAAACCGGCGAGCTGGCGGGTGAACAGCGTGCGCTCCTGGTTGTTGAGCACGCGACGGGACAGCCGCCGTCCACCCGGCTGCGCCGCCTCCTCGTGGATGCCTTCGACCTGCAACGGAATCAGCCCGCGGCTGCGCAGCAGGGTGCGGGCACCGCGCGCGCTGTCGGCTTCGAGCACGCCGGACTGCTCGGCCCCGGCGGCGTCCACGGCGGTGAAGCGGTAGGCGGACATACGGTGCGGTAGGGGTCAGTCGCGCGTGACGCGCAGCAGCTCGGCCAGACTGGTCACGCCGGCGTCGATGTAGCGCTGGCCGTCCTGCCGCATGGTGCGCATGCCGGCGGCAAGCGCCAGCTGGCGCAGCTCGGCTTCGGCCGCACGCGCGTGGATCGCCGCGCGCAGCGCGTCGTCGACCTCGAACAGCTCGAACACCCCGGTGCGCCCGGTGTAGCCGGTGTGGTTGCACGCCGCGCAGCCCACGGCGACGAAACCCACACCGTCGGCCGCAGGCAGTTTGCACGCCGGGCACAGCACCCGCACCAGCCGCTGCGCCAGCACGCCCAGCAGCGAGGAGGCGAGCAAAAACGGCTCCACGCCCATATCGGTCAGCCGCGTGACCGCCGACACCGAGTCGTTGGTGTGCAGGGTGGCGAGCACCAGGTGGCCGGTCAGCGACGCCTGGATGGCGATCTGCGCGGTTTCGAAGTCGCGGATTTCGCCGATCATCACCACGTCCGGGTCTTGCCGCAGGATGGCGCGCAGCGCGCGCGCGAAGCTCAGGTCGATGCGGGCGTTGACCTGGGTCTGGCCGATGCCCGGCAGGTCGTATTCGATCGGGTCCTCGACCGTCATGATGCTGGTCGTGGCCGCGTCCAGCCGGGTGAGCGCGGAATACAGCGTGGTGGTCTTGCCGCTGCCGGTCGGGCCGGTGACCAGCAGGATGCCGTGCGGCGCGCGCACCAGCGCGTCGAAGCGTTCGAGCATGTCCGGCGCCATGCCGACGGCGTGCAGGTTGAGTTTGGCCGCCGATTTGTCCAGCAGCCGCAGCACCGCGCGCTCGCCGTGCGCGCACGGCAGCGTGGATACGCGCACGTCCAGCGTGCGCCCGCCGATGCGCAGCGCGATGCGCCCGTCTTGCGGCAGGCGCTTTTCGGCGATGTCGAGCTGCGAAAGGATTTTGATGCGCGAAATCAGCGCGCCGTGCAGCGCCTTGTTCGGCCGCACCACTTCGCGCAGCGTGCCGTCGACGCGAAAGCGCACGACCGAGACGGATTCGTAGGGTTCGATGTGGATGTCGCTCGCCCCCTCGCGCGCGGCCTGGGTGAACAGCGCGTTGAGCATGCGGATGATGGGCGCGTCGTCGGCGGCTTCGAGCAGGTCTTCGACCGCCGGGATGTCCTGCATCAGCCGCCCCAGATCGACATCGCCCTCGACCTCGCTGATCACCGCCGCGGCGCTGCCGTCGCGCGCGGCGTAGGCCGCGCCGATGCGCGCCTGCAGATCCTCTGCCGTGGTGCGGTGTACCGCGCGCAAGGTGTACTGACGCTGCACCTCGGCCAGCGCCGCAGGGCGCGTGGCCTCGCACAGCCAGAGCTCGACCCCCTGGCCGTCGTCTTCGGCGAGCACGGCCTGGTCGCGGCAGAAGGTGTAGGGCAGAGGATGGCGGGCAGACATCAGGTCGCGGCGGTTCAGTGTTGCGGCGTGAGGGTGATGCGCACCTGCCTGCCGCGCATTTCGGTGGCGTAATGCGTGGTCTGGCTGAGGTTGAGGATCACCCGGGTCTTGCCCTGTGCGCCAAGCACGCTGGCCGACTGCAGCGGGCCGAGATCGAGGGACTGCGGCTGGCTGCTGAGCTGCGAGTGCACCCCGGCGAAATCGAGCACCAGGCGGATGGGATCGGTCAGCGTGAACGCCGTCGGGGGGGCCGTCAGCGGGCGGGAAAAGCCCAGCTCGACCACCGTGGCACCGTCGCGCGGCAGCGCCTGCAGACTTTGCAGCACGGCATCCCCCTGCGGCGCGGCGGGCAGCGTCACGGCCGCGGCCGTGGGCGGGGCTGCCGGCGCCGCGTCATCGCCAATGGCCGGCAGCACCGGGCCGGGCAGGTCGGGCATGCCCAGTTGCGGCGGCAGTTGCGCCCGGTCTAGCAGCCCGCGCATGGCGTCGTAACGCTGCTGGCTCAGCGCCGTGCCCTGATCCTGGGTGCGCACGACGATCGGGCGCAGAAACACCATCAGATCGGTTTTCTGCGCGCTGCGCGAATTGGAGCGAAACAGCGCGCCCAGGCCGGGAATGTCCCCCAGACCGGGAATTTTGCTGTTGTTGGAGCTGACGTTGTCCTGCATCAGCCCGCCGAGCACGATGGTCTGGCCGTCGTTGACCAGCACCGCCGTCTGGATCGAGCGCTTGTTGGTGATGATGCCCGCAGCGTTGGTGGTGCTGGAAATGCTCGACACTTCCTGATAGACGTCCATCTTGATCGCGCCACCGGAGGTGATTTGCGGCCGCACCTTGAGCGTCAGGCCGACGTCCTTGCGCTCGATGGTCTGAAACGGTGTGACCGTGGCACTCGACCCGGTCTGCGCATACTGCCCGGTGACGAAGGGCACGTTCTGGCCGACGACGATTTTCGCCTCCTCGTTGTCCAGGGTCATGAGGTTGGGCGCGGACAGGATGTTGGCGCCATCCTGCGTCTGCAAAAAGTTGGCCAGCAGGCCTAGCGTGGCAAAGCCGGCGACGTTGTGCAGCACGCCGATGTTCAGGCCGTTGGGGATGGCCAGCGTGCCATTGGCGATCGCCGTGCCCGTCGCGCTGCCGCCGCCGGAAATCGCCGCCTGCAGATTGATGATGTTGCTGCCGCCGGTGCCGAAGTTGCTGCCGCCGTAAATCGCGTTGTTGTTGCCCGCGCTGCCGGCAATGGCCTGCCACTGAATGCCCAGCTGCGCCGCCTTGTTGGCGTCGACCTCGGCAATCAGCGCCTCCACATACACCTGCGAGCGGCGCACGTCCAGACGCTCGATCACCCGGCGCAGTTGCAGGTACACCGGCGGCGGCGCGTTGATGATCAGCGCGTTGAGCGCGTTGTCGGCGTACACCGTGCCCCCCTGCGGCAGCGGCACGCTGCTGTCACCGGCGGTCGAGGCGAATTCCGGCGCCTGCCCCAGGCCGGGGCTGGTGCTGCTGCCCGCGCCACCCGCTGCCGACGGATTGTTGTTGCCCGAACCCATGGTTTGCGTGCCGGCCTGTGCCCGGGTTTGCTGCCCCGCGCCCGACGCACTGCCGGCGCTTTGCGCCGCGAGCACGCCGCGCAGGGTGCGCGCCAGGTCGGCGGCGTTGGCGTTGCGCAGGTAGACCACGTGGATGTTGTCCTCGTCGGCCTGCGGACGGTCCAGGCGGTGGATCATCTGCTCGATTTCGGACAGTTGCGCGCCGTTGGTCGCACGCACGATCAGCGAATTGCTCGAGTTTTCCGGCAGGATGACCGCGCGCATCGCCCCGCTGCCGCCCAGTGCCGCCTGGTTGACCGGCACACCGGGCGCGCCGGCAGTCCCGGCAGACACGGTCTGCATGTCGATGAGTTTTTGCAGCGTCGGCGCCAGGTCGCTGGCCACGGCGTAGTTCAGCGGCACCACGGTGACTTCGGTGCCGGTGGGCACGTCGAGCGCGGCGATGATGCGGGCGATGCGCTTCAAGTTGTCGGCGTAGTCGGTG
This sequence comes from Pseudomonadota bacterium, assembly GCA_021799355.1. GTDB lineage: Bacteria > Pseudomonadota > Gammaproteobacteria > Burkholderiales > Burkholderiaceae_C > Thiomonas. The sequence goes on from JAJZAQ010000022.1 coordinate 20,296, forward strand.
ACCACCAGCGCGTTGCCCGCCGGGCTGACGTTGATGGTGTTGTTCGGCGAAATCAGCGGTCGCAGCACCGGCAGCAGGCTGCTGGCCGAGGCGTTGCGCAACTGGAAGATCTGCGTCACCACCTGGTCGCCACGCCCCGGAATGTGCGACGGCGCCAGCCCCACCCCCACCGGGCCGCTCTGCAATTTGGCATCGGCCTCGGGGACGACCTGGTACACCCCGTCGTGTTCGACCACGGCGAACCCGGCCAGGCGCAACTGCGTCAGCAGCGCCTGGAACACCTTTTGCGGCGGCACCGGCTTTTCGAACTGCAGCGTGACCTGCCCGCGCACCCGCGGATCGACGATGAAATTGCGCCCGGTGGCCGCGGCCACGGCCTGCACCGCGCTGGCGATGTCGGCGTTGACCAGATTGATGGTCAGATCCCCGTTGGCGTTGCGCGTCGCGCCCCCGCCTGGCGCAGGCGCCGCGCGGCCCGGCGCCTGCGCCAGCACCGGCTGCACCGTCAGCAGCGAGGCCAGAAGCAGCGGCAGCAAGCGCCCGGGCACGGCAGGTCTGGCGGCCCCCGGTCGGCGACTGAAATGCAGAAAACGCAGCATGGCGGCGGTCCTCGTGTTCTATCTGGTCAGATCGGTGGGAATCGGTGTCGCACGGTCAGGGCCGCCACCGCGCTCACAGCGCGATACGCACGTGATCGCCCTCGGGGCGGCCGAGCAGGGACAGCAGATTGGCCATCGCCGCCTCGCTGCCCGGCGCCGCCCGGGCGGTGCCGGCAAACTGCAATGCCTGCCCGTTCCACACCCCCTTGCCCTGCAGCAGCAGCGGCCCTTTGTCGCTGCGCAGCTCCACCTGCGCCTGCGCCCCCTGCCCGGTGACGGTCAGCGTGTAGCTGCCGATCGGGGCGACCATGCTCAGCCGCGACGCCACGTCGGGCAAATCGAGCTGCACCGACCCGCCCAGGCGCAAACGGCCGGTCACCGATTCTAGGTGCACGCCACGGAGCATGAAACGCGCCTGTCCGCGCAGCGCAACGGTATTCCACGGCGTGCCCAGGCCGTCGAGCACCGACAACGGCAGCGTCCCCTCCCACGCAGCGTCCGCCGGCTGTCCGGCCGGCTGCAGCGCCACCGTGGTCTGCGACCAGCCGAGGCGCACGCCGACGGCCAGCGGCTGCGGCGACACCGCAGGCCAGTCGATGCGCACCAGCAGCCGGCCGCGCCACAGCCCGCCCAGGGACACCGTCCAGCGCAGCATCCCCGGCACAGCCGTGGCACCGCGGCTGCCGGCGCCCCCTTCGAGCACCAGCAGCGCCGCACCGTCGCGCCAGCTGCCCTGCGGCTGCGCCAACAGCACATGCTGGCCGCTGGCGGCCCAGACCGCCGCGCTCAGCCAGCTCGCCGGCGCCTGCCATAGCAGCGCCCACAGTGCTCCCAGCGCGGCGGCCAGCCACAGCCAGCGGCGGCTGGGTTTGCGCAGACGCCGCGCGGGTTTGCCCCCGCCGCGCGCTGCCGCTGCACGCACGCCGGCCATTCATCCGCCCTCCGCGCCCAGCCGCGACAAATGCACCGTGCCGTCGAGCAGGCCGGACGCGCCGCGCCGCAGCTCGGCGGCATCGACCTGAGCCGACCAGTCGCGCCGCGCCGCCTGCACCAGCGCCACCAGCGTCGCCGGCCGCAGCGCCGCAAGCTGCAGAGTGACCTCCCCGGGCAAAACCTGCACCTGCACTTTGGCCTTGGGATCGACGCGCCGGAACCAGTCGAGCAGCGCCGCCTGCAAGTCGCCGCTGAATGCCGGCACTGCAGGCGCCGTGCGCAACGCGGCAAGCTGCTGCGCCTGCTGCTGCAGCACCTGCACCTGCTGCTGCAGGCTGGCGATGCGTGGCGGCGCGGTGTGCAGCGTGCGCCACGCCGGACGCACGGCCAGCACCCACAACACCGCAGCCAGCACCACGGCCGCGGCCGTGGCGACGAGCACGCGCTCGCGCGGCGACAGCGCCGCCCAGCGCCGGCGGCTGGCGGCCACGGTCTGTGGCAGACCGCGGTACCACAGCGCCGACAGGGAAGCGACACGGCCGTTGGCGCTCACGACGTTGCTCCGCGGATCAGCAGCACGTCACCCTGCGCGCTGCAGTCGAGCGCAGCGCCGGCGCAGCGCGCCGCTGCCTGCGCCGCGGCATCGCCCGGCAGGGTGAGCTGCAATTGGCCTGTGCTGAACTTCAGCGCCGTGGGCACGACCCCGGCGGGCACGACCTCGCTGGCGCGGCCCATGAGCACGTCCAGATCGCCATCGCCGGGCCGGCCGGCACGCAGCCGCGCGGCATCCAGCGCGCGCTGCACCTGCAGGCGGGGATCGAGAATCGCCGGCACCCCCGGCAGCGCGGCCAGCGCCGTGGCGTCCAAGGTGTGCTGCAACCGGCTTTCCTCGCGCGACAACCTGAACGCCGCGGCGTTCATGCCGACGAGCTGCACCGCTGCCAGCAGCACCAGCAAGGCGCTGACGCGGCGCCACGCCGGCGTGGCCAACTGCTCTCTCACGCCGTGCCAGCCACGCGACAGCGCGTGTCTGGGTGCCAGATCGAACTGCCGCAGCGTCCACGGCGACTGCGCGGCGCGGGCCAGCCATCCTGCGTCGCTGAGGGTTTGCGGCGTCAGCCCCGACGGCAGGTCCAGCCAGCTCAGCTGCGCCTGCGCCTGATCCTGCACCCACAGATGGTCCGGGGTGACGGGCATCGGCAGGGCCTGCGGCGCGGCGGCATCGGCAGCGAGAATCAGCGGCAGCCACGCCGCCTCGCCCTGCTGGTCGCGCCACAGCAGACGCGGCCCCTGTCCGACGTCCTGCAGCAGCGCGTCGCCCGGCGCCAGCAGCGCGGCCTCGGGAACGACGCCGTGCGGTTCCAGCCCGGCCTGCGCCAGATCGGCGATCGCCTGGCGCAGCGGCTCTCTGGGCACGGCACACGCCAGGGCGATGCTGCCGTCCTCGCTTTGCGGCCCCGCGGCCAGATGCAGCGCGGCGGCGTCCTGCAGCAACCGGTCCTCGAGCGCGCCGGCGAGCGCGGCCTGCAGCCGCGCGGCGGGCAACGGCGGCAGCGACACCGCCAGCACCGAGGCGTCTGCCGCGTCGACCACGGCGACCACGCGCGCCGCGCGCGGCAGCAGCGCCACCTGCTCGCGCCCGGCGGCCAGCAGCCTACCGTCGGCGCCGAGCAGCACGTATGCCAGCGCGGGCAGCGGATGCGCAGCGGCCAGCGGCGGCAGGCGGAGAACCAGGGTTTGCATGGTGGCGGCGATTGTAGAGACGCTGGGTGACCGGCAAGGGTGTGGAAAAACACGATGTTGCGCCGCGTTGTTCAACGTCCACAAGCCGCATGGTCAGTTTGCTCCGGCTGCGGCCTGCGCGGGAGCCGCCAACCAGGGGGGGACCCGTTCGATGCGCACCACCTGGGTGAACAGCCCGGCGCGCTGGATCAGCGCGCGTTCGGCGTATTCCAGGTGGCCGATGCGCACCCGGGCAATGGCGTCGAAATAGCCGGTGGCGACGCTGACGAGTTGCGGGTTGACCTGCGTGCCCTGCGGCAGCAGCAACGCGATGTCACCCAGGTTGCGGAAATACGCGCGTTTGCGCGCCTGCACCAGCGCCTGCGCGGTGTCGGCATCCACCCCCAGCAGGGCGGCCAGCACCAGCGGAGCGGCGGTGTTGGCGTTGACCGCGGTGGGCTGCGGCAGCAGCGTGACTGCCGGGGCCAGCCGCGGCAGGGCCTGCGCCACCGCCGTCCCCAGCCGCGCCAAATCCTGCAGTTGCTGCAACGGCAGTGGCGCGTTTGCAACAGACGGCTGTGCCACCGGGGCGGTGCTCGCCGCCACGCCGTTGGCGATGTCGGTGGCCACACCAGCCGGCAGCTGCAACGCGGCGCACAGGCGCTGCAGCACCCGCAGCGCCTGCGGATCGACGCTGCCCGCCGGCGCCAGATCGCGTAGATTGAAGCGGCTTTGCGCGTCGATGATGCGGCCTTCGAGCCAGGCATCGGGCAGAGCGGCGCTGTCCTGACCGCGCGCGGCCAGGAAAGTGGACAGCCGCGCCTCGGCCAGCGGCACCGACCACGGTTCGCCGAGATAGTCGACCGCGGAATTGCGCGCGTCCTCGCGCAAAATCAGCCGCGCCCAGTCGATCGCGCCGCGCAGGATCCAGCGCGCCTGCGTCTGTTCGCGCGCGGTCTGCTCACGCGAAATCGCGCTCCACTGGCTCCAAAACATGCCCGAGACCATGACCGCCGCCAGCGCGGCGATGAGCATGGCGGTGATCAGCGCGGCGCCGCGCTGCGCGGAGCGGGACGGGCGGCTCATTCGAAGTCGTCGAGCAGAAAGTCGCGCTGCAGGGTGCCCGTCAACGGCTGTCCGGTGAACACCAGCCGCACCCGCACGGCCGCCGGCGTCGCGGTGCTGGCCGCCAGCGCGATGGCGGCAGCCGCTGCGGCGCTGGCCGAGGCTGCCGGCGCCGCCGTCGCCCCCGCGGCGTTCGCCGAGGTGCCCGGGTTGACCCAGGCGCCCGACTGCTGCAGCAGCCCGACCCCGGCGTAGCGGTAGAACTGCACCTGCAGCCCTGCCACCCCGGGCAGGATGGTCAGCGCCGGCAGCGGCGGATTTTGCAACGCCGCCTGCAGCACGGCGCGGCTGTCGCTGGGCGCGCTGGCGCTGCGCTGCAGCGCGCCGTCGCGCGCCATCCAGCACACCACTTGCAGCATTCCCGCCCCCGGTGGCAGGCCGATGCCGGCATCGGCGTCGGCGCGCACATCGCCGCCCAGCGGCTGCGGCACGCGGCGCACGATGCACAACGCCCCGCCGCGCACGCTCACCGCCGGCAGGCCCGCACCCTGCGACACGGCATGGCGCAAGTCGTCGCCCATTTGCTGCAGGCCATCGGCCAGCCGGGCGCTGACATCGAAGGCGCGGCGGGCGTCGTCGCGGCTGCGCGCCACCGTGTCCAGCCCGCGCCAGCCCAGCGCGGCGACCACGGCCAGAATCGTCACCGCCACCAGCAGTTCGATCAGGGTAAATCCCGCCGGGCGCGTGCGTAGCATTCACAAATTCCCGATGATGGTCACCACCCGCCACGCGCTCCAGCCGCTGGCGTCGCGCACATCGACCTGCACACGGCGAAAGTTGGGGTTGGGAGTGGGCATGACATCCACCATCACGGTGAAGGCCACTCCGGCCTGGGTACAGCCGCTGCTGCTCTGGCCGATGGCAAGAAACGTCTTGCCCAGCCGCTGGTCGACGAGAAAATTCTGCGCGCACTGCTCGGCCAGCACCGTCTGCCGGTAGCGCTGCGCATCGTCGCTGACCTGGCCTGCGGCGCGCATCGCCGCCAGCAGGGCGATGGCCACCACCGCCAGCGCCACCAGCACTTCGAGCAGGGTGAAGCCGCACCGGCGCATCGCCGCAGCCCCCTGCGCTGGCCGCCGCCGCGTCATGACCGCAGGCGCTCGACGACAAACGGCGCGAAACCGTCGCTGGACACGGCCTCGCTGTGCGTGCCGTCGGACAGCACCACCTCCACCGCGCTGCCCACGGGCTCCGGGCCAAACAGCAGCCAGCCCGGCGGCACACCCAGCGCTGCCGGGGCGGCGTCGCGCAGGCGCACCGACACGTCCCCTGCGGCGTATTGCGCCTGCCGGGGGGGCTCACCCAGCGCCAGACGCCAATTCACCGGCGCCGGCTCGGAGCGTGCGCCCAGCCACGGCCAGCGACGCGGATGCAGCACATCGGCATCCACCGGCTGCCAACCCTGCGGCCCCATTTGCACGAACGCATACCCCGCAGGCCCGCTGGCCCAGGCCAGCGGCACACCGGTTTGCGCCGCATATTGCCGCGCCGCATCGAACAGCGCCGCCAGCCGTTGCGCCTCACGCTGCATCTGCGCGTTTTGCGACGGCGGCAACGCCAACGCCGCCAGCGCCGTGACCATGCCGACGATGATCAGCGCGACGAGCATTTCGAGGAGGGTGAACCCCCACGCTCGGCGCTGCCGCGCCTGCGCTGCCCCCCGAGGGGGCTGACCCTGCCTTGGGGCGGCCCGGCAGCAGGGCCGGGTGAACCCCCACGCTCGGCGCTGCCGCGCCTGCGCTGCCCCCCGAGGGGGCTGACCCTGCCTTGGGGCGGCCCGGCAGCAGGGCCGGGTGAACCCGCTGCAGGGCAGCTGCGGCACGGGCTGCGCAGGGCTATTGCCAGCTGCCGATATCGGCATTGGCCCCTTCGCCGCCGGGTTTGCCGTCTGCGCCATAGCTGAACACATCGACCGGGCCTTTGACACCCGGGTTGAGGTACTGATACGGGTGCCCCCAGGGATCGGTCGGGAGTTTTTCCAGATAGGGTTTCCAGTTCGCCGGGATCGGCGGCGTCGTGGGCTTGACCACCAGCGCCTGCAGTCCCTGCTGCTGCGTCGGGTACATGCCGTTGTCGAGTTTGTACAGCTTCAGCGCCTGCATGATGGTGGCGATGTCGGTTTTCGCCGCAGTCACCCGCGCCTCGTCGGTGCGACCGATGATGTTCGGCACGATCAGCGCCGCCAGCACGCCCATGATGACCAGCACGACCATGAGCTCGATCAGCGTGAAGCCGCGCTGCCGCTGCCCCCTGGCGGCGGCAGACGCCGCGGCAGCACCTTCAACGCAAGGAGTCGGAACGGATTTCATCGCGGGTCACCTTTCTGCACGGATAATAAAGGCGTGATGCGACGCTCTCCGACCCAAGCCCCCGCGCTGTACGGCGTTTCTGCACGCGGCAGCCGCCGGCTGGCATTCGCGTTCGCGCTCGGGCTGGCGTTTGCCAGCGCGGCGCTGGCCGTCACCTGGACCTTGCGTCTGATCGCCAACCCGCAGCCGGTCCCGGCGGACGCGCACCTCATCGGCGCGCTGCCGGCCGATGAGGCCGCGCAGCAGGCAGCGCGGCTGTTCGGCGCCGAACCGCTTTCTGCCGCCAGCGGCCCGGCGGCGCCCAGCCGCTTCCGGCTGTACGGCGTCATCGCCGGTGGGGACCGTGGTGCCGCGCTCATCGGCACCGACGGCGCACCGCCGCGCGCCGTGCGTGTCGGCCAGCCGGTGGCCCCCGGCGTGGTGCTGCGCGCCACCGGCTACCGCATGGTCTGGCTGGAGCGTGACGGCGTGCGCCAGCAGCTCAACATGGAACCGCCGAGCGCCCAGCCCGCCCCTGCGGCGGCGTATACGCCGACAATGCCGCAATTCACTCCTGCAGCCGTCGCTCCGCCGGCGCTTGCCCCGACCGTTCCCGCCGCACCGCGGGAAGACCGTCCGGATTAGTCCGGGGCGCGGGATGCAGCGCTCGCAGCCCGCGGCCCCGGCGCGCGCAGCCAGGCGCTGCTTTTTTATAATCTAGCCCATTGTGTCGCGCCGAATCGCCCCCATGTGGGTGAAAATCCGCCAAGTTCCGGCGCCATCCCACTTCCACAGGATTTTCATCATGCCGATCTACGCCTATCGATGCGATGCCTGCGGCCATACCATGGACGCGCTGCAGAAAATGTCCGACGCCCCGCTGACCGTCTGCCCGCAATGCGGCAAACCGGCGCTGCACAAGCAGGTCACCGCCGCCGGCTTCCAGCTCAAAGGCTCGGGCTGGTATGCCACCGACTTCAAGGGCGGAGGGGCTGCGGCCACCGCGTCCGCCGCTGCGTCGTCTGACTCTGCCGCGCCCGCGCCGGCCTGTGGTGCGTCGTGCGCCTGCGGCTGAATCCCGTCGAACCCTGCGGGAGGCGGCCGGGCCCACTCCGCCGGGTCGACGCGCTGCCCCGCAACCGAACGTCCGCAGCCCAATGCCTGCCACGCAAACCTTTGCCTGCCGCTGCCGTCTCCAACCCGGGCCGTCGGCGGCGTGTGCAGGCGCACACGGCGTTTTTTGCGCCTGACCCACGGCGTACCTTGCACTGCCGCTGCCCGTCCCCCGACCTGAACGCCATCTGCCCCGCGACAGGTGGTTTTGCTCCATGAGCGTGAAAAACATTTTCATCGCCGGCATGCTGGTCTGGCTGCCGTTGACCATCACCATCTGGGTGCTGTGGCAACTCCTGGCGGTGTTCGACGGCATTTTCCGCGCCGTGGTCGGCGCGCTGAGCACGGTGGCTCCCGGCCTGTCGCCGGCGCTGGACAGGCTGGTGGGCATCCCCGGTGTGGGCGTGGTGCTGGTGCTCTCGGCCATTTTTCTCACCGGCCTGGCCGTGGCCAATATGGTGGGGCAATGGTGGCTGGCGCGCTGGGATGCGCTGATGGCGCGCATCCCGCTGGTCAAGACCATTTACAGCAGCGTCAAGCAGGTTTCCGACACCCTGTTTTCGAGCAACGGCAACGCCTTCCGCAAGGCGCTGCTCGTGCAGTATCCGCGGCCGGGATCATGGACCATCGCGTTCCAGACCGGCGTGCCCGGCGGTGAGGTCGCGGCCCTGCTGCCGGGCGATCACGTCAGCGTGTACGTGCCGACCACACCGAACCCGACCTCCGGGTTTTTTCTCGTGCTGCCGCGCAGCGATGTGGTCGAGCTGCAAATGAGCGTCGATGCTGCGCTCAAATACATCATTTCGATGGGGGTCGTCGCCCCCGCCGCACCGGGCCATCCGCATGGGCGTTGACGCACCACGGCGGCCTGCATTGCAACATTCTCCCGCCCGCGCCACACCGGACGCGGCGGCTGTCCACTGAAAGAACCGTTCCATCATGAGTCTGCGTAGCCAATACTGCGGTCGAGTCACCGAAGCCCTGCTGGGGCAAAGCGTTTCCCTGTGCGGCTGGGTGCAGCGTCGCCGCGACCACGGCGGGGTGATTTTCATCGACCTGCGCGACCGCGAAGGCGTGGTGCAGGTGGTGTGCGACCCCGACCGGCCGCAGATGTTCGCCACCGCCGAGAGCCTGCGCAACGAGTTCTGCGTGCAGGTGCAAGGCGTGGTGCGCGCCCGCCCGGCCGGCACCGAAAACGAGGCGATGGCCTCGGGCAAGATCGAGGTGCTGTGCCACGACATCGTCGTGCTCAACCCCTCGGTGACCCCGCCGTTCCAGCTCGACGACGAAAACCTGTCCGAAACCACCCGGCTGACCCACCGCGTGCTCGACCTGCGCCGCCCGCAGATGCAGCACAACCTGATGCTGCGCTACCGCGTGGCGATGGCGGTGCGCCGCTACCTGGACGCGCAGGGTTTCATCGACATCGAAACCCCGATGCTCACCAAGAGCACGCCCGAGGGCGCGCGCGACTATCTCGTGCCCAGCCGGGTGCACGACGGGCACTTTTTCGCGCTGCCGCAGTCGCCGCAGCTGTTCAAGCAGATGCTGATGGTCTCGGGCTTCGACCGCTACTACCAGATCACCAAATGCTTCCGCGACGAAGACCTGCGCGCCGACCGCCAGCCCGAGTTCACCCAGATCGACTGCGAGACCTCGTTCCTCTCCGAGCAGGAAATCCGCGACCTGTTCGAAAACATGATCCGCAGCGTGTTCAAGGAAACGCTGGGCGTCGAACTGGCCAACCCCTACCCGGTGATGACTTATGCCGAGGCGATGGCGCGCTTCGGCTCGGACAAGCCCGACCTGCGGGTGAAACTGGAATTCACCGAGCTCACCGACGTGATGGCCGATGTGGACTTCAAGGTGTTTTCCGCGCCGGCGTCCACCCCGGGCGGCCGCGTGGTGGCGCTGCGCGTACCCGGCGGCGGCGAGCTCAGCCGCAGCGAAATCGACGCCTACACCGAGTTCGTCAAAATCTACGGTGCCAAGGGGCTGGCGTGGATCAAAGTCAACGACGTCGCCAAGGGGCGTGACGGCCTGCAGTCGCCGATCGTCAAAAACCTGCACGACCGCGCGATCGACGCCATCCTGCAGCGCAGCGGCGCGCAAAACGGCGACCTGCTGTTCTTCGGCGCCGACAAGGCCAAGATCGTCGCCGACGCCATCGGCGCGCTGCGCGTGAAAATCGGCCACAGCGCCTTCGGCAAGGAGCACGGGCTGTTCGAAGAGGGCTGGAAACCGCTATGGGTGGTCGATTTCCCGATGTTCGAGTTCGACGAGGACGAGCAGCGCTGGGTCGCGGTGCATCACCCGTTCACCGCGCCCAAGGACGGCCACGAGGAGCTGATGGACACCGCGCCGGAAAAATGCCTGGCCAAGGCGTACGACATGGTGCTCAACGGCTGGGAAATCGGCGGCGGCTCGGTGCGCATCCACCGCGCCGAGGTGCAGAGCAAGGTGTTCTCGGCGCTGCGCATCGGCCCCGAGGAGGCGCGCGCCAAGTTCGGCTTTCTGCTCGACGCGCTGCAATACGGCGCCCCGCCGCATGGTGGCATCGCCTTCGGCCTGGACCGCATCGTCACCATGATGGCCGGGGCGCCCAGCATCCGCGACGTCATCGCCTTCCCCAAGACCCAGCGCGCCCAGTGCCTGCTGACCAACGCCCCCAGCCCGGTGGACGAAAAACAGCTGCGCGAACTGCACATCCGCCTGCGCAACCCGCAGCCGGCGGCGTGAGAGGTGTGAACGAGCGCCGCACTGGCCGAAGGCGGGCGGCACTGCTTCAACGATGCGCCAGAAATTCCTCCACCGTCAGGCCGACGTCTTTGGCGATCTGCCGCAGCAGCACTGGGGAAATGTCCCGTCCCTTGTGAAACGGCACCGTGGTGTTCTGCCCGCGGTCGTTGCGAAACTGTTTGTGCGAGCCGCGTTGCCGCACTTCGCGGAAACCCAGCGCGAGCAGAATCGCTGCGACCTCGCCCGGTTTGAGAACCGGCAACTGCCCCATCGCGGGTCAGGCCACGGCGACGTTCTGGATGCCGACGAACTCGGCTTCAAGCTGCGGCTCGCCGTCTTCCAGCAGCATCGCGATGACTTCCTGCAGATTGCGGTTGAGCTCGTCCAGCGTCTCGCCCTGCGAATGCGCGCCGGGAAAGCCGGGAACGAAGCCGACATACAGCCCGGTCTGCGGGCAACGCTCGATCACGGCGGCAAAGGTTTTCATCGTCCGCTCCTTCTGAACCTGCGTCCGATTATCCCGCGCCTCGATCGTGACGTGTCGCGGGGGACGGGCTCCTGATCTGAACGCTTGCTTGCACCATGCCCCGCATCGACGACCCCACCCATGACCGCGAAGCCGGCGCTGCCGACGGCACGCTGGATACAACCCGCATCGACGACACCCGCATCCGCGCGGTGCGGGCGCTGATCTCACCCGCCGTGGTGCTTGAAGATCTGCCGGTGACGGCGGCGGTCGAGGCGGTGGTCGAGCGCGGGCGCGCGGCGGTGGCCGACGTGCTGCACGGCCGCAGCGACCGGCTGATCGCCGTCGTCGGGCCGTGCTCGATCCACGACGCCGAGCAGGCGCTGGACTATGCGCGTCGGCTGCGCGCGCTGAGCTCGGAGCTGGACGACGCGCTGGTGCTGGTGATGCGGGTGTATTTCGAAAAGCCGCGCACCACGGTGGGCTGGAAGGGGTTTATCAACGACCCGCGGCTGGACGGCAGCTTTCGCATCAACGAGGGATTGCGCCGGGCACGGCAGCTGCTGCTGGACATCAACGCGCTGGGGCTGCCGGCAGGCACCGAGTTCCTCGACCTGCTGTCACCGCAGTATTTCAGCGACCTGATCGCCTGGGGCGCGATCGGCGCGCGCACCACCGAAAGCCAGAGCCACCGCCAACTCGCTTCCGGGCTGAGCTGCCCGGTGGGGTTCAAGAACGGGACGGATGGCGGGGTGCAGATCGCCGCCGACGCAGTGGTCGCTGCCGCGCACCCACACGCTTTCATGGGCATGACCAAAATGGGCGTGGCGGCGATTTTCGAAACCCGCGGCAATGCCGATTGCCATGTGATTCTGCGCGGCGGCAAGGCGCCGAATTACGACGCCGCGTCGGTTGACGCCGCATGCGCGGTGCTGGCCAAGGCCGGGCTGCGGCAGCAGGTGATGATCGACTGCTCGCACGCCAACTCGGCCAAGCAGCCAAGGCGACAGATCGAGGTCGCCGCCGACATCGCGCAGCGCATCGCCGCGGGCGAGCGGCGCATCATCGGGGTGATGGTCGAGAGCCACCTGGCCGAGGGGCGGCAGGATTTGAAACCCGGTCAGCCGCTGACGCCCGGTGTGTCGATCACCGACGCCTGCCTGGGCTGGGACGACACCGTGCCGTTGCTGCGCAACCTCGCCGCTTCAGTCCGGGCGCGCCGCCACCACCCCGCCTGATGCGTCAGTCCGCCGTGCGGCGGTGATCGCCCCGCGCGCTGCGTCGCCGTGCTCAGAGCTCCTCACGGAAGGCGTCGTGGCAGGACTTGCAGGTCTTGGCGGTTTCGCCGAACACCACCTTGATCTCGTCGAGCTTGCCGGTCTTGGCCGCGGCCACGAGCTTGGGCGTCATTTGCTGCAGCTTGTCGGCATCGGCCTTGAACTTGTCCATCTCTTTCCAGATCGCCGGCTTGGCGTGCGAGTCGGGCAGGTCGGTGCCCGGGCCGAACGCCTGCCACGGCAGATGCGACATGAAGGCGACGATTTCGGCGTTTTCCAGCGCCGCCTTGGCATCGAACGGCGCCTTGCCCTGCACCATCGCGCCCAGACGGGCGAAGCTGGTGCCCATCAGGACGAAGGCCGACTGGCGATACTTCACCGCCGCCTCGGGTTTGGCAAACTGCGCATACGCCGGCGCCGCGGCCAACGCCGCACAGGCGAGCAAGGCGACAAACGGGGTTTTCGGCTGAAAACGGGTCAGATTCATCGACAGACTCCTGACAGGGTGAGGATGGACACCGGGGCAGTGTAAGAAAAAGTGTTGACGGCTGCACGACGCCATCTGGCGACAATGCAACGGGTCGATTTGCAAAAAAATGCGGTTTCGCTGTCGATCTGGCGCGTGCACGGCTTAAGATGCGGGCCATTGAGCCATCCGCCGCGGCGGTGCAGCGCCGATCGGGGCGTTCAACACGTCCATCGCCGCGTGCCGGACAGGCTCAATGATCCGGCATCCCTGGCCCGTCCAGGAACGCCAGCATGACAACGGGGAATCCGCACTGTGCGCGGCCTACCGGGCTGGTGGCGGCGTGCAAACGGACCCTCCAATCAACTTCTCGGAGTCATTGAATATGGCCACTGCAAAACCCGCGGCAAAAAAAGCCACCGCCGCCAAAACCTCCCGTCAACCCAGCGCGGCCTTCATGAAGCCGCTCACCCCCTCTGCCCAGCTTGCAGCCGTGGTGGGCGCCGCGCCGATGCCGCGCACCGAAGTGGTGAAAAAGCTGTGGGACTACATCAAGGCGCACAAACTGCAAGACACGGCGAACAAACGCATGATCAACGCCGACGCCAAACTCAAGCCGGTTTTTGGCAAAGACCAGGTCAGCATGTTCGAAATGACCAAACTGGTCAGCGCACACCTCAAATGACGTGGCAGCCACGCGGGCGCACGCTGCGCGCCCGCTCCCACCGGCCCGGCACTGCCGGGCTTTTTCATGCGACACTCTGGGCGCGGGTGCTGGCGTGCCTGCTGCTGGCCGTGTGCGCCGCAAGCGCGCAGGCGGGCGCACCGCAGCCGTTGGCGCTGCCGCGCGATACGGCGGTTTCCGCCGGGTTTTCTCCCGACGGCAGCGCGCTGGCGCTGGTGCTGCAGGTCATCGGCCAGGCGCACCGCAGCATCGACGTGGCGGCTTACCTGCTGACCTCGTCCGATGTGGCGCGCGCCTTGGTGCAGGCGCGGCGGCGCGGCGTCCAGGTGCGTGTGCTGCTCGACGCCAAAAGCGACACGGCAGAAGATGCGCGCTACGCCCGCCATGCGCTGGGCATTCTGGTCAACGCCGGCATCGCCGTGCGCAGCATCGACGCCTACCCCCTGTTCCACGACAAATACATGATCATCGACCGCCGCACGGTGCAGACCGGCAGTTTCAACTACACCTCCTCGGCGGCACGGCGCAATGCGGAAAACGTGCTGGTGGTGTGGAACGCGCCGCAACTGGCCGCGCGCTACCAGGCCGACTGGGAGCGCAACTGGGCGCTGGGGCGCGCCGTGCAGTTGCCTTACTGAGTCCGGGCCGACCCGGCTGCGCCGGCAAAGACGCCGTGCCAATGCCGTACCGGACGAAGGGGCGCCTGCGCGGCGCTGCGTCGCCGCCTAAAATTGCCCCGCTGCACACAGGCTTTGCGAATCCGACGATGAAATCCCTGCCCAAATCCGCGTTGATCGCCGCTATCGTCGTCATTCTGGCGCTCGGTGGTTATCTCGGCTGGTCCGCGCTGGAGCAAAAACCCGCCGCGCCCAACGCCAGCTTTACCCTGCTCGATGGCAAAACGGTCGATCTGTCGGCCTACCGCGGCAAGGTGGTGATGGTCAACTTCTGGGCGACGAGCTGCACCACTTGCGTTGGCGAAATGCCCGAGCTGGTGCAGACTTACGACGCGCTGCATCCCAAAGGCTTTCACCTCGTCGCCGTGGCGATGAGCTATGACAACCCGACCTTCGTGCGCAATTTCGCGCAGCAGCGGCAGTTGCCGTTCTCCGTGGCCTACGACGCCAGCGGCCAAGCGGCCAAGGCATTTCAGAACGTGCGGCTGACGCCGACGAGTTTTCTCATCGACAAGTCCGGCCGCATCGTCAAGGAATACGTCGGCCCGCCCAACTTTGCCGAGCTGCACAGCCTGATCGACCAGTTGCTGGCGCAGCCGGCGTGATCAGGGTACGAGCATGCCCATGTCGTCGCGGCAGCGGGAAAAGTGTGCTTTGAGGTAGTCCAGCCACAGCCGCAGGCGCAGCGGCAGGTGCTTGCGCTGGGTGAACACGGCAAAAATGCCGTTGGGTGGCGCGGCGTAGTCCTGCAGAATCGCCACCAGCCGACCGTCCCTGAGGCTGCTGCCCACTTCCCAGAGTGAGCGCCAGGCGATGCCGCGGCCTTCCAGGCACCACTGGTGCAGGACCGCGCCATCGGTGCAGTCCATGCGTCCGCCGACGCGGATGTGCGTGATGTCGCCGTCGATCCGGAACACCCAGCCGCGCGGCTGGCTGCCCACCGACGAATACGCCAGGCAGTTGTGCCGCGCCAGATCGTAAGGCGTGGCCGGCGTGCCGTAGCGCTGCAGGTAGCTGGGGGCTGCCACGCACACCCGCTGGTTGTCGGCCAGACGCAGGCTGACCAGCGAGGAATCGGCCAGATCGCCCACACGCACCGCGCAGTCGTACCCCTCGTTGACCAGATCGACCAGCCGGTCGGTGAGGTCCAGCGACAACGTGACTTCAGGGTGCTGATCGAGAAAATCCGGGATCAATGGAGCGATATGCCGCCGGCCAAACCCCGCCGGCGCGGTGATGCGCAAATGCCCGCTGGCCTTCACCCCGCCCGCGCTGACACTGGCCTCGGCGTTTTGCAAATCGGCCAGCAGCCGCTGGCAATCCTCGAGAAACGCGCTGCCTTCCTCGGTCAGGCTGATGCGGCGCGTGGTGCGCAGCAGCAATTTGACGCCGAGCCGGGCTTCGAGCGCATCGATGCGGCGGCCGATGATCGCCGGAGCGACGCCTTCGGCCTGC
Organism: Pseudomonadota bacterium; assembly: GCA_021799355.1. Taxonomy (GTDB): domain Bacteria; phylum Pseudomonadota; class Gammaproteobacteria; order Burkholderiales; family Burkholderiaceae_C; genus Thiomonas. The sequence goes on from JAJZAQ010000022.1 coordinate 35,841, forward strand.
GCCGCAGCGGTCAGACTGCCCTTGGTCGCGACCGCGGCGAACGTCTCCATCTGTTTGAGTTTGTCCATATTTGCACAACATTGCATCCGCAAAAGGTTGGAATCTAACCGAAGCCGCAGGCGCCAGCGCATGGTTTGATGCGGCTTTGCAGCAAATTCGCGGCAAAGTCCCTGCACGCCGGCGTCCATGCCCTTCGCCAGCGGCCCTGTCCAAACATTGCAGTGCAGCATAAACTGCACGTATCCCAAAAAGATGGCTGCCTGCCGCTGCGCCGCGCCACCCGTTGCCTGGCGGCAGACACACACCCTATTCGTTCACGGAGATCGCCATGTCACAGACCACCTTGCCTGCCGGCGTGCAGCTCACCGCCGCCCCCCATTCCGCTTTCGACTTCATCCTCAGCGCCGATGCGCTGGGTTTCGTCGCCAAACTGCACCGCGCCTTCGAGCCGCGCCGCCAGCAGCTGCTCGCCGCCCGCGCCGAGCGCGCCAAGCGGCTCGATGCCGGCGAAAAACCGGACTTCCTGCCCGAGACCCGCGCGATCCGCGAAGGCGACTGGCGCATTGCGCCGCTGCCGCCGGCGCTGCAGCGCCGCCGCGTGGAGATCACCGGGCCGGTCGATCGCAAAATGATCATCAACGCCTTCAACTCCGGCGCCGACAGCTATATGGCGGACTTCGAGGACGCCAATACCCCGGACTGGCGCAACCAGATCGAAGGCCAGATCAATCTGTATGAGGCGGTACGTCGCACCATCCGGCTGGAAACCGGCGGCAAGACCTACGCGCTGAACGACACCATCGCCACGCTGCAGGTACGGCCGCGCGGCTGGCATCTGGATGAAAAGCACCTGCTGGTCGACGGCCAGCGGGTCAGCGGCTCGCTGTTCGACTTCGGGCTGTTCTTTTTCCACAACGCGCGCGAGCAGCTCGCCCGCGGCGCCGGGCCGTATTTCTACCTGCCCAAGATGGAGAGCCATCTGGAGGCGCGGCTGTGGAACGACGTGTTCGTGTTTGCGCAGAACGAGCTGGGCATTCCGCAAGGGTCGATCAAAGCGACCGTGCTGGTCGAGACCATCCTCGCCGCGTTCGAAATGGACGAAATCCTGTACGAACTGCGCGAGCACAGCGCCGGGCTGAACGCCGGGCGCTGGGACTACATTTTCAGCGCGATCAAGAAGTTCAAGGTCGACCGCAACTTCTGCCTCGCCGACCGCGCGCAGATCACCATGACCGTGCCGTTCATGCGCGCGTATTCGCTGCTGCTGCTGGCCACCTGCCACAAGCGCGGCGCCCCGGCGATCGGCGGCATGAGCGCGCTCATCCCGATCAAAAACGACCCGGAGAAAAACGCCCGCGCGATCGAGGGCATCCGCGCCGACAAGCGGCGCGACGCCACCGACGGCTACGACGGCGGCTGGGTCGCGCACCCGGGGCTGGTGCAGGTGGCGATGGAGGAATTCGTCGCCGTGCTCGGCGACCGGCCGAACCAGATCGACAAGCGGCGCGACGATGTGCGCGTGACCGCCGCCGACCTGCTGAACTTCCAGCCGGAAAAGCCGATCACCGAAGCGGGGCTGCGCAACAACATCAACGTCGGCATCCACTACCTCGGCGCATGGCTGGCCGGCAGCGGGGCGGTGCCGATCCACAATCTGATGGAAGACGCCGCCACCGCCGAGATTTCGCGCAGCCAGGTGTGGCAATGGATCCAAAGCCCCAAGGGGGTGCTCGACGACGGCCGCAAGGTCACCGCCGAACTGGTGCGCGCGCTGATTCCCGAAGAGCTGGCCAAGGTCAAAGCCACCGGCGCCAAGGGCGAGTTCGACCGCGCCGCGCAGATTTTCGAGCGCATGGCCACCGCCGAGACGTTCACCGAATTCCTCACCCTGCCGCTGTACGAGGAACTGCCGTAACGGGCCGCGACGGCGCGGCGCACGCTACCCCAGCGATGAAACCAAGCCGCCTGCGGGCGGCTTGGTCGTTTCGATGGGGCAGCGGCATGGCACAAATCCTTGCACCGTGCAGCGCTTGCGGCGATTTCCGCACCGGTACCAGCCGCATCGCCGCGCCCCCTGCAAGCTCTGCCGGTCACGCCTAGCATGTTTCTCGTCGTTTCACAACAACGGAGGATTCCCATGCAAATACGTTCCCTGAAAGACCAGATCGCGGTGATCACCGGCGCCTCCAGCGGTATCGGCGCGGCCGCGGCGCGCGCGCTGGTCGCCGAAGGCATGCACGTGGTGCTGGCGGCGCGCTCGGCCGACAAGCTGCAGGCGCTGGCCGCCGAGCTGGGCGAGCGCGCCCACCCGGTGCCGACCGACGTCGGCGACGAGGCGCAGGTGCAGCGGCTGTTCGACACCGTCAAGCAGCGCTTTGGCGGGCTCGATCTGCTGTTCAACAACGCCGGGGTCGGCTATTTCGGTGCGTTCGAGCACGGCAAAACCGAGCAGTGGAAAGCCACCATCGACGCCAACCTCTGGGGCGTGCTGTTTTGCACCCGCGCGGCGATTCCGCTGCTGCGCGGCCGCCCGGGGGCGATGATCAGCACCGTGTCGAGTGTGGGCGGGCGGCGCGGCATCGAAGGCTGGGCCGTTTACAACGCGACCAAGTTCGCCGTCGTCGGCCTGCACGACGCGCTGCGCAAAGAGCTCGGCCCCGAGGGCATCCGCGTGTCGTTGATCGAGCCCGGCGCCGTCTACACCGACTGGGGGTTCAACGTCCCGCCGGAGCAGATGAAGGCGCGCCGCGACTCGATTTCCGCGCTGCACGCGCAGGACATCGCGCAGGCGCTGGTCTACGCGTTTGCCCAGCCGCCGCACGTCAACCCGCAGGAGCTGCTGATCCTGCCCACCCGCCAGGTGTCGCCATGAGCGCGGTTGCCGAGGACTTGCGGCTGCGCGCCGACTACGCCCGCGCCGAGGTGGTCGACACCACCGCGCTGCCGTGGGTCGATTCGCCCGCGCCGGGGGTGCAGCGCAAGCTGATCGAGCGCGACGGCGGCGAAGCCGCGCGCGCCACCTCGATCGTGCGCTACGCGCCGGGTGCCCGCTTTGCTGCACACACCCATCCGCTGGGCGAGGAAATCCTGGTTCTGGACGGCACCTTTGCCGACGAGCACGGCGTGTATCCCGCGGGCACTTACCTGAAAAACCCGCCGGGCTCGCGCCACGCGCCGTTCACCGACACCGGCTGCACCCTGCTGGTCAAGCTGCGGCATCTGCAGCCGGACGACAGCGAGCGCGTGGTCGTCGACACCGCCTCCGCGGCCTGGCTGCCGGGGCTGGTGCCGGGGCTGCAGGTCAAGCCACTGTCGGACTTTGCCGGCGAGCACGCGGCGCTGGTGCAATGGGCGCCCGGCACAGTGTTCACCCCGCACCGGCATTGGGGCGGGGAGGAAATCTTTGTGCTCGACGGCGTGTTCGAGGACGAACACGGCCGCTATCCGGCGAGCACCTGGATGCGCAGCCCACACTTGAGCCAGCATCATCCATTCAGCCGCGACGGCTGCACGATTTTCGTCAAGGTCGGGCATGTGCCGGAGGCTGCGTCCCGCTCCTGGGGGCCATTCGAGCTGCCGCCACCATCGATCTGAGGTGACCCATTCGCGGCGCGTAAGCGACCCGCCTGGCGCAATGCCGCCAGCCGGCAGGCCGCCGTCGTGATGCATACTTGCATGCATGACACGCGTTTCCGTTCCAACCATTGACGACGGCCGCCCGCGCACCGATGCCCTGCTCCACGCCGAAAGGCTGTGCGCCGCGCGCGGCGTGCGGCTGACTCCGCTGCGCCGCCGCGTGCTCGAACTGGTGCAGGCGCGCACCGAGGCGGTCAAGGCATACGACCTGCTGGCGCAGCTGTCCACCGAAGACCACGCGGCCAAGCCGCCCACGGTGTATCGTGCGCTGGACTTCTTGCTGGAGCAGGGGCTGATCCACCGCGTCGACAGCCTCAATGCCTTTGTCAGCTGCGATCATCCCGGCAGTCCACACGCAGCGCATCTGCTGCTGTGCACGCGCTGCGGACGGGTGGAAGAACTGCACGACGCCGAGCTGGACGCCGTGATCGCGCGCGCCGCGACCACCGGCGGTTTCCGCCCCAGCCGGGCGCGGCTGGAAGTGCAGGGGCTGTGCGCCGCCTGCGCCGCGCAGGAGGCGCCGCTCAAGCCGCGGGCTTGAGGGTGTACAGCCGCACCAGCGTCAGCCCCAGGCCGAGCAACGCACCCAGCGTCAGCCACAGCCGCAGCCGTAGGTACCACGACGGCCACGGCAGCTGCCGCCGCAGCGACACGTCCACGGCGTAGGCCACCGCCAGGCCGATGAACAGCCCGACGATGCCGTACACCCAGCTCGATGCCCAGGTCATGCGCCAGGCCCACAGCGGCAGCACCACGCCCCATCCGAGCAGCAGCCAGGGATGCTGCACTTGCCCGGCCGGCTGCACCAGCGCCGCGCCCCAGTAGAGCGCCCCCAGAAACGCCAGCACGGCTGCGGCGTACTGTGCCTGGATCACCACCACGGCAGTGAGCGACGCCGACGGCGCGATCCACACGGCCAGCCCGAGGGCGAGAAAAGGAATCAGGCCGGCAAAGCCAAGGACATGGGCGGGGACTTTCATCAGGTGCTCTCCAGACACGGCCGTGCGACGCGACGGCCTGGCGCTATTGTCTGCGCCACGCCGGTCTGCCGCGATGCGCCAGCGCAAAATGGCCAACGAGCGGCAAATGAGCGCGCACCGAAGGCGCAAGGGGGCGGTCAGACCCCGGCGGCGTGCGCCTGCTGGTCGGCGTGGTAGCTGCTGCGCACCAGCGCGCCGACGGCGGCGTGGGTGAAACCCATGGCCTGCGCCTCGCGCTCGAAGCGCGCGAACGTCTCCGGGTGCACGTACCGCGCCACCGGCAGATGGTGGCCGGTAGGAGCGAGATACTGGCCGATGGTGAGCATGTCCACGCCGTGGGCACGCATGTCGCGCATGACCTCGAGGATTTCCTCGTCGGTCTCGCCCAGACCGACCATCAGCCCGCTCTTGGTCGGAATGCCGGGGTAGCGGGCCTTGAAATCGGCCAGCAGCTTGAGCGAGTGCGCATAGTCGGCCCCCGGCCGGGCCTGTTTGTACAGCCGCGGCACGGTTTCCAGGTTGTGGTTCATCACATCGGGCAGCGCAGCGGCAAACAGCTCCAGCGCCTTGTCCAGACGGCCGCGGAAGTCCGGCACCAGAACTTCGATGCGGGTGTGCGGCGAGCGCGCACGCACCGCGCGGATGCAGTCGACGTAATGCTGCGCACCGCCGTCGCGCAGGTCGTCGCGGTCCACGCTGGTGATCACGACGTAACGCAGGCGCATGGCCGCGATCGCCTCGGCCAGATGCGCCGGCTCGTCCGCATCGAGCGGGTCGGGGCGGCCGTGGCCGACGTCGCAAAACGGGCAGCGCCGCGTGCACTTGTCGCCCATGATCATGAAGGTGGCGGTGCCCTTGCCGAAACACTCACCGATGTTCGGGCAGCTGGCCTCTTCGCACACCGTCACCAGTTTGTGCGCGCGCAGCAGGTCTTTGATGGCGTAGAACTGCGAGGTCGGCGCCGCGGCTTTGACCCGGATCCACTCCGGTTTGCGCAGCGGCGCGTGCTCGGCGACGATTTTGATCGGAATGCGCGCGGTTTTGGCTTGGCCTTTTTGCTTGCGCGTCGGGTCGGCAAGCGGCGGGGGAGCAGCGGTCATGGCAGGCAGGCGGAGCAAAGTCAGCCGTCAATGGTAGGCCCGGCCGGCAACGCCTGCCAGATCGCGGCGAATTCCTCGGCAAACGCCGCCGCCACTGTCTCCACCCCGGCCTGCACCCCCAGGCTGGCCATGTCGACGGTGCGCAGCCCGGGGTAGCCGCAGGGATTGATCCAGCCAAAAGGCGTCAGATCCATGGCGACGTTGATCGCCACGCCGTGATAGGTGCAGCCGCCACGCACTTTCAGGCCGAGCGCGGAGATTTTTTCGCCCCCGGCCAGGTAGATGCCGGGGGCGCCGGCCTTGCGCTGTCCGGCGATGCCCCAGCGCGCCAGGGCGCGGATGGTGGCTTCTTCGATGCGCTGCACGGTTTCGCGCACCATCCAGCGCCGGCGGCGGATGTCCAGCAGCAAATAAATCACCGCCTGCCCGGGGCCGTGATACGTCACCTGACCGCCGCGGTCGGTGTGCACCACGGCAATGGAGTGCGGCGCCAGCACATGTTCGGGCCTGCCCGCCTGCCCCAGGGTGAACACCGGCGGATGCTCCACGCCCCAGAGCGCGTCCGGAGTCTGCGGCGTGCGTGCCGCGGTGAACGCGCGCATCGCTTCCCACGTCGGCACATAGTCGCGCCGGCCGAGCCACTGCAGCCGCAGTGCGGCACCGTCCGGCACCGGCGCGGCGGCCCTCTCGCCGGCTGACGCCGGACCGGAGATGGGGGGGATGACGGGGTTCATGCTAAGGTTGTGCTCAGTGGCGCAGCCCACACTGTTCGACCAGAGATTCAGGGAGACAACAAAACCGGCAGCAGGCCGTGCAGCGGCGGTGCTCCGGGCATTGTCCTGCCATTGTCCTGCACTTGCATGCGTTCCACTTCATCCTCCCCGGCGACGCGCATCGGCGTGTCGCAGCAGATCCGTGTGTTCCTGCGCGCCTGGATGCGCGACCCGATGGGCGTGGCCGCCATCCTGCCCTCGGGCAGACAGCTGAGCGAAAAAATGCTGCGGCCCCTGGCGCTGCTGGCCGACAGCGACCCCGCCGGGTTGCGCGTCATCGAGCTCGGCGCGGGCACCGGCGCGTTCACCCATGCGCTGATCGAGCATGGCCTGCGCCCTGACAACCTGCTGGTGGTCGAGCGCGACGCCGCGCTGCACGGCCTGTTGCGCCAGCGCTTTCCGCACCTGACGGTCCTCCAGGCCGATGCCTGCGCGCTGCGTGCCCCGGCGCAGGCCAGCGGTTACCTGCAGCAGGGGCCGGCGCATGCCGTGATCAGCGGGCTGGGGCTGTTGTCGATGCCGCGGGCGGTGCAGCGCGCGATTCTGACCGAGGCGTTCTCGCTGCTGCGCCCCGGCGGCTGTTTCATCCAGTTCACCTACGGCCACGCCAGCCCGGTGTCGCGCGCGCTGCGCTGCGAACTCGGTCTGCAGGTGCGCCGCGCCGGTCTGGCCTGGCGCAACGCGCCGCCGGCATCGGTGTTCGTCTACCAGCGCGCGTTTACAGCCGCATACACCTGCAACCCGCCGCCAGCCACACAATGACGAGGTGCGCATCGGTTTGCAGGAGCGACGCCGTGGCCGGTTTTTTCGTTTCTCTCATCGTCTATCCCTTCGCCGTGTACGGCCTGCGCCGGTTTTTTGTCGAACGCCTGGGCATGGAAAGCCATATCGGCTTTCTGGTGTTCGTGCTCGCCAGCGTGGTGAGCTGGCTGGCTGCTCAGGCCGTCGGCCGGCTGTGAACCCTGCACGCTCTACTGCGGCGGCTGCGGATCGTCGAGCTGGCTGGGAGAAAAACCCGACTTCGGCCCGAGCATCTGCGCTTTGATCGCCGGGTGCATGGCGCTGACCAGCCGCGACATCGCGCTGAGCTTGTCCGAGGTGTCACGCAGGTGTTCGGCCAGCCGGCTGGCAATGCCCAGCACCAGCCGCGCCGCGGTGGCCGGATGCTCCCGCACCAGACGGTCGAGCGACTCGCGGTGCAGCACGGCGAGCATGACGTCGGTATAGGCCACGCAACTGGCGCTGCGCGGCGCATCGAGCAGCACCCCCATTTCGCCGAACAATTGCCCGGCCCGGGCAACGGACACCACGAGGCTGTCGCCCTGGTGCAGCGGCGCTTTCTCGACGGTGACCTCACCGTACAGCAGCATCAGAATGGTGTGGTCGTGCGCGCGATCGCCCTGTTCGATGAAACGGGTTCCAGCCTGCAGCCAGCGCACCTGCATCAAATCGGCCACGCGCACCGCATCATCGGCGCTGAGCCGGTGACCGGGCTGGCGCAGCAGCAATTGGGCAATGCGCGGCGCCCAGGCGGCGTGATCGGTGCGGTAGGGCGGCGCGGCGGCAGACATGGGGCGGCGGACGGGTGCAGTCACATGGTAGAGCCGCAAACGGCGCTGCGGCGCAATCTTTACAATACGCTGCATCCAAGGTGCGTTGCAGCGCCTGCCGCGCCCCGTTGCCGGCAGGCGTCAGGCTTGGGGATCAACGGCGCACAACCCGCTGGCGCCGGTTGCGGCGTCGCCGACCCACCCCCTGCCCGTCCGAGCCATGTCCGCTGCCACAGTCCCCCCCACCGTCGCCCCGCTACAGCTCTCCGGCCTGGAGCCGCTGACCATCGGCCCCGGCTCGCTGTTCGTCAACATCGGCGAGCGCTGCAACGTCACCGGCTCCAAAGCCTTCGCCCGCATGATCCTCGCCGGTGAAAGATC
>JAJZAQ010000069.1 GCA_021799355.1 Pseudomonadota bacterium
GCTGAACATCGCCCCCTGAAAGTTCTGTGTGCCTCTCATCTTCGGTGTCTGCTGTCTCGTCGTCGCCGCCGCTCACATGGTACCGGCAGCACGGGCGGCTGCGGGGGAGTTTTTCAACGGCCTGTTAGAGGTCAGTTGGCATGACGCGCCGCCCCGCCCGGGCGGTCATGGTCATGTTTGGTGACGATTCCGACACGACGTTTCGGTGAAAACCCGAACAGGCAAAGCGTTGGTTCCTAAAATAAGATTTGACTGATATACCAACCAAACCACCCGAGGATCGACCATGAAAACTGTCCTGACCGCCACCGCTCTCGCGCTGGCCGTGACGCTGGGTGCCGCCAGCGCCAACGCCGCCATCAACGTCGGCGGCATGCCCATCATGCAAACCGCCCCGGCCAACGGCGTGCCGCTGCTGATCAACGGCGCGGGCATCGTCGACCTCGGCGGCAAAATGGCCGCTGCGGTCTACCTGCCGCAAAACAGCACGTCGGCCAGCAACATCATGACCATGCCCGGCGCCAAGTCGATTCGCCTGACCGCGCTGTCGAACATGTCTGCCGCCGCGCTGGCCAAGGCGCTCGAAGCCGGGGTGAAAAAAGGCGTGTCGTCGGCGCAATACGCGTCGTTCAAGCCGGCGATGGACGCGTTTGCCAAGCAGCTCAACAGCGTCAAGCAGATCCCCAAGGGCGAAACCGTTGAACTGCTGTTCGAGCCGTCCAACGGCATCGTGCTGATGGGCCCGGGCGCGCACATCATTCCCGGCACCGGCAACGCCGAGCTGTACCAGGCCATGCTGCGCATGCTGCCCGCCAACGTGCTGTCCAGCCCGGCCGTGCAAAAACAAAACGTCAGCTGAGCGGCTATCGCCGCGCAAGGCGCGAGCTGCCCGAGTCTTGGTTCGGGCAGCATGGCAGACAGAACAACCGCCTGGCAGCAGGCGGTTGTTTTTTGTGGGGGACCGCCGGACGTCAGCGCGTGGCGAGCAGATCGCCGATGCGATCGACAAACTCGTCGGCATCCACCTCGTGCACCGGCTCGCCGTGGTTGTAGCCGTAGGTCACCAGCGCGACCGGGCAACCAGCGGCGCGCGCAGCCAGCGCGTCGTTCTGAGAGTCGCCGATCATCAGCACCTGCTCAGGGGGCAGCCCCAGGTGCTTGCAGGTTTCCAGCAGCGGCATCGGGTCGGGTTTTTTACGAGGAAACGCGTCGCCGCCGTTGACCCGCTCGAAGTACCGTAGCAGCCCTTTCATCTGCAGCAACTGCCGCGCCAGCTCGGTGGGTTTGTTGGTCGCGCAGGCCAGCTTCAGCCCCGCGGCGTGCAACGTCGCCACGCCTTCGGCGACACCGGGAAACGGGTCGGCATGCTGGCCGTTGAGCTCGCCATACAGCTTGAGGTAGAGCGCCAGCGCCTCGGGGTAGAGCGCCTGCGCGCGGGCGTCGTCCAGGTGCAGCTTGAGCGACTGCAGCACCAGGTATTCCGAGCCTTTGCCGATGCGGTGCTCGACCTGCTCGCGGGTCAGCAGCGGCAGACCGAGTTGCCGCATGGTCGCGTTGACCGCGGCGTGCAGGTCGCCCAGGGTGTCGACCATGGTGCCGTCGAGGTCGACGATGGCACCGCGCACCGCGTGCCCGGCGATCACCAGCGGAGCGTTCGACGTGTTCACATCCACGCGCGCGTCCATCAGCCCACCTTGGCGAGGTTGGCGCGCATCGCGTCGATCACCGCCTTGTAGTCGGGCTTGCCGAAAATCGCGCTGCCGGCAACGAAGGTGTCGACCCCGGCTTCGGCCGCGGCGGCGATGTTGTCGGGTTTGATGCCGCCGTCGATTTCCAGCAGGATGTCCCGCCCGCTGCGCGCCTTGTAGGCGTCGAGCAGCGCGCGCACCTTGCGCGCCTTGGGAAGGCTGCTGTCGATGAAGCTCTGCCCGCCAAAGCCCGGGTTGACGCTCATCAGCAGCACCAGATCGACCTTGTCGATCACCCACTCCAGCACGTCGATCGGCGTGGCCGGGTTGAACACCAGCCCGGCCTTGGCGCCGCCGTCGCGGATCATCTGCAGGGTGCGGTCGATGTGCTTGCTCGCCTCGGGGTGGAAGCTGACGATGTCCGCGCCCGCCTTGACGAACGACTGCGCGATGGCATCGACCGGCTCGACCATCAGGTGCACGTCCAGCGTCACCGGCGTGCCGTCTGGCTTTTTGCAGTAGGGCTTGATCGCCTCGGCGACCAGCGGGCCGATGGTCAGGTTGGGCACGTAATGGTTGTCCATCACGTCGAAGTGGATGAAGTCGGCGCCGGCGGCGATGACGTTGCGCACTTCCTCGCCCAGGCGGGCGAAGTCGGCCGACAGGATGCTGGGGGCGATGCGGTAGGTTTTCATCCGGCCGATTGTAGGGGAATGACCGAGCATTCCGCTGGGATATCGCGCCGTCAGACGCTGATGCCGCGCAATTCCCGCGCAGTCCGCCGCGCAGCATGCGGCCACATAGAATCGCCGCGCATGGCGACACATCAGTTTTCCGTCTCGGTGATCCCGCAGTACCTGCCCGAGCAGTCCGACCCGGTGCAGGGCGTGTTTGCCTATAGTTACACCGTGACCATCATCAACACCGGCCGGGTCGCGGCGCAGCTCGTCTCGCGCCATTGGATCATCACCGACGGCAATGGCCGCGTGGAGGAAGTGCGCGGGCTGGGCGTGGTCGGCCAGCAACCCACACTCAAACCCGGCGAAGCGTTCGAATACACCAGCTGGACCCAGCTGACCACGCCCGCCGGCAGTATGCGCGGCAGCTACCGCTGCGTCGGCGAAGATGGTGAACACTTCGACGCCACCATCCCCGAGTTCGCGCTGGTGCAGCCGCGGAGCCTGCACTGATGTTCGGCGTCGAGCGCCGCCGCGCCGCGCGCGCGCTGGCCGGTCTGCAGCAGCGGCTGGACGCGGCCGACCCGCAGGCCTTGCCGGTGCAGCAGGCGCTGTGGCTGATCGACTTCACCGACTGGCTGCGCCGCGGCCCGCCGCCCGACCGGCTGGAAGCGGCCATCGGCGCGCCCGCTGCCGATGCCGCCGATTCCGCCGACACCCCGCCCGAACTGCGGCGGCTGCGCGTGGCGTTGGCGCTGCTGGCGCAGCAGCCGGCGCGCGAGCAGGCGGTCGGCGCGGTGCTCGCCGGGCTGCTCGCCTATACCGACCCGACGCTGCTGCTGGCCGATTTCGGCTTCACCGCGCGGCCGGCGTTTTTCAGCGAACTGGTCGAGCGGCTGCGGCGCAAGCTGCTGCCGGCCACGCCCGAGACCCGCGACCTGGCCGAGCTGTTTGCGCTGCTGTTCCCTTCAGCCGATGACGAGGCGTGGCTGGCCGCGCTCGACGCTGATCTGCTCTCGCGCATCGCCGCGCTGCTGTGCACGGGCGCGCAGGCACGCGCCGCGCCCGCAGCAGCGCCCTCTGACGCGCCGGCAGACCCCGGTCCCGACCCCGACGCGCCGCTCACCGCCACAGACCCCACCCCGCCGCCCTGCGCGCAGCAGCGCCAGCGCTGGCGCGCCAGTGTGCTCGACGCCCTCGGGTTCACCGTCACGCAGATCAGCGCCACCGGCTTTTCTCCCGACTTGCGCACCCGCATGGCGGACGACGCCGATCTGGCGCTCGATGCCACCGCGCCGTTTCGCCAGCTGCCCATCGCCTTTGCCAGCCTGCGCCCGGAGCTGGAGGCGCTGGCAGCGGAGCCCGCTGCCGCTGCTCCGCCGCCCGCCGACGCTGCCGAGGCGATCGACGACGCCGCCCCGCCGCTGCTGGACGCGAGCCAGCCCGAAGACGCCGAAGGCGACCCGCTGCGCCCGGCGCTGGCGCTGTTCCGCGCCGCGCTCGACGCCTGCCGCCAGCGCGCCGAATCGGTCACCGAACACCTCGACCTGCACGGCACCTCGGTCAGCCTGGTGTTCGTGCTGCACCAGTTGCGCCGGCGCGTCGCCCGCGCCGAGGCGCTGCTGTCGCTGCTGCTCGACCCCGAACCGGCGCGACCGACCGCGCTGCTCGCCGCCGAACTGGCGCGGCAGGGGGCGCACCGCCGCAGCGTGCGCGAGCTGCTGCGGCAGAACACCGCGCTGCTGGCGGAAAAAATGGTCGAGCGCCACGCCGAAACCGGCGAGCACTACATCACCCGCGACGCGCGGGAATACCGGGGCATGCTTGGCGCGGCTGCCGGCGGCGGGCTGGTGATGGCGTTCACCACCTGGATCAAACTCGGCATCCTCACCCTGCCGCTGGCGCTGTTCTGGGGCGGGCTGGCCGCAGGCCTGAACTACGCGGTGAGCTTTGTCATCGTGCAGCTGCTGCACTGGACCATCGCGACCAAGCAGCCGGCGATGACCGCCCCGGCGATGGCCGACAAGCTCCGCGACCTAGGCAGGCCCGGCGCGGTCGAGGCCTTCGTCGACGAAGTCGCCAACCTCACTCGCTCGCAATCGGCCGGGGTGTTCGGCAACGTCGCGCTGGTCATGCCTGTGGCGTTGCTGCTCGGGCTGGCCGGGATGGCGGTGTTCGGCCCGCATTTCATGCCGGCCGAGCGCGCCGAGCACGAGCTGCACAGCCTGTCGCTGCTCGGACCCACGCCGCTGTTCGCCGCGTTCACCGGGGTGCTGCTGTTTGCGTCCAGCGTGATCGCCGGCTGGGTGGAAAACGCCTTTGTGCTGCACCGTCTGGACAGCGCGATCGAGTGGAACCCGCGCATCCGCCGCTTGCTGGGCGCGGCGCGAGCAGCGCGCTGGGCGCGCTGGTGGCGCAAGAACATCGGCGTGACCGCGGGCAATGTGTCGCTGGGGCTGCTGCTCGGGCTGGCGCCAGCGTTTTTCCAGGTGTTCGGCGTGCCGCTGGAAGTGCGGCACGTCACCCTGTCCTCCGGGCTGTTCGGCGCCGCGTGTGCCAGCCTAGGGCCGGCGGTGGTCAACGACCCGGCGTTCTGGTGGGCGCTGGCCGGGATTGCGGTCAACGGGGTGCTCAACGTCGGCGTGAGCTTTTACCTCGCCTACCGGCTGGCGCTGCGCGCCCGCGGCATTCGCGTGCGCGACCGGCAGGCGATCTACCGCGCGATCGCCGCGCGGCTGCTGCGCCGGCCGCTGTCGTTCATCCTGCCGCCGCGACTGCGGCCCGGAGTCTGAATGTCGATGCGACCGTCTGTCGACCGTGCGTTGTCTTTGCCGCGCGCTGGCGCGCGAATCGCCGTAGCCGCGCTCGCCCTTTGGCTGGCCGGCTGCGCCGGCCCGCCGCCGCAACGCCCGGTCGCGCCCGCACCCGGCCCGTCGGCATCCGCTGCGTGGCCGACGCCGCGCGCCGCCGCGCCCGCGCCGCTGGTCGGTGCCGGGGTGCGGCTGCAGGCGGCGAGCTGGGGCGATCTGCCGGGCTGGGCGCAGGACGATTTCTCCGGGGTGTGGCAGGCGCTGCGCCGCGACTGCAGCGCCACGCTGCCGCCGGCGATGGTGGCGGTCTGCGCCCGGGCTGCTGCCGTGCCGGCCGACGACGTCGCCGCGCAGCGGGCGTTTTTCCAGACTGAATTCCAGCCGTGGCGGGTGCTGCCGGCTGGCGGCAGCGCCGACAGCGGGCTGATCACCGGCTATTACGAGCCGGTGCTGCACGGGTCGCTGACCCGCGCCTGGCCTTATGTGGTGCCGGTGTGGGGGCTGCCCGACGATCTGCAGCCGCTGCCCGCACCGGGGCCGGACGGGGTGAGCGCGCAGCGGGTGGCGTGGCGCGACGGCCAGCGCGTGACCGCGCCGTACTGGAGCCGGGCGCAGATCCAGTCCGACCCGGCCGCGCAGGCGCAGCTCGACCGCAACGTGGTGGTGTGGCTGGACGACCCAGTCGACGCGCTCTTTCTGCAGGTGCAGGGCTCGGGGCTGGTGCGGCTGCCCGATGGTCGTCTGTTGCGGCTGTCCTACGCCGGCAACAACGGCTGGCCGTACCAGTCGGTCGGCCGCTGGCTGCTCGACACCGGGCGGGTGCAGGGCACGGTGACCATGCAAGTGATCCGCGCCTGGGCGCAGTTGCACCCGGACGAGGTGCCGCAGCTGCTCGCCGCCAACCCGCGGGTGGTGTTTTTCCGCGCCGAGCCCGCCGCCGACCCGCAGCGCGGCCCGGTCGGCGCGCTGGGCGTGCCGCTGACGGCGATGCGCAGCGTCGCGGTGGACAAGTCGATGCTGCGGCTGGGGCTGCCGCTGTGGCTGTCGACCACTTTGCCGCCGCCCGACCAGCCGGCAACGCCGAGCAACGGCGTGGCGTGGAACGCGCTGGTGTTCGCGCAGGACGTGGGCTCGGCGATCACCGGGGCGATCCGCGCCGACGTGTTCACCGGCACGGGCGACGCCGCCGGCGCGCTGGCCGGGCGCATGCAGTCGCCCGGGCGCATCTGGGTGCTGCTGCCGGCGGGCGGTTGAGCCGCACGGGGTGGCGCGGCGCGGCGAAGCGGTTTAGGCTTAAAGTTTTTGCAACCCGTTTCAGGAGGCTACCGATGCATTTGGACCCGCACGATCTCACCCATGAATTCCCGGCGCAGGCCGAAAAGATTCACGCGCTCAAAGCCAGCAACTCGCATTTCCAACGTCTGGCGCAACGCTACGAGGAGATCAACAAAGAGGTTGTGCAAATCGAACAGGGTGTGCGCGCCGTGGCCGACGAGCATCTGGAAACGCTGAAAAAGGAACGCCTGCACCTCAAGGACCAGATTGCCGCGCTGCTGGCGGGCTGAAGGCGCCAGCCGCCGCGTGCACCGGCGGCAGACGCGCAAATTGCGTATGCTCAAACTTTTTGCGCGATCGTCATGCCGGCCGATGCCGTCGTTTCCCTTCTGGTTTTTGCCGCGGCGTTTTTCGGCGCCGCCCTCAACGCTGCCGCGGGAGGCGGCAGTTTTCTCACCCTACCGGCGCTGATCTACGCCGGCATCCCGGCGGTGGCGGCCAACGCGACCGGAACCACGGCGCTGCTGCCCGGTTATCTGGCCAGCACTTGGGGGTTTCGCGATGACCTGGGCGCGCCGCGCGCGGTGCGCATGCCCGCGCTGCTGCTGACCTGCGTGGCCGGTGGCGGTTTGGGCGCGGGTTTGCTCATCGCCACGAGCAACCAGGCGTTTCGTGCGCTGGTGCCGTGGCTGCTGCTGTTCGCCACGGCCTTGTTCGCCTTCGGCCCGGCGCTGCTGCGGCTGCTCGGCCGGCACCCGGAGCAACATGCCACGCCGGCACAGGCGCTAGGCGGGCTGTTTGCCGTCAGCGTGTACGGCGGGTATTTCAACGGCGGCCTGGGCGTGCTGCTGCTGGCGCTGCTCACCCTGATCGGCGAAACCCAGCTCAACCGCATGAACGCGCTGAAAAACGCGTTGTCGGCCGTGCTCACGGTGTTTGCCGTCGGCCTATACGCCGCTGCCGGCACGGTGCGCTGGGGCTGGGTGGCGTTGATGCTTCCCGCCGTGCTGCTCGGCGGTTATGCCGGCGCCCGGCTGGCGCGGCGCATACCGCGCGAACTGCTGCGCTGGGGCATCGTCGGCGTCGGCCTGGTGATGAGCGCGCTGTTTTT
The DNA here is from genome assembly GCA_021799355.1 of Pseudomonadota bacterium. Classification (GTDB taxonomy): domain Bacteria; phylum Pseudomonadota; class Gammaproteobacteria; order Burkholderiales; family Burkholderiaceae_C; genus Thiomonas. The sequence goes on from JAJZAQ010000069.1 coordinate 7,562, forward strand.
CCGCTGAATTCTTCCCGCCGCGTGTTTGCTGGGCCGGCAGGCTTCAGCCCCCGCCGTCCTGGACGATGAGGTAGACGCCGAGAGCGACCAGGCCCATCCACAACGCCATCGCCGCGGTCCCCAGCCACTGCGCCACCGTGTCGAGAAAAAACAGCAGCACGGCGGCCAGTGCGAGCACGCCATTGCCCAGCCAGAATCGGGTTCCGTGTTTCGGCGTTTGCGCCATGGCCTCTCCGTAATTTGCGCGATGTCAAAAAGCGTGTCGCTGATCGCAGCGCCTGCCGTGCCCACATACTCCGGGGAGTTCACGCAGGGCGTTTGCTGGGTACGATGCGACCGATTGTAAAGGCGCCGGCATCGTCGGCGAATCCCGATGGAACTGAATTTTTTTTCCGCAACCAACGCGCACAAGGCGTGGAAAAAGCGGCTGTACGACTGCGTCTGCGGCGCCTGTTCCACCCTCGACCCGCAGCGCATCGCGCTGGACGACCGCTGCGACCTCGGCCAGTGGCTCTACGCCATCCGCGACCGCCAGCCGGCGCTGAGCGCGGACACGCAAAAGCTGTTCACCCGGCTGATCGAGGAGCACGCTGCGTTTCACCGCGCTGCCGCGGAAGTGGCGCGGCTGGCGCAAAACGACCAGCGCGACGACGCGCTGCGCCAGCTCCAGGGTGGGGAGTATGCGCGCATTTCCAACCAGGTCATCGCCACCCTGGGCGAGCTCTACCTCAAGCGCAAGGAATTCGGCATGGATTAGCAGGCCGTTGAAAAAACGTCGCGAGGATGGCCAGATGCAAGGCGCACGGAGCGCTGCGACCGAGACAGATCAGACCGATCGGCGAGGCAGCGAGCACTGCGCAACGCCGCAGAGGGCCCACCGCAGCAGTTTTTCAGCGGCCTGTCAGGGCCTGCCAGCGCCACGGCTGCAGCCGCGTCATCAGGTGCCGGCGCCGCGAGCCGGCTGCGGCTGCGCAGTTTGCGACAATGCCGGCCATGACCTCACTTGCCAACGACACCTTTTTGCGCGCGCTGCGCCGCCAGCCCACCGCCTACACTCCGGTGTGGCTCATGCGCCAGGCCGGGCGCTATCTGCCGGAATACAACGCCACGCGGGCACGCGCCGGGAGTTTTCTCGCCCTGGCACAGAACCCGGACTTCGCCACCGAAGTGACGCTGCAGCCGATCGACCGCTACCCGCTGGACGCGGCCATTTTGTTTTCCGACATTCTCACCGTGCCCGATGCCATGGGCCTGGGCCTGCGCTTCGAAGCCGGCGAGGGGCCGAAGTTCGAGCGCCCGGTGCGCACCGAGGCCGACGTCGCGCGGCTGGCCGTGCCGGACATGGACGCGCTGCGCTACGTGTTCGACGCCGTGGGGCAGATCCGCCGCGCGCTGCTGCGGGACGGCGTGCAGCGCGTGCCGCTGATCGGCTTTTCCGGCAGCCCGTGGACGCTGGCCTGCTACATGGTCGAAGGCGGCGGCAGCGACGACTACCGCACGGTCAAGACCATGCTGTACGCCCGCCCGGATTTGCTGCACCGCATCCTCGCCGTGAACGCCGATGCTGTGGCGCAGTACCTCACGGCGCAGATCGACGCCGGAGCGCAGGCGGTGATGGTGTTCGACAGTTGGGGGGGCGTGCTCGCCGACGGCGCCTTCGGCGAATTTTCGCTGGCATACAGCCAGCGCGTGGTGCAGGCGATCCAGCGCCACCCGGGCGCTGCCGACGTGCCGGTGATTCTGTTCACCAAAGGCGGCGGGCAGTGGCTCGAAGCCATGGCCGACACCGGTGCCGACGCGCTCGGGCTGGACTGGACGACCAACCTGGGTCAGGCGCGTGCGCGCGTCGGCCAGCGGGTGGCGCTGCAGGGCAATCTCGATCCCGCCGTGCTGTTCGCTCCGCCCGCCGCGATCGAGCGGGAGGTGCAGCGGCTGCTGCACAGTTTCGGCAGGGTGGATGCCGGGGCGGGTCACGTGTTCAACCTCGGGCACGGCATCTCGCAATTCACCCCGCCCGAACACGTCGCCGCACTGGTCGAAGCGGTGCACACCCACAGCCGCGCGTGGCATGCCCCGGCGCAGGGCTGACAACCCGCTGCCCTGCCCCCCTGTGCGCTGGAGAACGTCTGTTTCCCGCCTTGTCAAGGTTGACGTATCCGCTTATGCACATTTTTGGTGAAGTTGCGCCGCAACAAGTTGACCACAGAATCAACCCGAGGTTTTCTTGTTCAACCCATTGAAAATCCAAGGGTTTTTGAAAATTTCACCAAACAGGAACACTTCCTGGACAAA
>JAJZAQ010000023.1 GCA_021799355.1 Pseudomonadota bacterium
GGCATCGCCCCACAGGTACAGCGCAGCGTGACCCGGGGCGGCCAGCAGCGCGCGCAGCTCCTGCAGCGCCAGGGCATTCTCCGGCTGGCCGCCGGTCTCGAAATTGGCCAGGGTCTGTTCCTCTTCCCAGTCCAGCGGCAGGATGTGCTGGCGCGCGGCCAGGCGGGCCGATGAAGCGCTCGGTGCCGTTGCCGTGGCCATGCGTCAGACGAACAGGGCGCTGCGCCGGTACCACGCGAGCGCGCGGCGGGCGACGACGAGCAGCACCGATCCGGCAGGCAGGGCGAGCAAAATGCCCCAGAAGCCGAACAGGGTGCCGAACGCCAGCAGGATGAAAATCACCAGCAGCGGATGCAGCCCGATGCTTTCGCCGACGAATTTGGGCGTGACGTACATCGATTCGATCAACTGGCCGATGCCGTAGACCACGGCCACGGCGATCACACCGTACCAGCTGAGGAACTGCAGCACTCCGGCGAGCAGCGCCAGCAGCAGCCCCAGGCCGAAGCCGACATACGGCACGAACACCGCCAGCCCGGTAAAAATGCCCACCGGCAGCGCCAGGTTGAACCCGGCGAGCAGCAGGCCGACGGAGTAGTAGAACGCCAGGATGAGCATGACCAGCAGCTGTCCACGCAGATACTGGCCGAGGATGACGTCGCAGTCGTGGAAAAAACTCAGCACCGCCGCACGGTGCCTGGGCGGCACCAGCCCGGCCAGGCGCTGCAGCGTCTGGCTCCAGTCGAGCAGCAAGTAAAACGCCACCACCGGGATGAGCACCAGGTTGCCCAGCAGCATCAGCAGGCTGGCACCGCCGCTGCTGGCCGAGCGCAGCAGCATCGCCGCCCAGTCTTCGCCGTGCGCGGTGAGGTATTTGGACAGCGTCTGGCGCATGCTGGTGACGTCGAACTGCAGGTGGATGTCAAACCGCGCCAGCAGCGGGGTTCCCCAGTCGGCAAGGGTCTGCAGCAGCAACGGGAATTTTTCCCGGATCAGCGGCAGCAACTCGGTGACGACCGGCACCAGCAGCAAAAACAGGCCGACGAACAGACCGATGGCCACGACCAGCGCCACCGCCGCGCCCAGTGGCCGCGGGATGTGCCAGCGCTTGAGACGCTCGACCAGCGGATGCAGTACGTACGCCAGCGTGATGCCCACCAGAAACGGCATGAGAATGCCGCCGAGCAGCCACATCAGCCACAGCGCGGCCGCAGCGATGCCCAGCCAGATCAGGGCGTTCTTGGCGGCGGGGCTGAGCAGCATGGAGGATGGTCGGGTCGGCAAGGCAGGGGGCGGGGACGGCCGGCGCTGGCCGATCCCGCGCGGCTGTGCGGCGCAGGCACTCTAAAATCGCGTCAGACCGTCATTTTATGCAGTGGTGCCGTTTCGCTGCGGCCGCACGGCGACCGACCCGCCTGCGGCTTGCGCCTTTGCGCCCTCACCCTCTTTTGCTCAGCCCATCATGCACAACGACTCACTGACTTATCGCGACGCCGGCGTGGACATCGACGCCGGTGACGCGCTGGTCGACGCCATCAAACCTCTGGCGCGCCGCACCCTGCGCGACGGCGTGCTCGCCGGCATCGGCGGCTTCGGCGCGCTGTTCGAGGTGCCCAGGCGTTACAAGGAGCCGGTGCTGGTGTCGGGCACCGACGGCGTGGGCACCAAGCTCAAGCTGGCGTTCGCCTGGAACCGGCACGACACCGTGGGCATCGACCTGGTGGCGATGAGCGTCAACGACGTGCTGGTGCAGGGCGCCGAGCCGCTGTTTTTTCTCGACTACTTCGCCTGCGGCAAGCTGGCCGTCGGCACTGCGGCGCAGGTGATCGGCGGCGTGGCCGCGGGCTGCGAGCAAGCCGGCTGCGCGCTGATCGGCGGCGAGACCGCGGAAATGCCCGGCATGTACCCCGAGGGCGAGTACGACCTGGCCGGCTTTGCCGTCGGCGCGGTGGAAAAGGCAGCGATCGTCGATGGCCGCACCATCGCCGCCGGCGATGTGGTTATCGGCCTGGCGTCGAGTGGGGCGCACAGCAACGGCTATTCGCTGATCCGCAAAATCATCGAGCGCGAAGCCGGCAGGCTGCCCGCGACGCTCGACGGCAAACCGTTCCGCGACGCGGTGCTCGCGCCCACGCGCATCTACTGCAAGGCGGTGCTGTCGGCGCTGGCGCAGTTTGCGATCAAGGGCATGGCGCACATCACCGGCGGCGGGCTGAGCGAAAACATTCCGCGCGTGCTGCCCGAGGCGGTGCAGTGCGTGCTCGACCCCGCCACCTGGGGACAGAGCGAGCTGTTCGCCTGGCTGCAGCGCGCCGGCGGCATCGAGGACGCGGAAATGCGCCGCACCTTCAACTGCGGCATCGGCTTTGTGCTCATCGTCGCCGAGGCGCAGGCCGACGCGGTGATCGCGCATCTGCGTGCGCAGGGCGAGGACGCGCGGCGCATCGGCCACATCGCACCGCGGCCGGCGCCCGACGCGCATCAGGTGGCGTACACCGCCTGAATCGGCTACTGACTGTTACTGGAACGCCACTTCGTCGAAGCTGCGCAGCTTGCGGCTGTGCAGCCGGCTGAGGCTTTGCTGCCGCAGCCGGGCGATGGCGCGCACGCCGATGCGCAAGTGCTGCTCCACCTGCTGGCGGTAGAAGCGGTCGGCCATTCCCGGCAGCTTGAGCTCGCCGTGCAGCGGTTTGTCGCTCACACACAGCAGAGTGCCGTAGGGCACGCGGAAGCGGAAACCGTTGGCGGCGACGGTGGCGCTTTCCATGTCCAGGGCGATGGCCCGGCTCTGGCTGAAACGGCGGTCGGGGCCGGGGTAGGGCAACAGCTCCCAGTTGCGGTTGTCGGTGCTGGCGACCGTGCCGGTGCGCATCACGCGTTTGAGCTCGTAGCCGTGGAGCTGGGTGATGTCGGCCACCGCGCCTTCGAGCGCCTGCTGGACTTCGGCCAGCGGCGGAATCGGCACCCACAGCGGCAGTTCCTCGTCGAGCACGTGGTCTTCGCGCACATAGCCGTGCGCCAGCACATAGTCGCCCAAGCGCTGCGAGTTACGCAGCCCGGCGCAATGGCCGAGCATGATCCAGGCGTGCGGCCGCAGTACGGCGATGTGGTCGGTGATGGTCTTGGCGTTGGCCGGACCGACGCCGATGTTCACCAGCGTGATGCCGCTGTTGTCGGGCATGACGAGGTGATACGCCGGCATTTGCGGCAGGCGGGTGGAATGCTGCCCCCGGACCTGCGCCGCCGCACTGGCGGTGGCGCGCAGCGTGATCACGTTGCCCGGCTCGACGAACGCGGTGTACGGCGGGTGCTCGTCCCCGTCTTGCGGCGGGCGGGCCATCAGCGTCTGCGCCAGGCGCACGAACTCGTCGACGTAGAACTGGTAGTTGGTGAACAGCACGAAATTCTGGAAATGTTCGGGCGCGGTGCCGGTGTAGTGCTGCAGCCGGTGCAGCGAATAATCGATGCGCGGGGCGGTGAACAGCGCCAGCGGCAGCGCGCGTCCTTCGGCCACCTCGTGGGTGCCGTTGGCGATGCCGTCGTCCATCGCCGCCAGGTCGGGCAGGTCGAAGATGTCGCGCAATTGCTGCCGCTGCTCCAGGCTGAGCTGCGCCTCCACATGCGCCATGCCGCCCAGGCTGAAGTGCAGCGGGATCGGCTCATCGCCCACGCCGATTTCCAGCGCCACACCGTGGTTGGCCAGCAGCAGCTGGAACTGGGTGCGCAGGTAATCGGCAAACAGATCCGGGCGGGTCAGCGAGGTTTCATACACCCCGGGCGCGGCGACGAAGCCGTAGGCCAGGCGCGAGTCGGGCCGCTTGACGCTGTCGATGCGGATGCGCACCACCGGGTAGCAGGCGCGCACCCGCCCCGGCGGCAGGGTGCCGGCGGCGAATTCGGCCAGACGCTGGCGCAGGTAATCGATGGCGCGGGTGTACAGCGCCTGCACGTGATCGAGCGCGGCCTGGGCGTCGGTGAACACCGCGTCGGGCTGCGCAGGGGGGCAATGCACGGGATGTCGGTCAAACCGCATGATGCGCTCTTTTGCAGGAGGTCAAACGACGATGCACGTCATTGTCCACTGCGCCGCTGGTGAGGGTCACGGGGCTGATCGAATATGCTTACCGCGTTGCCCGTCCCGATCCCCGTTTTCATGCGCATTCTGAGCTGGTTTTTGCGGCTGGTGCTGTTTCTGCTGCTGTTCGGTCTGGCGCTGAACAACCTCGAACCGGTCACGCTGCACCTGCTGTTCGGCACCGAGTGGCGCACGCCCATGATCGTGCTGCTGCTGGTGGTATTCGCCCTGGGCGCGGTGCTCGGCGTGCTGGCGCTGATGCCGTCGTGGCTGCGGCACCGCCGGTTGGCGCGCCGCGGCACCGATACCCCACCGCCAGCGGGCGCGCCGACGGCGGCGCCGGCCGAATTCCCATCGCAGCCGATCGACAGGCCGATCGATGGAGTTTGACCTGTGGTGGCTGCTCGTTCTGCCCCTGATGTTCGCATTGGGGTGGATGGCCTCGCGCGTCGATCTGCGGCAGGTGCGCACCGAGCGTGCGTTGCGCCGCGATGCGCCGCAGGCGTATTACCGCGGGCTGAACCATTTGCTCAACGAACAGCAAGACAAGGCCATCGACGCGTTCATCGAGACCATGACCGCCGATCCAGATACCGTCGATCTGCATTTCGCCCTGGGCAATCTGTTCCGCCGCCGCGGCGAGTACGAACGCGCCGTGCGTGTGCACCAGAACCTGCTGGCACGCGCCGACCTGCCACGGGACGCGCGCGAGCGCGCGCAGCTGGCGCTGGCGCAGGATTTTTTCAAAGCTGGCCTGCTCGACCGCGCCGAATCGGCCTACGAAGACCTGTTGCGCACCGACTACGCCACCCAGGCGCTGACCGCCTTGCTGCAAATCAGCGAGCGCACGCAGGACTGGCACAAGGCCATCGCCCGCGCCAGCGAGTTGCAGCAGCGGGCCACCGGAACGTATCAGCGGCAGATCGCGCAGTATTGGTGCGAGCTCGCCATCCAGCACCACGCTGCCGGCCGCGACGAACAGGCGCAGCGTGCGCTCGACAGCGCGCTGCAGGCTGCGCCGCAGAACGTGCGCGCGCGGCTGCTGCGCGCGCAGTGGGCGCAGGCCCGCGGCGACCTGGCCGCGGCGCTGCAGACGCTGGAATCGATCGATCTGGTGCAGCCCGAGTTTGTCGCCCTCGCCGCGGTGCAGATCGCGCAACTGCGTCAGCAGCTCGGCCAGGTCGAGCAGGGGCTGGCATGGCTGCGGCAGCGGCTGGCGCAGACTCCGGCGATCGACGTGCTCGACGCCGTGCTGCTACTCGACCCCGACCCGCAGTCGCGCGCATACTGCGCGCAGCAGTACCTGCAGCAACACCGCAGCCTGCTCGCGCTCAAACGCGTGCTCGAACATCCCGCGCCGGGTCTGCCCGCTGCCGAGGCGACCGCGGCGATGCAGGCGGCGGTGGACAATGCCTTGCGCAGCCGGCAGCGCTACCGCTGCGCCGCCTGCGGCTTCGAAGCGCGACAATATTTCTGGCATTGTCCGGGCTGCCAGGGCTGGGAAACCTACCCGCCGCGCCGCCTGGAAGAACTCTCCCTCCTGTCATGAACGCAGAACAACTCGCCCAATCCCGCGTGCTCGTCGTCGGCGACGTCATGCTCGATCGCTATTGGTTCGGTGCAGTCGACCGCATCTCCCCTGAAGCCCCGGTGCCGGTGGTGCGGGTGCTGCGCGACGAAGACCGCGTCGGCGGCGCCGCCAACGTCGCCCTCAACGCCGCGATGCTGGGGGCGCAGACCACGCTGCTGTCGGTCGTCGGCGCCGACGAACCGGGGCGCAAGCTCGTCACCCTGCTGGTCGATACGCCCATCCGCAACGCCATGCGGCAGGACACCACGCTCAAGACCACGGTCAAGCTGCGCGTGGTGTCGCGCCAGCAGCAACTCATCCGCCTGGACTTCGAGCAAAAGCCCGACCACGAAGTGCTCGCGGCGATGCTCGAACGCTACGAGCAGGAACTCACCTTCCACGACGTGGTGCTGCTGTCGGATTACGGCAAGGGCGGGCTGGAGCACCTCGACCAGATGATGAATCTGGCGCGGACCCACGGTAAAACCATCCTCATCGATCCCAAGGGGCGGGACTATTCGCGCTACGCGGGCGCTACCGTCATCACCCCCAACCGCGCCGAACTCGCGCAGGTGGTGGGCGAATGGGGCAGCGAAGACGAACTCACCGCCAAGGCGCAGGGATTGCGCAAGAAACTGGGCATCAAGGCGCTGCTGCTCACCCGCTCCGAAGAGGGCATGAGCCTGTACACCGAGCAGGGCGAGCTGCACATCCCGACCGAAGCGCGCGAGGTGTACGACGTGTCCGGGGCCGGCGATACCGTCATCGCCACCCTGGCGGTGGTGCTGGGCGCCGGCTGCGCACTCGAAGACGCCGTGCGCACCGCCAATCGCGCCGCGGGCATCGTCGTCGGCAAGCTCGGCACCGCCACCGTCACGCCGCAGGAGCTGTGGGCATGAGAATCATCGTCACCGGTGCCGCAGGCTTCATCGGCAGCAATCTGGTCAAGGGGCTCAACGCCCGCGGCATCACCGACATCATCGCCGTGGACAACCTGACGCAGGGCGACAAGTTCCGCAATCTGGTCGACCTGCAGATCAGCGACTATCTCGACAAAACCGTGTTTTTCGAGCATTTCGCCCGCGGTCATTTCGGCAAAGTCGAGGCCGTGTTCCACCAGGGTGCGTGTTCCGACACCATGGAGCACGATGGCCGCTACATGCTCGACAACAATTACCGCACGAGCAAGACCCTGCTCGACGCCGCGCAGGCGCATGGCACGCGGCTGCTGTATGCATCGAGCGCGGCCACGTATGGCGCCAGCAGCACGTTTCGCGAGCAGCCCGAGTTCGAGCGGCCGCTCAACGTCTATGGCTACTCCAAGCTGCTGTTCGACCAGGTGGTGCGCCGCGTGCTGCCGCAGGCGGCAACGCAGATCGCCGGCTTCCGCTACTTCAACGTCTACGGTCCGCGCGAGCAGCACAAAGGGCGCATGGCCTCGGTGGCGTTTCACCATGTCAACCAGTACCGCACCCAGGGGCAGGTCAGGCTGTTTGGCGAGTACGGCGGCTACGCTCCCGGCATGCAGCAGCGCGACTTCGTCTGGATCGACGACGTCGTCGCCGTCAACCTGTGGTTTTTCGACCATCCGGACAAAAGCGGCATTTTCAACCTCGGCACCGGGAGGGCACAGCCGTTCAACGACGTGGCGCAGACGGTGGTCAACACCCTGCGAGAGCTCGCCGGCCGCCCGGCGCTGAGCCTGGCCGAGCTGGTTCAGGCCGGAGAAATCGCCTACATCCCGTTTCCCGAGGCGCTGGTGGGCAAATACCAGTGCCACACCCAGGCCGACCTCAGCCGGCTGCGTGCGGCGGGTTGTACCCACCATTTCGCCACGGTCGAGCAAGGCACGGCGGCGTATGTGCGCGCGCTGGCCGCGTCGGCGTAGCCGGCTGCTGAAAACCCCTGCGGTGAGCCATCGGCGGCGTTGCGCGGTGCTCGCTTCCTCGCCTGCCGGCCTGCGTGGCGTCAGCGCTGCGCCCGCGCCGCTTCGCGCCACATCACCGCCAGCAGTGCCATGCCCACGAGCATGACCGCGGCGGTCAGCAGCAAGGCCCCGTGATAGCTGCCGGTGCGCGCGGCGATGGAACCGGCCACGGCAGGCGCGACCATTTGCGACACGCCGTAGCTCAGCGTCAGCCGCGCCATCGCCTTGGCCGGGTTGTCGGGGAAATGGCGGCCGATGAGGGTCAGCGTCAGGCTGACGATGCCGACGAAGGTGCCGCCGTACAGCACCGCACTGAGCAGGTTGAGCAGCGCGCTGCTGCTGAGCGCAGGCAGCAGGATCGAGACGATCTGCAGCGCAAACGCCAGCAGCAGGGCAGCGATGTCGCCCGTGCGCCGCGCCACGCGGTCCCAGAGAAAGCTCGACGGCGCCGCGGCCAGACCGACGATCACCCAGATCCAGCCGCCGTGACCGGCCAGCAGGGGCAGCCTGTCGAGGATGGCGACGATGAACGTGGCGCTGACGACATAGCCAAACCCGGCGCAGAAATACATCGCCACCATCTGCAGCAGCCAGCGCCGCGCCGGAGCGGCGGCGGCCTGGCGGTTGCCACTGCCGGGCAGCGCGGCAGCGGCAGCCGGGCGCGGCATCCACGCCCATGCCGGAACGAAAAACAGCACCCCGAGCAGGCCCAGCCCCAGCCATTGCTGCGCCCAGCCGAGCCGGCCGTGCATCGCCGCCACCGCCAGACCGCAGACGACGATGCCCAGCCCCAGTCCGGTGAAATGCAGCCCCAGTTCCGCGCGCTGGCCATGGCGGATCAGCCAATTGAGCGCCAGCCCGGAGGCCAGCAGCAGCCCGGCCGTGCTCGACAGCCCGGAAACGAAGCGCAGCACCGCCCAGAGCACGAGGTTGTCGCTCAGCCCGAGCGCCGCCGTGGTCACCACGGCCAGCACCAGCCCGACACGGTAGAGGACGAATTTTTGCTGCAGACTGCCGGTGGCCGCGGCGATCATCGCGCCGCTGATGTAGCCAGCGTAATTGAACGTCGCCAGCCAGCCGGCGGCCACCGCCGACAGCCCGGCTTCGCGGTGCATCACCGGCAGCATCGGGGTATAGGCGAAGCGCGCCAGGCCGACGGTGAGGATGAGCGCGCACACTCCGGCCAGCAGCACGCGCAGACGCTGCGCCGGGGTGACGGCGGAGGCGGATGGGGCGCAGGCGGGCGGCATGGGCATACAGGGCGACGCCGCGATGCTATGCGCGCAAGCCTGCGCCGGCCTTACATCAGCACATGTTCGCCGGCGTTGCTCTGGCCGAGGATGATGTAGTTGACCTTGCGGATGTCGGTCAGTTGCATGCCGCCGGCGTAGGAAATCGCGCTTTGCAGGTCTTCTTCCATTTCGCGCAGGGTGTCGGCGATCCGTCCCTTGATCGGTTCGAGGATGCGCTTGCCTTCGACGTTGCGCCGCTCGCCCTTGTTGAACTCGGAGGCGCTGCCGTAATACTCCTTGTACAGACGGCCGTCGACTTCGACGGTCAGCCCGGGGGATTCTTCATGCCCGGCGAGCAGCGCGCCAATCATCACCATACTGGCACCGAAGCGCACGCTTTTGGCGATGTCGCCATGCTCGCGGATGCCGCCGTCGGCGATGATGGGCTTGGTCGCCACGCGGGCGCACCACTTCAGCGCCGAGAGCTGCCAGCCGCCAGTGCCGAAGCCGGTTTTCATGCGGGTGATACACACCTTGCCCGGGCCGATGCCGACCTTGGTGGCGTCGGCCCCCCAGCCTTCGACGTCGATCACCGCCTCGGGCGTGCCGATGTTGCCGGCGATGACGAAGGCCTGCGGCAGCCTGTGCTTGATGTGCGCGATCATGCGCTGCACGCTGTCGGCGTGACCGTGGGCGATGTCGATGGTGATGTAGTCCGCCCCGGTGCCTTCGGCGGCGAGCTGATCGACCACGGCCATGTCGTCGGCCTTGACGCCGAGCGACACCGACACGAACAGGTCGGCGTCGCGCATCTGCCGGGCGAACGCCGCCACGTCCACGTCGAAACGGTGCATGATGTAAAAGTAGCCGTTGGCCGCCAGCCAGCGGCACAGATGGGCATCGACCACGGTTTTCATGTTCGCCGGCACCACCGGCAGGCGAAACCGCCGCCCGCCGAACTCGGTCGACGGGTCGCACTGCCGGCGGCTGTCCACCCGGCACTTGCGCGGCAGCAGCAGGATGTTGTCGTAATCGAAAATGTCCATCAACGCCTCCAGGCGCGGCGCCGCGGTTGTGGCGCGCGCAAAAAACCGGGCGGCAACGGATGTCGCAGCCCGGTGGCCCATTCTAGGCTGCTTCATGGCCGGGTGCCGCCTAGAATCCTTCCATGTCCGCCCTCCTGCACAACCTCAATCCCGAACAGCTCGCCGCCGTCACCCTGCCGGCGGAAAACGCCCTCATTCTCGCCGGGGCGGGCAGCGGCAAGACACGGGTGCTGACCACGCGCATCGCCTGGCTGATGTCCACCGGGCAGGTGTCGCCCGCGGGCGTCCTGGCCGTGACCTTCACCAACAAGGCGGCCAAGGAAATGCTGGCGCGGTTGCAGGCCATGCTGCCCATTCCGGTGCGCGGCATGTGGATCGGCACCTTTCACGGTCTGTGCAACCGTCTGCTGCGCGCGCACTGGCGCGAGGCCGGGCTGCCGCAGACCTTTCAGATTCTCGACACCCAGGATCAGCTCGCCGCGATCAAGCGCCTGCTCAAAAGCCTCAACGTCGACGAGGAGCGCCACCCGCCCAAGCAGGTGCAGTGGTTCATCAACGGCGCCAAGGAGCAGGGGCTGCGCCCGGGCGACGTCGAAGTACGCGACCAGCAAAGCCGCCAGCTCGCCGAGATCTACCTGGCCTACGAGGCGCAGTGCACCCGCGACGGCGTGGCCGACTTTGCCGAGCTGCTGCTGCGTTCGTTCGAAATCCTGCGCGACAACGCCGCGCTGCGCGCGCATTACCGCCGGCGTTTCCGCCACATCCTGGTCGACGAATTCCAAGACACCAACCGCCTGCAATACCAGTGGCTCAAGCTGCTGGCCGGCCCGGGCGAGGCACAGCCGGCCTGCGTGTTCGCCGTCGGCGACGACGACCAGAGCATCTACGCCTTCCGCGGCGCGCACGCCGGCAATATGGACGACTACCAGCGCGAATTCCGCGTGCGCCACCTCATCAAGCTCGAACGCAATTACCGCTCGCACGGCCACATTCTCGACAGCGCCAACACCCTGATCGCCAACAACGCCCGCCGTCTGGGCAAGACCCTACGCACCGAAGCCGGGGCCGGCGAGCCGGTGCGCGTGTTCGAAGCGCCGAGCGACCACGCCGAGGCGCAGTGGCTGGTCGAGGAGGTGCGCCAACTGCTGCGCGACGGCTTCAGCCACAGCGAAATCGCCGTGCTCTACCGCTCCAACGCGCAGTCGCGCGTCATCGAAGGCGCGCTGTTCAACGCCGGGCTGCCGTACCGGGTGTACGGCGGGCTGCGGTTTTTCGAGCGCGCCGAGGTCAAGCACGCGCTGGCGTATCTGCGCCTGATCGACAACCCGCTCGACGATACCGCCTTCTTGCGCGTGGTCAACTTCCCGGCGCGCGGCATCGGCGCGCGCACGCTGGAGCAGTTGCAGGATGCGGCGCGGCTGCGCGCCGTGCCGCTGAGCGAGGCCGTCGATGCGCTGGGCGGACGCGGCGCCGCCAGTCTGCAGGCGTTTCTCGACCAGGTGGCGCAGATGCGGCGGCAAACCGCGGCGATGAGCCTGCCCGATCTGGTGCGCCACGTGCTCGATGCCAGTGGCCTCTTCGCCCACTACCGTGAGGAGCGCGACGGCCAGGAACGGCTGGAAAACCTCGAAGAACTGGTCAACGCCGCTGCCGCCTTCGTCACCCAGGAGGGCTTTGGCCTGCACGCCGCGGCGCAGCAGCCGCAGTCGCTGGCCGTGGCGGACGCCGGCATGGCGGCCGACGGCATCGACCCGGCCACCGGCGAAACCCTGTCGCCGCTCACCGCCTTTCTCACCCATGCTGCGCTCGAAGCCGGTGACAACCAGGCGCACAGCGGTCAGGAGGCGATCCAGATGATGACGGTGCACGCCGCCAAGGGGCTGGAGTTCGACGCCGTGTTCATCACCGGGCTGGAGGAAGGGCTGTTTCCGCACGAAAACGCGCTGACCGCCAGCGACGGCATCGAGGAGGAACGTCGCCTGATGTACGTGGCCATCACCCGCGCGCGCAGGCGGCTGTACCTCAGCCTGGCGCAAAGCCGCATGCTCCACGGGCAGACACGGTACAACGTGCGCAGCCGGTTTTTCGACGAACTGCCGCCGCAGTCGCTGAAGTGGATCAGCGCCCGGCAGCCGGGATTCGGCGGCGGTTTCGGCGCCGACGCGCACAGCACCTGGAGTTACGCGCCCAAAACCGTCGTGCCCGCGTTCACCCCGGCCAGCCCGAAGCCGGCGCCCGGTCTGCGCGCCGGGCAGGCCGTGTTCCACAACAAATTTGGCGAGGGCGTGGTGCTCAGCCTCGAAGGCAGCGGCGACGACGCCCGCGCGCAGGTGAGGTTCAACCGCCACGGCACCAAATGGCTGGCGCTCAGCGTGGCCAAGCTCACCACGGTGGACGACGGCTGAGCGCGGCGGTCAGCCGCCCAGAAGGGTGTCGATGTCGCGTACCAGGGCGTCGATCGCGTCCAGCGTGGCGGCCAGTTCGTGGTCGATGTCGCGCATCAGTTGCAGCGCCTGGCGGCGCTGCCCGGCTTGCAGCGCGGTGGCGAAATCGTGCACCAGCGCGTGCAGCCGTGCGTGCGGCGCCTCCAGCGCCTGGAAACTGGGCAGTGCGCCCAGCGCACTGTTGCGGTTGGCTTCGTACCAGTCTCCCAGACCGCAGTTGCGGTGAGTGGCCAGACTCTCGGGTTTGATCACTGGTGGCTGACGTTGCAGATCACCCTGCACACGGAATACAAATAGCCGGTGGCCACTCTTGGCCGCGCGCAGACTCGACACATGGGAGACGCGGCGCATCTGCTTGACGTCGGCGGTGGAGCGTTCAAGCAGTCGGTGCGACGCCTCGACCGACTGCATCGACGCATGGCAGGCCGATGAAATCCCACTGGACACGCCCTGGATGCCGGCGGCGAGTTCGGCGATGTCCTGCGTTGCCGCCTGCACGCGCTGCGACAGCCGCTTGACTTCGTCGGCGACCACGGCGAAGCCGCGCCCGGCCTCTCCTGCACGCGCCGCCTCGATCGCCGCATTCAGCGCCAGCAGATTGGTCTGCGAGGCAATGCCGCGGATGTCGGCGGCCACCGCGGCGATCGACCGGACGTTGTCCACCAGCGAATCGACATGGGTTCTGTTGTCGGTTTCGCTGGTTTCTGTCGTGCGCAGCCCGTGTTCGACACCCTCGATGGTCGAGTAGATCTGGTCGGCCGTCTGCGCCAGCACCCGGCCCGAGCCGTTGACAATGTTGATCACGTCGCGCGTCACCGACTCGGCGAACTGACGCGCGGTGAGGTCGACGATTTGCGCCAGCAGCGCGTCGCTACTGCCAGGCCAGGCAGCGAGGTGCACGCGGCAGGGCCGTGTGCCGATGGTCGTCTCCACCGCTGCACCGGCTGCCGGCAGCGATGGCGCCGCCGTGCCCGTGCCAGGCAGCCAGCTGCGCGCATCGCCGTTCCAGTCGATGCCGGCGAGGACGGCGAATTCGTCGGCTGCCGGGTTGTGATCCGCAACGTGCCAACTGCCGTCTGCTGCGGGGCGCAACAGCAAGGCCGGCAGCGCCCACAACGACAGATCCGGCACAGCGGGCAAGGCGGCGTCTGCTGCGGTCATCGCACCATCTCCTCTTGTGCCGGCGGCATCGCAGACCCGGTGCCGGCGGCTTGCGGCTGCGTGCTCGGGGTGGCATCGGCGTCGAGATAGGCCAACAGGATCGCTCGCGCCGCATCGCCTTCGCGCGATCCCGGACGGACCTGCTGCACCACATAGCGCCGCGCCTGCGCTGCAGTCTGCCCGGGCAGCAGCACACGGTAGCGCTCGCCCACGCGCAGCGGGGTATCGACGAACAAGGTCAACTGCCCGGCGCCGCAGCGGGCGGCCAGCCGGGCATGCAACGCCGCTGGCTGTGCGTCTGCGATTTCGGCGAGCAATTGCACATCGGGCTGGGTCTGCGCCGCCGAGGCGCGGTGGTTCGATACATGCCGGTTCCACAGTTCATACCCGCCCATTCCCGCCAACATGCAGAGGAAGAACAGCAGGCGGTCGGGCTGCGCCGTTCCCAGGTTGACCAGCGCCGGGCCTGGACAGATGCCGCTCAACCCCCAGCCGACGCCGAATACCACGCTGCCGGCGATCAGCCGCCCAGTGATTTGCGTGGCTTTGGGCAGTTCCATCGGGCAATGCAGCAGGAGCGAGCGCTGCCGCCGCATGGCCAGGCGCATCGGCAGCGCGTTGGTGGCGATCGCACCGAGCATGACGAAAGCTAGGCTCGGGTCCCAGTGTCCGGCAAGATCGAGAAAACCGATGACCTTGGCCGGCTCGACCATCCCCGACACCAGCAGCCCCAGGCTGAACACCACTCCGCAGAGCAAGGCAACGGCGTTCATACGACCTCCTTCAGACGATGTGGTGGGTGACAAAGACGGTGAGCATGGCGGTAGTGAAAAAAACCGCAACGGCAACGAACGAGCGCTTGGACAGGCGCGGGATGCCGCAGACCCCGTGCCCACTGGTACAGCCCGATCCCAGCCGCGTGCCAAAACCGACGGCCAGACCGCCGACGGTCGCGGCCAGCCACGACAGCGGCTGGTCTGCTCCCGGGATCGGCCCGCGCAGCACCAGCCAGCCGAGCGTGCCCAGCAGCACGCCGAGCAAAAACGACCAGCGCCAGCGCTGCGTCGGGATGCCTTCGAGCAAATCGTGCAGATTGCCGCCGGCAATACCGCTGCAGCCCATGATCTTGCCGCCGACCAGGGCCATGATGCCGGCGGCGGCACCGATCATCACCCCGCCGGCCAGCGCTGGCCAGGGAGCGAAAAGCGTGGAGTCGATGTGAAACATGCGCCGTCTCCCGATTGCCGTTCAGCCGATTTGCGGGTGACCCCAAAGGTATCCCTGGCCCCAGTCGATCCCCAGATCGCGCATCAAGGCGCAGGTGGCCTGGTCTTCGATGCCTTCGGCGATGGTGCGGATGTCCAGCCGCGAGGCCATCGACTGGATCGACTCGACCATGGTGCGCGCCCGCGCGTCGGCCACCGCGCGACGCACCAGTTCGCCTTCGATCTTGAGGTAGCGCACGGGAAGGTCGAGCAGATAGAGGAAGGAGGAATAGCCGCTGCCGAAGTCGTCCACGGCGAGCTCGAAGCCGAAATCCAGCAGCGGCTGCAACAGTTGCCGCGTCTTGGCCGGGTCGCCGAGCAGCTGGCGTTCGGTGACTTCGATGATCACCGGCTTGTGCCGGCCCTGCAGTAAGTCGGCGCAGGCGGTGCAATTGCGCTCGGCGGCCTGCAGCAAGGCGTCGATGCACCCCGGGCGGGCGAGAAAATCCGCCGAGCAGTTGATCAGGTGCCGCTGCATCGGTTGCCCCGCCTGCACGCTGCGCAGGCAGTGCATCAGCGCCTGGCGCGACACGGCTTCGTCGATACGCCATTCCATGCGCAGGCGGTGGGCAGCGCCGATGAATTCCCCTGCGGCGATGACCTGGCCGTCCGCCGTCACCAGGCGCGCCAGCGCTTCCTGCGCGACCACGGCGCCGCTGCGCAGATCGACCAGCGGCTGGTAGGCGGCGCGGATGCGCTGCGCGTCGAGCGCCGCCTGGATCTGCGCGCCCAGCGACAGGGTTTCGCTGCCGCGGCCGTCGGCACCGCGCACCTGGTTGCGTCCCATGCGCTTGGCGTCGTAGAGAAACGAGTCCAGCCGCGAGATCAGCCGCTCGGGGGTGCACGCCTGGCCCGACCAGGTGGTGATGCCGAAACTGGCGGTGAACTGGATGCAGCGGCCTTCATGCCTGACGCAGGCCGACTCGATCGCCGCGCGCAGCCTCTCGGCGGTGCACTGCACCTGATCGATGCCCTGACGCGGCAGGATGATGAGAAATTCCTCACCGCCCCAGCGGCCGACGATGTCGGTTTCGCGCACATGGCGGCGCAGCAGCGAGGCGGTTTCGCGCAGCACGGTGTCTCCCGCGGGGTGGCCGTAGGAATCGTTGATCAGCTTGAAGCGGTCCAGGTCGAGCAGGATCAGCCCGAACCCTTCGCCGCTGCTGCGCGCCCGGGAGAATTCCTGTTGCAGGATTTTTTCCAGGGCGTGGCGGTTGAGCGTGGCGCACAGTGGATCGGTGCTGCTTTGCAGCTGCAGCCGGGTGACCAGATGCGCCTGATGCACGGCCACCTGCGCCAGCTTGGCCAGCGCCTGGAACGGTTGCGTGCCGATGTGTTTGAAGTAACCGCGCTCGTCCGAATAGAACACGGCCACGCCGTGCTGCCCGATCGCGCCGAGATCGAACGGCACGGCCAGCATTTCCTCGAAGCCGTATTGCTGCGCCGCGCGCCGCCACGGCTTGTACGGACTGCGGGGCGAAATCGGCATGTACGAAATGCGCCGCAGCTGCAGGCTCTGGAACACCGGGCAATGCGTGGTCGCCTGGCTGCGCGCGATCTGCAGCATCTGGCCGAAGGCGCTGGCGGCGCCGGCGACGCACAAGGGGGTGATGACCTCGGCATCGGCCGGACCGATCCAGACCCAGGCCAGCACCAGATGGCTCGACACGTTGACGATGTCGTCGATCAGCCGGCGCATGACCGACTCGCAGTCGGCCGAGTCGGTCAATCCGCCGAGCGCGCCGGCCAGAGCGATGAGCAGTTGTTCGCGCTCGTGAGCGCCATCGTCGGTGCCGCTGGCATGCTCGCACGGCAGGCTGAGCACGCGCCACGGCGCGTCGTCGTCCGGATCGCCGGCCACGGCCACCAGACGGATGGGTTGTTCGCAAAAGGGCAGCAGCGAATCGTTCCTGCCCGGCCCGCCGGCGGGCGCCGCAGGGGGCGCGGGCAGCGCAGACGTGTGCATGGGTTGTCTCCTCGTTGTCGTGTTCCCGCACGCCGTGCGCGGCGGCGCCGGATTTGGGTGGCATTGTGGCCATGCCGACCGATACACGACAGGAGTATTTCCCCTGAAAACGCAGCGATTTTTGACGCTTGTGTGAAATTCTGCACACTGTGCACGCCGGCGATGCGCCGGCTGCAGGCGCGTGCCAGGCGACGCCGTCAGGCGGCGGTGTCGGCGACGAGCGATTCGTAGGTGCCGTAGAACGACAAAATGTAGGCGAGGAACAGCGCGATGATCACGGGCATGCTCAGCGCCGCAGCCAGCGTGTCCCCGGCGCCGAGCAGGCTGGCCACGAGCACGATCAGCGTGGGCACGCTGAGGAACAGCACCAGCCACTGCAGCGCATAGACGGCAAACGCCTTGAGGTTGCGCAGGCAGAGCACGAAGCTGAAAAACAACGCCTTGAACGCCGGCATGCCGTGCCAGGTGATCAGCGGCGGCGCGAGCCAGAATGCCAGCGACACCGGGATGTACGCCAGCGTGGCGACGATGGCCCCCAGGCGCAGCCCGCCGCCGGTCACGGCGCTGGCCGGGGGTTTGTCGCCCAGCAGGAGCAGCCGCAGCATGGCGCCGCCGTCGAACAGCGCGCCCAGCCCGAGCACCAGCAGCACGGCCACGGTGTACAGCGCGCCGAGCAGCAGCAGATTGCGCAGCACCGACGGGCCGGCGCGCAGGCCGGTGAGCAGCACGGTCGGCCAGACCGCCTGATTGAGCGCAATCTGCCGGCTGGCCTGCATGAAACCGATGGTGCCAAACTGCACGGCAAACAGCGGAAATACCAGGCCGATGACCGGCAGCGCCGACACCAGGCCGGTGACGACGACGTACGCCAGAATCATCAGCAGCGCGGCCCAGGGCTGGCGCGCCAGACGGCGAAATCCGCTTTGCACCCAGAGCAAACCTTCGCGGGCGGGGACAGTACGCAGTTGCATGAACGAAACTCGCTGGTGAGCGTGGCACGGGGCCGATGGCCGCAATGGTATCGGCGCCACGTGATGCGGGCGCGCGCACGGTGCCGGGCCGCGGCAGTTCAGGCGGCGGCGATGCGCTGGCGCAGTACGCGTTCGAAATGCGCCGGATCGTGCGGCGTGAGCAGTTGTGCGTCGCGCGGCAGATGGAAGTCGGCCAGCCGCGACGTCCAGAATCGCAGCGCCGCGGCGCGCAGCGCGTCGGCCAGCAGGCGACGTTCGACGGCCTGCAGCGGGCGCACCGCCTCATACGCCTGGAGCAGGGCGTCGCGGCGAGGCGCGTCGAATGCCCCGGTGGACGGCTCGATGCACCAATCGTTCAGCGTCACCGCCAGGTCGAAAATCCAGGTGTCGACCCCGGCGAAATAGAAGTCGAAAATCCCCGACAGCGTCCCGGCGTCGAACAGCACGTTGTCACGGAACAGATCGGCGTGCACCGCGCTGCGCGGCAACGCCGCGTAGTCGGCGGATGCCGCCACCTGCATTTGGTGCGCCAGCTCGGCGGTGATCAGCTCGCGCTGTGCCGCGCTGAGGTAGGGCAGGATCGCGGGGATGGTGCGCGCCTGCCAGTCCAGACCGCGCAGATTGGGCTGCGTGCCGGGGTAGTCGCGCGCTGCCAGGTGCATGCGCGCCAGCCAGCGGCCGACCTGGGCGCAATGCTGCGGCGCAGGGTGGAGCTGGCTGCTGCCCTTGAGCCGGGTGACCAATGCCGCCGGCTTGCCCTTGAGGGTGTGCAGCGTGCGGCCGTCGCGGTCGGGCATGGGGTCGGGCACGGGAATGCCATGCGCGGCAAGGTGGTGCATCAGCCCGAGGTAAAACGGCAACTGCTCGGCGTGCAGGCGCTCGAACAGCGTGAGCACGAAGCGACCTTGGGTGGTGGTCAAGAAATAATTGGTGTTCTCGATGCCGCTGGCGATGCCTTGCAGTTCGGTGCAGGTGCCCAGGTCGAAGCCGGCGAGCCAGGCGTTGACCTCGACGAGGTCGATCGGGGTGAAAACGGCCATGAAAGCGGTTGCAAAAAAAGGCGCTGCCCGTGTCGGGCGGGCGGTGTTTTTTATTTGAACGTCAGCACCTTCCACTGCGCCTGACCTTCCATGTGCGCCGGGTCCGTGCTGGAGGAAATGCTGGGGGGGACGACGTGATACGCCGCACCGCCGTGCAGCGGCTGCACTTCGATCGACGTGGTGGCGCCGCGCACCTGCCGCTCCTGGATGCGCACCGAGCGATCCTGCGTCACGTGGTCGCGCACCAGCGGTTCGGGGTACTTCGGTCGCGGCTGCGTGTCGGCCAGCGGCGCAGCCGGCGGGGTCTGGGCCGCCGGAGTCTGGGCCGCGGCGTGGCGCATCGCTACGGTGCTGCACAGCAGCGCGGCCAGGCACAGCGCGGTCAAAGGGGTCAGGCGCAAGGCAGTCATGCGACGATTTTACGGCGCCGCGGATAATGCGCGGATGAATTCTGCGCTCGATCCCGACACCCCGACGACGCTGCTGCTGGTCGACGGCTCCAGCTATTTGTACCGTGCGTTTCATGCCATGCCCGACCTGCGCGGGCCACAGGGGCAACCCACTGGCGCGCTGTACGGCATGGTGGCGATGCTGCGGCGGCTGCGCCAGCAATACCCGCCGTCCAGGGGCTATCGCTACGCGGCCTGCGTGTTCGACGCCAAGGGGCCGACTTTCCGCAACGCCCTGTACGACCAGTACAAGGCGCACCGCCCGCCGATGCCGCCGGAGCTGGTGGAGCAGATCGAGCCGATCCACGAGGCCGTGCGACTGATGGGCTGGCCGCTGCTCGAAGTGCCGGGAGTGGAGGCCGACGACGTCATCGGCACCCTGGCGCGGCGCGCGCGCGACGCCGGCATCCGCACCCTGGTGTCCACCGGCGACAAGGACATGGCGCAACTGGTGGACGACGGCATCACGCTGGTCAACACCATGAGCAACGAAACCCTCGATGCCGCCGGCGTGGTGGAAAAATTCGGCGTGCCGCCGCAGCGCATCGTCGATTACCTGACCCTGGTCGGCGACGCGGTGGACAACGTCCCCGGCGTGCCCAAGGTCGGGCCGAAGACCGCGGCGAAGTGGCTGCAGCAGTACGGCTCGCTCGACAATCTCATCGCCCACGCCGCGGAGATCGGCGGCGCTGCCGGACAGAACCTGCGCGCCAGCCTGGACTGGTTGCCCAGGGCGCGCGAGCTCGTCACCATCCGCACCGACTGCGACCTCGACGGCTACGCCCGCGACTTCGACACCGACCTGCGCCCCGCGGCGGAGGACGCGCAAGCGCTGCTGCCGTTTTTCACCCGCTACGGCATGCGTCGCTTCGTTCACGACATCCAGGAGCAGGCCGCGGTGCAGGGCGCGTTGCCCGACGTCGCCGCCGACCCGCCGGCGGCGCCGTCCGCGCCCGGCGCACGCTACGAGACACTGCTGAGCTGGGAACAGTTCGACGCCTGGCTGGCGCGGCTGGAGGCCGCCGAACTCACCGCGCTCGATGCCGAGACCGACTCGCTCGACCCGATGGCCGCGCGGCTCATCGGGCTGTCGTTCAGCGTCGAGGCGGGGCAGGCGGCGTACCTGCCGCTGGCGCACGACTATCCCGGGGCGCCCGGGCAATTGCCCGCGGCGCAGGTCATCGCCCGTCTGAAGCCCTGGCTGGAAAACCCCGGCAGACCCAAGCTCGGGCAAAACGTCAAATATGACCGTCACGTGCTGCAAAACGCCGGCGTCGGCGTGCGCGGCTATGTCCACGACACCCTGCTGCAAAGTTACGTGCTCGAAGCGCACAAACCGCACAGTCTGGACAGCCTGGCCAGCCGCCACCTCGGCCGCGACGACATCCTGACCTACGAGCAGGTGTGCGGCAAGGGGGCCAAAGCCATCACCTTCGATCAGGTGGACGTGGCCACGGCTACGCGCTACAGCGGCGAAGACGCCGACCTGACGCTGCAGGTCCACGGCAAACTCTGGCCGCAGATCCAGGCCGATGACGGCTTGTCGCGCATTTACGCGCTGGAACTGCAGGTCAGCGAGGTGCTGCAGCGCATGGAACGCACCGGGGTGCTCATCGACCCGCAACGGCTGCGCGCGCAAAGCAGCGAGCTGGGCAAAAAAATGCAGGCGCTCGAGGCGCAGGCGATCGAGCTGGCCGGCGGGCCGTTCAACCTTGGCAGCCCGAAGCAGATCGGCGAGGTGCTGTTCGAGCGGCTGCAACTGCCGGTGCTGAAAAAAACCGCTTCGGGCGCGCCGTCGACCGACGAGGAGGTGCTGGAAAAACTCGCCGAAGACTATCCGCTGCCGCGGCTCATCCTCGACTGGCGCAGCCTGTCCAAGCTCAAGAGCACCTATACCGAAAAGCTGCCGCAGATGATCGACCCACGCACCGGGCGCGTGCATACCAACTACGCGCAGGCGGTGGCCGTCACGGGGCGGCTGGCGTCGAACGAGCCGAACCTGCAGAACATTCCGGCGCGGACCCCGGAGGGACGGCGCATCCGCGAGGCGTTCATCGCGCCCGCAGGCTGGCTGATCGCGTCGAGCGACTATTCGCAAATCGAGCTGCGCATCATGGCGCATCTGTCGCAGGACCCGGGGTTGATGGCCGCGTTCGCCGCAGGGGAGGACATCCACCGCGCCACCGCGGCGGAGATTTTCGGCGTCGCCCCGCAGGACGTCAGCGCCGAGCAGCGGCGCATGGCCAAGGTGATCAATTTCGGTCTGATCTACGGCATGAGCGCCTTCGGGCTGGCGCGCAACCTCGGCCTGGAGCGCGACGCCGCCAGGCTCTACATCGACCGCTACTTCGCCCGCTATCCCGGCGTGGCGGCGTATATGGAGCGCACCCGGCGGCTGGCGGCCGAACAGGGCTATGTGCAAACGGTCTTCGGCCGACGCCTGTGGCTGCCGGAAATCCATTCGCCCAACGGCCCGCGCCGCGCTGCCGCCGAACGCGCGGCGATCAACGCGCCGATGCAGGGGACGGCGGCGGATTTGATCAAAATGGCGATGGTCGCCGTCGATGCCGCGCTGGCGCGCGAGGGCCTGCGCAGCCGCATGGTCATGCAGGTGCACGACGAACTGGTGCTCGAAGTGCCCGAGGACGAAACCCACTGGGTGCGAGAGCACATCCCGCGGCTGATGGCCGGTGTCGCCCAGCTCGACGTGCCGCTGCTGGCCGAGCTCGGTCTGGGCGCCAACTGGGAGCTGGCCCACTGACATGGGTCGGTTTCTCCCGGCAGCCGCCTCACCGGGCAACGCCCGCATTGCGGCATGAAACGATAAACATTATCATTTGCGCAGTTGCCCGATGTCGCGCTGGCGGCCGGGTGAACGGGTTTTCGCTGCATGACAAACGCCTGTAACCGCACCATGATGCAAAACGAGACCAACGTGCTTTCTCTGGCGCAACTGGCGCACGGGCAGTGCGCCAAAGTTGTCGATGTCGACGGCGGCCGCGCCCTGGCGCAGCGCATGGTCATGCTCGGCATCCG
This sequence comes from Pseudomonadota bacterium, assembly GCA_021799355.1. Classification (GTDB taxonomy): domain Bacteria; phylum Pseudomonadota; class Gammaproteobacteria; order Burkholderiales; family Burkholderiaceae_C; genus Thiomonas. The sequence goes on from JAJZAQ010000023.1 coordinate 22,183, forward strand.
CCGCGGCGTGGCGCTGTGCGTGGTGCACGGCCCAGGGGCGCGCGGTGCGGTGGTGCAGGTCGGCGGCGCGCGCATTGCGCTCGGCCGGGGCGTGACCGACAAAATCCGTGTCGCTCCGCTGCCCGCTGGCGAACGGCACGGGCTGGCGGCATGAAGACCTGGCAACCGATGCGCCCCTTGTCTGCCGGCCCACAAGCCGCAAACCGTCGGGGGACGGCATGATGACCGCGTGCCACGCCGACGGCAACGCCGCCCCGGCCGCACAGGCAGGCATGCCGGTCATCGCGCTGGCGGGCAACCCCAACAGCGGCAAGACCACGGTGTTCAATCTGCTCACCGGAGCACACCAGCACGTGGGCAACTGGCCTGGCGTCACCGTCGAACAGCGCCGCGGCACGGCCAGTGCGCACGGACGCCGGATGGCGGTGATCGATCTGCCGGGGGTGTACAGCCTGCTCGGCGGCGGCGGTGCCGACCAGGGCGTGGCGCGCAATTTTTTGCTCGACGAGCGGGTGGATCTGATCGTCAATATCGTCGATGCCTCCAACCTCGAGCGGCATCTGGCGCTGACGTTCGAGCTGCTCGAAACCGGCAAACCCCTGTTGCTAGCGCTGAACATGGTCGACGAGGCGCAGGCGCTCGGGCTGGAGCCGCAGGCGCAGGCGCTGGCCGGGCAGCTGGGAGTGCCGGTGGTGGCACTGGTGGCGCGCAAAGGCCAGGGGCGCGAGGCGCTGCTCGACGCCATCGTCCAGGCGCTGCAGCAGCCGCCGCAGCCGCAGGTACCGGCTTACCCCGACGCGGTGGAACAGGCGATCGCCGCGGTCGGCGCCGCGCTGGAATCCGCGCAGGCGGCCAGGCGCCGGTTCGACGCCCTGCGTCTGCTCGAAGGGCTGGTGGTATCCCCGCGGGCGCCCGTGCAGGCGGCGGTGCACGCGGCGCAAACGCAGGTCAGGCAACACACCGGCGAGGACGTCGCCGACCTGGTGGCGGCGGCGCGTTTTGGCTGGGCACACCAGCTCGCCGCCATTGCGCTGCAGCGCACCGGCAGGATGGGGCTGCGCCATCGCGTGACCGACGTGATCGACCGCGTGGTGCTCAACGAGTGGCTGGGGGTGCCGGTTTTTCTGCTCGTGCTCTACCTGGTGTTCATCGTCAGTTTCAGCGCGGGCAAGGTGTTCATCGACTTTTTCGACCAGGCCTCGTCGGCGCTGTTCATCGCCGGGCTCGGCCATCTCCTGCTCCAGGCCGGCCTGCCCGACTGGCTGGTGTCGATCGCCGCCGGCGGTGTGGGCGGCGGGGTCAACCTCGTCGTCTCGTTCATCCCGCCGATCGGCCTGACCTTCCTGTTTCTCGCCTTTCTCGACGATTCGGGCTATATGGCGCGAGCGGCGTATGCCATGGACCGCTTCATGCGCCGCTTGGGCCTGCCCGGCAACGCCCTGGTGCCGATGGTCATCGGCTTTGGCTGCAACGTCCCGGCGATCATGGGCTCGCGCATCATCGAAGATCCGCGCGGCCGTCTGCTCACCGTGCTCATGCAGCCGTTCATGTCGTGTTCGGCGCGGTTGACCATCTACATGGCGTTTGCCGTGGTGTTTTTCCGCGACAACGGCGGGCAGGTGGTATTCCTGCTCTACGTTCTGGGGATCGCCGTGGCGTTGCTCACCGCGTGGATGCTCGGGCGCACCGCGGTGCCGGGCGAACCGATGCCGTTTGTCATGGAGTTGCCGCCGTACCGCCTGCCCAGCGGCCGCAGCGTGGCGCTGCAGGCCTGGCAACGGCTGAAGGTCTTCGTGCTGCGCGTGGGCAAGGTGATCGTGGCCATCGGCGTGGTGCTGTTCGTGCTGCCTGGAATCGGCTGGACGGGCGACGGCCTACGCGCCACGCCGATCGACCAGTCGCTGCTGGCACAGGGCAGCAAGGCGATCGCCCCGATGTTCGCGCCGATGGGGATCGAGCGCGACGACTGGCCCGCGGTGTCGGCGTTGCTCGCCGGGGCGGCGGCCAAGGAAATCGTCATCGGCACGCTCAACGGCATTTACCAGCGGCAAAACGCCGCCGACCTGCTCGCCAGCTACCGCCATCCGGAGGTCGGCGACAAACTGCTCCAGGCGGTGCAGACCATACCCGATAACGCCAGGGCATTCCTCGGCGGGCTGGCCGACCCGCTGCACCTGCGCCAGTTGCAAAACACCGAAGAAGCGACGCAGGCCTCGGGAGCGACGCACGAAACTCTGGCCGGGCTGCAGCGCATGTTCACCCCGCTGTCGGCGTTCGCCTACCTGGTGTTCGTGCTGCTGTACGTGCCGTGCGCCAGCACCATGGGCGCGCTGCGCCGCGAAGTCGGCTGGGGCTGGATGACGTTTTCGGTGTTGTACGGCATCGGCATGGCATGGGCCGCGGCCACGGTGATCTACCAGGTCGGCACCTTTGCCGCCCACCCGCAGGGGGCGGCGGCGTGGATCGCGGCGTGTGTTGCCGCGTTCGCGCTGCTCGTCGTGGCGCTGCGGCAGTACGGGCGGCGCGCCGGGCAGCGTACCGCGGCAGCGGGTCTGGAGAGTCTGGTATGAACCCGCTGTTTGCCGTGCGCGACTGCCTGCGTGCCGCAGGGCTGGCGTCCGCGGCGGAAATCGCCGCGCAGGTGCAGGTGCCTGCCGACGTGGCTGCCGACATGCTCGACCACTGGGTGCGCCGCGGCCTGGCCGAACGCCTCGATCCGCAGGGAGGGGCATGCCGCAGCGGGACGTGTGCGCGCTGCGGCCTGTGCGGCGCGGGTGCGGCAACGGCCGTGCTCTACCGCTGGCGTACCGCGGCAGACGCGGCACCGCGCGCCGCGGCGGCCCGTGCTGCGGTCATGCTGCACCCGGTTTCCCCTGCCGCTTCGCGCTGACCGTGCCGGTCATGTTGCCGGTGCGGTGTCGCGCTCCAGCCGCTGCAGCCAGCGCAAGGCGTGGTCGCGGTCGGCGCCGCACATCTCCCGGCTGGGCTGCAGCCCGCTGCAGCAGGCCGGACGCGACGGCTGGCCGAAAAGGGCACAGCGCAGATCGGCGGTGAGTTGCACACAGCGCACCCCGGCGGGTTTGCCGTGCGGCATGCCCGGGATCGGACTGGTGATCGACGGGGCGATGCAGCAGGCCGCGCAACCGGGGCGGCAGACGGCGACGGGCGGTGCGGCGGCCGGCATGGGCGCGGGAATCAGCCGAACAGTTTTTGCGCGATTTCGGCGACGTGCCGGCCCTGGAATCGGGCGATGTCGAGCTCGTTGGCGCTGGGCTGGCGGCTGCCGTCGCCCTTGGCCAACGTGGTCGCACCGTAGGGTGTGCCGCCGGTGATTTCATCCATGTTCACCAATCCCTTGCAGGAGTAGGGCACGCCGACGATGATCATGCCGTGGTGCAGCAGGGTGGTGTGAAACGAGGTGATGGTGGTTTCCTGGCCGCCGTGCTGTGTGCCGGTGCTGGCGAATACGCTGCCGATCTTGCCCACCAGCTTGCCCTGCGCCCACAGCGGTCCGGTCTGGTCGAGGAAGTTGCGCATCTGCCCGCACATATTGCCGAACCGTGTGGGCGTGCCGAAGATGATGGCGTCATACCCGGCCAGGTCTTCGGGCTTGGCGATCGGCGCGGCCTGATCGACCTTGGCGTGGATCGCCGCCAGCGTCTGTTCCGGCATGGTCTCCGGCACGCGCTTGACGTCGACGCTGCAGCCGGCCACGCCGCGCGCGCCTTCGGCGACTGCGTTCGCCATGGTTTCCACATGCCCCCAGGTGCTGTAGTACAGAACGAGAATCTTGGCCATTGTTTGTCTCCGGTTTCAGGGTTGGACGCTTTGCTGCGGCAGCGGCCATGGGCGGCAGTGCCCGGGAACGCGCCGCTGCCGCATTGTGCGGCCTTTGACACCGTGCTGCGAGCGCGCCGCGGCATGTCCGAGCAAACCGCGCGGGTCTTTGCGCCGCGGCGGTGTGTCACGCGGGTTTCATCTGCCCAGGTTACAAACCCAGCTCCTCCCTGGAAGGCTGCGATGCTGTCGCTGATCGATTCAAACCCGGGCTATCAGGCCATTTTTTTGCAGCGCATCCTGCGCGAGGGGCTGTTGCGGGTGGAATTCCAGCCCATCGTCGATTTGCGCGGCCGGTCGATCCATGCCTACGAGGCGCTGATCCGCGGCCCGCAAGGCTCGACGCTGGAGCGGCCTCACGCGCTGTTTGCCGCCGCGCGGGGGGCGCACCGTCTGGCCGAACTCGACGCGCTGTGCGTGCACACCAGCCTGCACGCCTTTGCGCGCCAGCAATTGCCCGGGCTGCTGTTTCTCAACATCACCCGGGCGCTGTTCGACTGTGGCTGGTTTTCGCAGCCGCAGACGCTCGATCTGCTGCAAAGACTCCACCTCGAGCCGTCACGTCTGGTGCTCGAATTGCTCGAATCCGACGAACTGCTGGAGCAGACCCGCGGCTTCGACGAGGCGCAGAACCTGCATCGACTGGGCTATGGCCTGGCGCTCGATGACCTGGGGCAGGGGTTCGGCCGGTTCACGCTGTGGCAGCGCCTGCATCCGCGCTACCTCAAGATCGACCGCGCGTTCTGCAGCAACCTGTCGTCGGACTCGCTGAAAATCGCCTTCATCCGCTCCATGCTGCTGATGGCCGAGGCCAGCCAGTCGTGGGTCATCGCCGAAGGCGTGGAAACCGAGCGCGATTTGCGCGTTCTGCGCGACATCGGGGTGCAAATGGCGCAGGGCTACGTGCTCGAAGCCCCGTCGGCCGAACCATCGCGCGACGTGCGCACGGCATGGCACCACTGTCTCGACGCCGAACAGCCGCAGCCCTACGCGCTGGCCAGCCGCGGCAGCATCGAGCAATCGGTGCTGGCGCTGGCGCGGCCGATCCCTGCGGTGTCGCCGGCGTGCAAGCTGGAGGAGGTGTTGCGCCGCTTCGACCGCCAGCCCGATTTGATGTCGGTGCCGGTGGTCGATGCCACCGGGCGCGCGCTGGGCATCATCAACCGCTACGTGCTCGCCGACCGGCTGTGGCGGCCGCATGTGCGCGACCTGTTCGGCAACAAGCCGTGCTCGCAGGTGATGAGCGCCGACGTGCTGCGGCTGGACATCAAAAGCAGCCTGCACCAGGCGAGCAACCTGATCGCCGATGCCAGTTTCCGCCACGCGACCGAGGGGGTGCTGGTGACCGATCAGGGGCTGTTTCGCGGCCTGCTGCTGGTCGGGGATTTGTTGCGCCTGGTCAGCGAGTTCCAGATGCGCGCGGCACGCTACGCCAACCCGCTGACCCTGCTGCCGGGCAATGTGCCGATCAACGAACAGATCGACCGGCTGCTGGCTGCCGGCACGCCGTTCGTCGCCGCGTATTGCGACCTCGATCATTTCAAGCCGTTCAACGACAAATTCGGCTACCGCATGGGCGACGAGGTGATTTTGCTGCTGGCTTCGGTGCTGCAGGCGGTGTTTTGCACCGACGGCGATTTCATCGGCCACATCGGCGGCGACGATTTCATGGTGCTGACCACGGCAGCCGGGGCGCCGGCCCGGCTACAGCAGGTGCTCGACCGCTTCGGTGCAGACGTCCTGCGCTTTTTCGACCAAGCCACGCAGCGCGCCGGCGGCTATGAGGCGGAGAACCGGCGTGGCGAGCCGCAGTTTTTTCCGCTGCCCAGCCTGTCGATCGGCGCGCTGCCGGTGCCGGCGCAGGCGTTTGAATCGCACCGCGACATTGCCGCCCTGCTGGTCGAGCTGAAAAAAACCGCCAAGCAGATACCCGGCAATGCCTTGTTCATCGACCGGCGGCATTACGCCGCCGACCAGCAGCTGCGCCAGGCCGCGCGCTGAGCGCATGGAACCGCCTGCCAGCGTCGCCGAGACGTCGCGCGCGGCGATTCCGCGGCGGCGCAATCTGCTGCTCGTCGCCGTGTTCGTGCTGCTCAACCTGTGGCTGTGGATCGTTTTGCCGCTGTTGCTGCCGCGGGCGCCGTGGCTGGGCTGGAGCCTGCTGCCGCTGGTGCTGACGACGACCACCGGCTGGTCGCTGCTGCACGAGGGCATCCATGCGGTGCTGCATCCCGACCGCCGCGTCAACGACGCCTGCTCGCGCCTGCTCGCCATCGGCTTTCCGGCGCCGTTCGCCGTGCTGCGTTTCGGCCACCTCAAGCACCATCAGTTCAACCGTACTGCGATCGACCGCAGCGAGGTGTTCGACCCGGGAAAAACCACGCGGCTGCGCGCCGCGCTGCGCTACTACCCGCAACTGCTCATCGGCCTGTATCTGGGCGAAGTCGCCGCGCTGCTGCTGGTGTGGCTGCCGCCGGCGTGGCTGCTGGCGTGGGCCCGTCGCCTGCCGACGCAACCGGGGCTGCCCAGCCTGGCGCAGAGCCTGCAGCGCCAATTGCTGCGCGCGCCGGTGCTGCGCGACATGCGGCGCGACAGCCTGGCGTCGCTGCTGCTGATCGCGCTGAGCGTCGTGCTGTACGCCGCGCAGGTCTGGATGCTGGCGTTGGCGCTGCTCGGTCGCGGCCTGTTCATTTCGCTCACCGACAATGCCTACCACTATGCCACGCCGCTGCACGCCCCCGGTGACGACGTGCGCCAGGCGCGCAACCTGCGGCTGCCGCACTGGGCGTCGGCGCTGATCCTGCATTTCAATTACCACGCCGTGCATCACCGCCAGCCGTCGCTGCCGTGGCCGGCGCTGCCGGCGGCGGCGCAGGCCGGCGAGCTGGCTGCCGCGCCGCCGTATGCCAGCGGCCTGCTGCGGCAACTGCGTGGGCCGATCGCGCTGCACGCCCTGCCGCGCGCGGCAAGCGAGGCGGCGTCAAGGCATTGCTGAGTGCAGTGAATTGGGCTGCAAGGCGGCAGTGGGTTATATACTTGAGCGAGCTTGTCGGAGCGCCGGGTGAGACTCCCGGCTGAGACTGCATAGCGCAGAATCCGCTGAACCTGATCGGGCGTGGGGCCTGCACCCCACTACCCGCGGAGGGAACCAGGCGCCGGTGCATCGGCAGGCACTCATCCATTTCTGGAGGATCCATGTCCGCACTGCCCGAATCCCGCTACAGGGTCGATGCGTCCGAGTTGACCGGGCGCATCACCCGCACACCGTTTGCCGCCTCGCGCAAGATTTACGTCCAGGGCAGCCGCGCCGATCTGCGCGTGCCGATGCGCGAAATCACGCTGGCCGACACGCCGGCAGTGTTTGGCGTGGAAAAGAATCCGCCGTTTACCGTTTACGACACGTCCGGGCCGTACACCGATCCTCAGGTCGAGATCGACTTGTCGCGCGGTCTCACCGCCCTGCGTGCGGCGTGGATCGCCGAGCGCGGTGATACCGAGCAGCTGGCGGTGTTCAGCTCGGAGACCACCCGCCGTCACAACACCGACCCGGCGCTGGCCGCGGTGCGCTTTCCGCACCTGCCGCTGCCGCGCCGTGCCAAGGCCGGGGCCAACGTCACGCAGATGCACTACGCCCGCCGCGGCATCGTCACGCCGGAGATGGAGTTCATCGCCATCCGCGAAAACCAGCGGCTCGAAGCGCTGCAGGACGCCGGGCTGCTCAAGCAACACCCGGGGCAGAGCTTCGGCGCGGCGATCCCGGCGTGTATCACCCCGGAATTCGTGCGCGACGAGGTGGCGCGCGGTCGTGCCATCATCCCATGCAACATCAATCACCCGGAAAGCGAGCCGATGATCATCGGCCGCAACTTCCTGGTGAAAATCAACGCCAACATCGGCAACTCTGCCACCACGTCGAGCATCGCCGAGGAAGTGGAAAAAATGGTCTGGGCGATCCGCTGGGGCGCCGACACGGTGATGGACCTGTCCACGGGCAAGCACATCCATGAAACCCGCGAGTGGATCATCCGCAACTCTCCGGTGCCGATCGGCACGGTGCCGATCTACCAGGCGCTGGAAAAGGTGGGCGGCGTGGCCGAAGACCTGACCTGGGAGCTGTTCCGCGACACGCTGATCGAGCAGGCCGAACAGGGCGTGGACTATTTCACCATTCACGCCGGGGTGCGGCTGCCGTTCGTGCCGCTGGCGGCCAAGCGCGTCACCGGCATCGTCTCCAGAGGCGGCTCGATCATGGCCAAGTGGTGCCTGGCGCACCACAAGGAGAGCTTCCTCTACACCCACTTCGAGGACATCTGCGACATCATGAAAGCCTACGACGTGGCCTTCTCGCTCGGCGATGGGCTGCGCCCGGGCAGCATCGCCGATGCCAACGACGAGGCGCAGTTCGCCGAGCTCGACACCTTGGGTGAGCTGACGCAGATCGCCTGGAAGCACGACGTGCAGGTGATGATCGAAGGCCCGGGCCATGTGCCGATGCAGTTGATCAAGGAGAACATGGAGCGGCAGCTCGAAAAGTGCGGCGAGGCGCCGTTCTATACCCTTGGGCCGCTGACCACCGACATCGCGCCGGGCTACGACCACATCACCAGTGCCATCGGCGCGGCGATGATCGGCTGGTACGGCACGGCGATGCTGTGCTACGTCACGCCCAAGGAGCACCTCGGCCTGCCGGACAAGCAGGACGTGCGCGACGGCATCGTCACCTACAAAATCGCCGCGCATGCCGCGGACCTGGCCAAGGGCCACCCCGGTGCGCAGGCGCGCGACAACGCCCTGTCCAAGGCGCGGTTCGAGTTTCGCTGGGAAGACCAGTTCAACCTCGGGCTGGACCCGGAGAAAGCCAGGGACTTCCACGACGAAACCCTGCCTAAGGACGCCTTCAAGACGGCGCATTTCTGCTCCATGTGCGGGCCGAAGTTCTGCTCGATGAAAATCACCCAGGAAGTGCGCGAGTACGCCGCGCAGCGCGGGGTGGACGCAGAGCAGGCGGTGCAGGCGGGCATGGCCGAGATGTCGGCCGAATTCCGTGCCGGCGGTGGCGAGGTGTACGTCCACGCGCCGCTGCCGGGGGCACGCGCGCGTGCTGCTGCGCCGAGCAGGGACTGAACCATGGGGTCGGGATCTGTGGGCACGGTGGCCATTGCCGGCGCCGGTCTGGCCGGGCGGCTGCTGGCGTGGCGGCTGCTGCGCGCCGGCGTGGCGGTGACGCTGATCGACGCCCGCGGCCGCGATGACCGCGACCATGCCGCCGGCGTGGCCGCGGCCATGCTCGCCCCCTATGCCGAACTGGTGGTGAGCGATGCGCATCTGTTCGCGCTGGGTGAAGCCTCTCTGGCGCTGTGGCCACGCTGGCTGGCCGAGCTGCGCGGGCAGACAGGGATGGAAGTGGACTTTCACCATGCCGGCTCGCTCGTCGTCGCGCATGCGCCCGACCATCCCGGGCTGGCGCATTACGCCGACCTCATCCGCTACCGCCTGCCCGTCGGCAAACGCGGCGAGGTGCGTGACCTGGACGCATCGGCGCTTGCCGCGCTGGAGCCGGAACTGGCCGGGCGATTCGCCCGCGGCCTGTGGCTGCCGCAGGAGGGACAGGTGGACAATGCACAACTCCTGCCCGCACTGGAGCAGGCCATCGTGCAGGGCATGGCGCGCGTGGGCGGGCAATGGCTGCAGCACACCGTGGTCGAAGCCGTGGAGGCACACGCCGTGCACACCGCGGCGGGCGCATCGCTGTCAGCCGACGTCGTCGTCGATTGCCGCGGCGTACGTGCGCAGTGGCCCGGGGTGCGCGGGGTACGCGGCGAAGTGCTCACCGTCACCTGCCCGCAGGTGCGGATCAGCCGGCCGGTGCGGCTGATCCATCCGCGCTACATGCTCTACATCGTGCCGCGTCGCGAGGGCCGCTACATCATCGGCGCCACCGAGCTCGAATCGCAGGACGAGGGGCCGATCACCGTGCGCTCCATGCTCGAACTCGCCAGCGCGCTCTACAGCGTGCACCCGGCGTTCGGCGAGGGGCGCATCGTGCGCGCCGCCGCCAGCCTGCGCCCGGCGACCGACGACCACCAGCCGGTGTGGGCGCAGCAGCACGGGGTCTGGCATCTCAACGGCCTGTACCGCCACGGCTTTCTCGTCGCCCCGGCGCTGGTGCAGCAGGCCGAAAACACGCTGCTGCCGCTGCTCGGTCAGGTCGCCGCCCCGGCTCTGGAGGGCGCGCCATGAGCGCCGCGGCCGCACCGATGCGCCTGCTGCGGCTCAACGGCGAGCCGGTGCAGACCGCCTGCGCCACGCTGGCCGAGTTGCTGCGCGCTCAGGGTTATGACGTGTCGCGTGCCATGGCCTGCGCCGTCAACCGCCAGTTCGTTCCGCGCGCCGACTGGGCGCAGCGTGCCTTGCACCCGGGAGACGAGATCGAGGTCGTCAGCCCGGTCGTTGGAGGATGACATGCAACTCGACGATCCGACGGCTTTGCCGCAGGCGGCGGACGCGGCGCAGCCCGATGCGCTGCATGTGGCCGGCGCGCGGCTGGGCAGCCGCCTGTTTCTCGGCACCGCGCGCTATCCCGCGCCGAGCATTCTGGCCGATGCCGTGCAGGCGGCGCAGGCGGAGGTGCTGACCGTGTCGTTGCGCCGGCTGGCGCCGGAAACCCAGTCCGGACAGGCGTGGTGGCAGCGCATCCAGTCGCTGGGCCGGCACCTCTTGCCCAACACCGCAGGCTGCCACTCGGCCAGCGAGGCGGTGACGCTGGCGCAGATGGCGCGGGAGATTTTTGGCACGCACTGGATCAAGCTCGAAGTCATCGGCGACGACTACACCCTGCAGCCCGACCCGTGGGACACCGTGGCCGCGGCGCAGACCCTGGTGCGAGACGGTTTCGCCGTGTTCGCCTACACCACCGACGATCTGGTGACGGCGTTCAAGCTGCGCGATGCCGGGGTGGCGGCGATCATGCCGTGGGCTGCACCCATCGGCACCGGCGCCGGGCCGCGCAACCTGCCGGCGCTGCGCACTCTGCGCGAGCGTCTGCCCGACAGCGTACTGGTGGTCGATGCCGGTCTGGGCGCGCCGCACCATGCCGCGCAGGTCATGGAACTCGGCTTCGACGCCGTGCTCGTCAACACGGCAGTAGCCGAGGCGGGTGACCCGGTGGCGATGGCGCGGGCCTTCGCCCTGGCGGTCGATGCCGGGCGCATCGCCCACCGCGCGCTGCCGATGCGCCAGCGCGAAGTGGCGCAGGCGTCCACGCCGATGGTCGGTGTGCCGTTCTGGCATCAGACCGCGGCGGCATGACGCCGTGGCCACGCTACGGCGCGCCGTTGTCGTAGAACACCACGCTGTCCTTGAACGGCTGGCTTTGCATGCCCTGCGCCAGGCCGCTGTCGAGCCAGCTTTGCAGCCGGCTGCGCGCAACCCACACCGCTACCGGCTGGCCACTGGCGCGGGCGCGCTGCAGCGCAGCGGCATCGACACAGGTCGTCTGCCGCGGGTCGTCCTTGCAGCCGAACCACAAATCCCGGCTGGTGCTGTCGATGACATACAGCTTTCTGCTGCCGTAGAGAAGCAGCGAGGCATCGTGGTCTTCGAAGGTCTGCCAGGAAAACCATTGCACCTGCGGGGCCAGGTGCTGGCGCATGTCGGCTGCCACCTGCTTTTGTGACACCTCGGCGGTTTTGGCCACGGCGAGCTGGGTGGAAAAGTCCACCATGATCAGCGCCGTCAGGCCGAACAACGCCAGGCCGAGCAGCAGCCGGCGGGCGTGCAGCAGCACGGCGCTGAGCAGGGCCACCGCCGCCAGACTCAGCACTAGCTCGGGCAGCCAGCCGAATTGCGCGTGCGGCAGGCCCGAGCGTAGCAGTTCGGCGTGCAGTGGCCTGGTCCACGTCAAGCTCCACAGGCCGAGCGCGGCCAGGCCGAACAGCATCGCTCCCCAGCCCAGAGCGGTGTGCAGTGCGCCGCTGTCAGCGGTGTGCAGCGCGGCCTGCAAGCGCACTCCCAGCCACCAGGCGACCAGCGGCACGACGGGCAGGAGGTAGTACGCCCCCTTGTCGCCCGCTGCAGAAAAAAATACCGTCAGAACGACCGCGGTATTGCGTGCCCAGCGCGCCGAGTCGGCCGCCGGGCCGTCACCCTGCAGGCGCGGGGTGAGCCAGGCGATGGCCGCAAGCACGGGCGTCCACTGGAAAAAGCCGATGAGCAGTTTCGGGCCGTAGTACCACCAAGGGCCATGGTGGAAATCGTCCGGAATGCGCGTGCCGAGAAAACGGCCGATGGTTTCGTTGACAAAAAAGAACCAGCCAAATCCCGGCAGCGTCTGCAACGCCGCCACATGCCACGGTGCGACGATGAGCACAAACAGTCCGATGGCCCACGGATCGAGGTAAAAGCGCAGTAGCGCGCCGCGCTGGTGGCGGCCGGGAGCGAGCAGCAGTTGCACCACGACGACCAGACCGAGCAGCAACAGTGCCATCGGCCCCTTGGTCAACGTGGCCAACGCCACGGCGACTGCGGCCAGTCGCAGCCAGGCCCGCTGTTGCCGTTGCACCGCCACCACGGTGCAGGCTAGCGCCGTCAGCCAAAACAGCACCAGCAAGGGGTCGAACAGGATGGTGCGCGCGATGAGCACATAACCCAGCGCGGTGCCGACCACCAGCGCGGCGAAGCGCCCGGCCAGCGGCGCACGCATGAGGCGGCCGAAGGCGATGCAGCCCAGTGCGGTCAGCCAGGCCGCCAGCGCGTCGGGCAGCCGCGCCTGCCACGCCCCGACACCGAACAGTTTGAAACACCATGCCATCAGCCAGTACAGCAGCGGCGGTTTTTCGATGTAGGGCACCCCGTCCAGGTGCGGAATGATCCACGACCCGCCGTGTGCCATGGTCAGCGCGATGTCGGCATACAGGGCTTCATTGGTGTCGCGGATCGGCGCTGCGCCCAGCCCCCAGAACAGGCAGACGGCGGCGACGAGCAGCACCAGGCCGTCGGCCAGCGCGGTGCTCCATGACAGGGCAGCGTGTCGCTGCGGCTCACCGGCCGGCTGCAGCGCGGCAGGCAGCGCCGCAGCCGGAGACGGCAGGGGAAGCGGGGAAGGGCGGGACGGCATGAAAGTGGGCTGGGCAAGGCACCCTGTGCGGCTGCTGGCAGAATCGACCGCAATACGGGACTGTGTACAAATTTTAAGTTTGAATGCTCGGCATGCGAGGCTGACGGCGGAATGAACGGCAGATGACGTTTTCGTCAGGGACTGCGCCGGGGCAAACGGCAGGCGCTGCCGCCGTTCCCGCCACGGCAGCGCATTGTGCCTGCCGAACGACCTGCGGGTGGGCCGGCAGCGCCCTCTTTGTTGCCCGCTACGGGCTGCAAGGGCGAAGGGCAGGTCCTGGTGCGCCGGTATCAGTCGGCGTTCGGCCCCTCGACGCTGTTTTCCAGCACCGCGCCGGTTAGGGCATCGACGCCGACCTCGTGCTCGGTGTTGCCGACCTTGAGGTCGAAGGAATAGCGCAGGCCGCTGCCGCCGCGTTCCTTTTCGAGCTCCTCGTCGGTGATGGTGGCGCCGGGCAGGGTTTTGAGCGCGATGGCGCGGGCCTGCTCCAGCGTCACCTTGGCCTGTGCACTGTACTGCGAACCGTCCATCGCAAAGGCCGAGCCGGCAGCCGCCGACAAACCCAGCGCCACCGCGCTGGCCCAAAGAAAAGCCGCTTTGTTGCGTGCTTGCATGATCGAACTCCTGACAACATGGGTTGATTCCTGCACCGCCTCGGCGGTGACCGCAAACCGTTTGCGATGGCCGCAGTGTCCTCCCGTGGAATGAGCGCAGGCTGAGCGCGGTCGCTCACATTTGCATACAGCGCGGGCGGGTAGTGCGGTCTAAAGTGGCGCGGTCAGTTCGTTTGCAGAGGTGCATCATGGCGTCGTTGTCCTCCCGCCAACACGTGGCCGCCGGGTCGCAGTCCCCTGACCGCACGCGGCGCAGACTCCTTTCGGCGCTGGGCGCAGCCGGCCTGAGCGCAGCCGCCGCGGCGCGCGCCGCCGGCATGGGCGGCATGGGCATGGGCGCGATGCCCGGCATGGCGATGGGGGATATGGGTGGGATGAACGGCATGGGTTCGCAGCCGCCTGCGGCGTCAGCGTCGCGCTTCAGCCGCGAGCTGCTCGTCCCGCCGCAGCTGCGCGGCCAACCCGGCAGTGGTGCGCTGCACTACGCGCTGCGCATCGGCGCGGGGAAAAGCGAGCTGCTGGCCGGACGCATCACCCCGACCTGGGGATTCAACGGCAGCGTGCTCGGGCCGACGCTGCGCGTGCCGCGCGGTCAGGCGGTGCACATTGCCGTGCACAACACGCTGGACCAATCGACCACGGTGCACTGGCACGGTGCGCATGTGCCGGGAGACATGGACGGCGGGCCGCAGAGCCTGATTCCTCCCGGCGGCACGCGGCAGGTGCAGTTCACCCTGCAGCAGCCGGCGGCAACCCTCTGGTATCACCCGCACCCCGACACCCGCACCGGCCCGCACGTCTACGCCGGGCTCAGTGGCCTGCTGCTGGTCGACGATGCGGAAGATGCCCACCTCGGGCTGCCGCAGACCTACGGTGTGGATGACGTGCCGCTGATCCTGCAGGACCGCCGCATCGCCGCCGACGGCCGGTTGCTCTACATGAACGCGATGATGGACCGTATGGGCATGAAGGGCGACCATTTCCTGGTCAATGGCCGCGAGCAGCCCTACTGGAACGCACCGGCGCAGTGGGTGCGGTTGCGGCTACTCAACGGCGCCAACGCGAGGATGTTCAATCTGGTGTTCGACGACGCCCGGGAGTTTCACGTCATCGCCACCGACGGCGGCCTGCTGCCACATCCGGTGGCGGTGCGCAGCCTGTTGCTGGCGCCGAGCGAGCGCGCCGAAATCTTGCTCGACCTGCGCCGCGACCAGGGCAAGAGGCTGGTGCTGCGCAGCGATTCGGGGGCGGTCGTGCCGGGGCTGAGCAGCATGCCGATGGACGCCGATGCCTTCGACCGTGCCGGATTCGACCTGCTGGAACTGCGTGTGGGCGCGCCGGCGGGAACGGCCGGCCGGCTGCCGCCGGCGCTGGTGCCGCTGCCGACGCTGCGCGCCGATGCTCCGGTGCGCCGCTTCACCCTGCAAGGCATGATGGACGACATGATGCAGGGCGGCGGCATGGGCGGCATGGGCGCCGCGCGCACGGCGGCCACCTCCGGCCCCGGCGGCATGAGCCTGGGGCTGGGCGGGGCCCGGCTGTTTTCCATCAACCACCATCACATGGACATGGCGCGCATCGACCAGCGCGTGCGTCTGGGCGCCACCGAAATCTGGGAAGTGGTCAACCAGGGCCATATGGCCCACCCCTTCCACTATCACGGCACGTCGTTCCAGATCCTGTCACGCAACGGTAGCGCGCCGGCGGCATTCGAGGCCGGGTGGAAGGACACGGTGCTGGTGCGCCGCGGCGAGACGGTGCGGCTGATCGCCCGCTTCGGCCAGCCGGCGCACGACGCCCACCCCTTCATGTTCCACTGCCACATCCTCGAACACGAGGACAACGGCATGATGGGGCAGTTCACCGTGACCTGAGGCGGCGCGGTCAGCCGCCAAAAATATCATCCGCCAAAATAGTTCGGCAGGATTTTTTGCCGGGTGGACGGCGGATTGTCGGCCAGCAGCCGCGGATCGGTGGTGACGATGATCAGCCCGGCCATCGGGTCGCCGAAGCCATCCACCGTCGGCCGTTTTTTCGGCATCACCATGCCGCCGGGTTCTTTTTTCAGCTCGGCGTGCACCGAGCAGTAGTAATACTCCAGACCCGGGTGGGAAAAAGCGATGCCGTAGGTGCTGACTGCATGGCCTGGCCCCGGCGTGCCTTTGACCAGGCCGTCGAAGCGCTTGCTGGTTTTGCCGTTGACCGGGTCGTAGCCGATGATGGTGTGCTCGCCGGTATCCTCGTTGACGAACACCACACGCTGTCCCGGGCGGACGACGACGACGTTTTCCAGAAACATATTGGCGCCGTTCATGTGCACGTAAACCGGCGGCGGGTTCGCCGCCTCGGCCAGCGGGGCGGTGAGCAGGGCAGCGGCCAGCAGCGCGGCAGGGCGCAGCGGCAGGGCGAACAGGCGGGAGCGAGTGAACATGGGAACCTCCAGGGAGCGACAGGTTTGGAGCGCAGCCGCCGCGTCTGTCGCACCGCGACGGCTGCGTGGCATCACGTCATGCCATTGGAACCCGGTGCAGGCGGCGGGTTCTGCCGCCGCGGCATGCCCAGCCGCAGCGCCAGCGGCGGCAGCACGAGCAGGTTGTAGAGCAGGCTGCTGGCCAGCCCGCCGAGCAGCGCCACGGCCATCGGCCCCTCGATTTCGCGCCCCGGCGCGCGCAGCCCGAGCGCCAGCGGCAACACGCCCAGCGCCGTCACCAAACTGGTCATGACGATCGCCGCCAGCCGGTCGGTCACCGCGCGCTGCAGCAGCGCCGCGTCCCAGTCCAGGCCGTGTTCGCGGCGCAGTTGCGCGGCATGGGTGAAGACGAGAATGGCGTTGCGCAGGCTGATGCCCATCAGCGCCAGCAGGGCGATCACTGCCCCCAGCGACAGCACCCCGCCGACCCACCAAGCGGCAAACACCGCTCCGGCCCAGGCCGTGGGCACCGACAGCAGCACCAGCGCCACCTGCCGCGCCGTGGCCGAGGCGCGCTCGCCCGCCGTCGCCGCTGCGCCACCCTGATCCAGCGCCAGTGTGAGCAGCAGCACCAGCGCCGCAGCCACGGCGGCCACGTCCACCGCCAGGCGTTGCAACGCGGCGCGGCGCTGCGCTGCCTCGCCGCTGAACTGCAAGGTCACGCCGGGCGGCAGAGGCACTTGGCGGGCGATGGCCGCCTGCGCCTGGGCGACGAAAGCGGTGAGGTTGGCCGAGGTCGTCGCCGCGAGCACGGCCTGCACACGCTGCCCGCCGAGGTGGCGGATGTCCGACGGGCCGCTGGCCGGCGCGAAGCGGGCGATGCGCCCCAGCGGCACCTCGCCCCGCGCCGGAGTCGGAATGAGCAGACGGCGCAGCGCCGGCGGATTGTCGCGGTCGCGGCGCGCGAGCACCACGCGCACGGGGACGGGCACGGCGCCGTGGAACACCGTTCCGGCGTCGCTGCCGGCAAACGCCGTGTGCACCGTCTGCAGCACCGGCAGCGGCTGCAGGCCCCAGCGTCGCAGCGCGGCGGGGTCCAGCGCGATGTTCAACTGCGGCACACCCGGCGGGGCCTGCACCTGTACCCCGGTGGCGTCCGGCAGGCGGCGCAGCACCGCCGCCACCTGCGCGGCGACGGTATCGATGGCGTGGAGATGGTTGCCCAGCACATCGATCACCAGCGGGGCGCCGGCGCCGCCCTCGACCGTGTTGTCCATGCGCTCGGTGAGAAAGCTGTTGACGCGAAACCGCATGCCGGCAAAGCCGCCGAGCACCCGCTCGATCGCCGCCAGGGCGTGCGCCGGGTCGGCTCCCGGGCGGAGGTTGACGTCGAGCGAGCTGCTCTGTGTGCCCGAAGCGTCGGGTGACAGCGTGGCGCGGCCGGTGTGCTGCGCCACCAGCCGCACGTCGGGCAGCCGCAGCAGCGCCTGCGTCACCCGGGCCCCGGCGTCGAGCGATGCCTGGATCGACGCCCCCGGCGCCAGCCGCATGTGCACGATGTACTGTCCCTCCTGCAGTGGGGGCAGGAAGCTGCCGCCCATGCCGCGCGTCAGCCAGCCCGCCGCCGCCAGCAGCGCCAGGGTGAGGAGCGCCAGCGGCAGCCACAAGGGCAGCAGCCGCTGCAGCAGGCGGCCATAGGCGCGCTGGGCGAGGCGCACCGGCGCCGGGGTGTGCACGCGGTGCGAGCGACCGGCCAGCAGCAGCGCCGCCAGCGCCGGGGTGACGGTCAGCGCCACCAGCAAAGAGGCCAGCACCGCCAGCGCATACGCCTGCGCCAGCGGCGAAAACAGCCGGCCGGCCAGCCCCGGCAGCAGCAGCACCGGAACGATCACCACCAGCACCGCCGCCGTGGCGTAGACCACCGCGCCGCGTACTTCGAGACAGGCACCGAGCAGCACGCGCAGCCGCTCGCGCCGGCCCGGGATCTGGCCGGCGTGGGCACGCATGGCGTCGTGCTCGCGCAGCCGCCGCAGCATGTTTTCGACGTCGATCACGGCGTCGTCGACCACCACGCCGATGGCAATCGCCAGCCCGCCGAGGGTCATGACGTTGAGCGTCACCCCCAGGGCGACGAGCACGGCCAGCGCCGCCAGCAGCGACAGCGGAATCGCCAGCGACGAAATCAGCGCGGCGCGCCAGTCGAGCAGCGCCAGCGCGATCACCAGCACCACCAGCGCCGCGCCGAGCAGCAGCGAGTCGCGCACGTTGCGCATCGCCAGGGTGATGAAGTCCGCCGGGCGGAACAGATCGGCGTGCAGCACGATGCCCTGCGCCGCCAGGCTGGCGCGATGCCGCTGCAGCACGGCCTGCACCGCGCGCGTGACCTGCAGGGTGTTGGCGCCGTAGGACTCCTGGATTTTGAGCAGGACCGCGGGCTGGCCGTCGATCGCCGCGCCACCGATGGCCGGCAGCGGCGCATAGGCCACGCGCGCGACGTCGCCCAGGGTCACCGTGCCGTCAGGCGTGGCGCGCAGCACACTGCCGGCGAGCTGCTGTGGCGTGGTCGCGCCGCTGCGGGCGACGAGCAGCAGGCGCTGCTGCGGTGTGGGCATGTAGCCGGCGCCGAGCAGCCCAGTGGCGCGGCGGGTGGCGTCGAGCACCTGCTGCAGATCGAGGTGAAAGCGCTGCAGCGCTGCCGGGTCGACCCGCACCTGCAGCGCGCGCACCTGCTGGCTGAACACCAGGACGTTGGCCACACCGGGAACGGCCATGAGCTGTGGCCGCAGTTGCCACTGGGCGATGGATTGCAGCGTCATCAGCCCGTGGCGCGCCGACGTCAGTCCGGCCAGCAGCACCGTGCCGGTGCTGGAGGTGAGTGGAATCAACCGCGGCGGCCCGACGCCGGCGGGCAGGTGCACGGCGGCCAGATGCTGCGCCACCCGCCAGCGGTCGGCCTGCAGCGGTGTGTCGGCAGCGAAGTACAGCTTGAGGATCGAAATCCCCGGCAGGCTTTTCGACGCCACCTGCTTCACCCCGAGCAGTCCGCTGGCCGCGGCCTCCAGCGGGTCGGTCATCAGCAGTTCCACCTGTTCGGGCGACAGCCCCGGCGCCTCGGTCTGCACCTTGACCATCTTCGCGGCGAATTCCGGAAACACATCGGTGCGCGCATCGCGCACGCTCCACGCCGCCAGCAAGGTCAGCAGCAGCGCCAGGGTGAGCACCAGGCCGCGGCGGCGGATGCTCGTGCCGATCAGCGCGGCCTGCAGTCCGCGAGGCGCGCGCATCAGTCGTCGTCTCCTTCAGCCGTGGGCTGGGGGTGGGGCGGAGGCGTGAGCAACAGCCCGGCGCCGCGTGTGACCACCTGCACCGCAGTCCAGCCCGTTTGCACATAGCCGCCGTCTGCAGCCCACGCGGTGGACACGTCGCGCGCGGTGAAGCGGTATGCGCCGTGGGCGACTGGCTGGGCGACGAAGCACACCGCCCGGCCAGCCGCCCACACCACGCTGGCCGCCGGCAGCCACACGCCCTGCTGCGCTGTGGTGGCATCCACCCGGGCGTCGAGCCGCAGACCGGGCAGCAGCCCGTTGGCGGCGGGCACGACGACGAGGTAGCGCAGTCCCTGCAACTGGGTCGAGGCGCGCGGCGCCGTGCCGATCAGAGTCGCGGTCAACCAGACCGGGCGGCCGTTGTGGTCATCGGCCGGGGCGCGCAGCCGTACCTGCGCGGCGCGCGGCAGCGCCTGTCCGGGTGGCAGCGTCAGCGCGGCGATCCATGCGCGCCCGTCGGCCAGCGCGTGGCGCAACGCGGCGTCGAGCGCCAGCCGCGTGGCCAGTGCCAAGCCCAGCCGGACGCGCCACGCGGCCAGTGCCGTCCGTTCGTCGGCCCGCGCGGCCTGCACCTGCGCCTGCGCCTGCTGCGCCTGGGTCTGTGCCTGCTGCACCGTGGCCAGCGCGACGTCCTGCCCGGCGGCGAACAGCCCTTTTGCGCGCCGGGCCTGCAGCCGTGCCAGTTGCCACGCCGCCTGCGCCGCCTGCAGGCGCGCGCGGGCGGCGGCAAGGTCGCTCCACTGCTGCAGCCACGTGTCCGCGCTCTGGATCTGCGCGCTGGCATCGATGCGCGGGTGGTAGGGCGCGGGCTGCAGCGTGTCGATGTGCACGGCGCCGGCGCGCACCTCGGCAGCGCTCCATTGCACGGCCGGCAGCACCGCCGCACCTGCCTGGATCGCAGGCACGGCCAGGAGAAGCCCAAGGCAGAGCCGGATGCAGCGCTTCGCGCTGTGGTGGGGTTGTACGTGGGTCATTTCCATCCTTCCGACGAGGGCGATCCGCCGCGCCAGGCCACGCGCGACAGAGGCCCGGCACCCTGCAGTTCAGCCGGTGCCGGCGGCAGCGGCGCCTGCAGCGCCGACTGCAGCGCCACCGTTGCCTGCCACTGCTGCGCGCGCGCCGCCAGCACGGCGCGTTCGGCTGTCAGGGCGAGCAGCCGTCCGCGCAACACCGGCACGTTGCCGAGCAGGCCGGCGCGTTGCGCGGCCTCGGTTGCAGAAACACGCTGGCGGTCGGCCTGCAGCAGGCGCTCGGCTTCGGTCGCCTGATGCTGCGCGGCCGCCACGCTGGCCGCGGCCTGCTCGATGCGCGCCAGCACCCGTGCCTGCGCCTGCAGCAGCCCGGCGCGCGCCCCGGCCAGACGGGCGCGCGCTGCGGCGATCTGACCCCGATGCTGGTTGAACAGCGGCAGCGGGACGCGGGCACCCAGCGTCAGGCGATCGACCCCCTGGTCGCGCTCGGCGCCGGGGGCGATCTGCAATGGGCCGCCGTCGCGCTGCGCCAGCGCCAGCCGCAGCCCGGCCTGTGCCGCCTGCAGCCGTTGCCAGGCCGCACGAACCGTGGTGTGCTGCGCCAGCGCGTGCAGGCGTTGCGCCGGCGTGGGATCGACCCGCGGCGGTGCGGCGGCATACGCCGACAGATCGAGCCGGACCTGCCGCAGCGCGGCCACCGGCACACCCACGGCTGCCGCCAGCGCCACCCAGGCCTGCTGCTCGCTGCCGCGCGCCTGCGCCAGCTCCATCGCGGCACGTTGCGCGGCTTGCCGTGCCTG
>JAJZAQ010000070.1 GCA_021799355.1 Pseudomonadota bacterium
GAAGAAGCTGCGGCTTCTTTGCGCCAAAATCGTGGCTGCGCTGCTGGACGGGCTGGCGGCGTTCGCCCACGCGTCGGTCAACAAAATGCCGCTGGCCGCCTGACAAGGTCATTGTTCAGGACGGACTCCTGAGTCGGCCAGTTCCAGACGACGGCAGTGCCTGCGCACTGTTGTGTGACGAACGAAGGGTCTCGGGCCTTGCAAGGCCCGAACCTCCTGAGTCGGCCAGTTCCAGACGACGGCAGTGCCTGCGCACTGTTGTGTGACGAACGAAGGGTCTCGGGCCCTGCAAGGCCCGAACCTCCTGAGTCGGGCCAGTTCAGACGACGGTAGTGCCTGCGCACTGTTGTGTGACGAACGAAGGGTCTCGGGCCTTGCAAGGCCCGAACCTCCTGAGTCGGCCAGTTCAGACGACGCTAGTGCCTGCGCACTGTTGTGTGACGAACGAAGGGTCTCGGGCCCTGCAAGGCCCGAACCTCCGCGCCGGCAGGGGTGTGCAGCCGGCGGCGGCGCCGCATAATGCGGCGCTGGGTGCATCGTTTCGTTTTCTCTGCCATGACTCAACCGGGCGCTGCGGCCGAGTCCGCTAAAGTCAAACCGCATCTGCTGCGTTACATCGCCATCGGGCTGATGACGGTGGCACCGGTGTGGGTGACCTGGCTGGTGTTCGATTTCGTCTTCGGCCTGCTGGCGAAGGCTGGTTCACCGCTGGTCGGGCTGCTCGATGCGCTGCTGCAGCCGGTCCTCGGCGGCGCGCTGAATCAGCAACTGCATCCGGTGTCGCATTACCTGCTGGCGACGCTGCTGACACTGGCCGTGTTGTACGGTATCGGCTGGATGGCCTCGATCGTCATCGGACGGCGCATCATCGCGGCTTTCGAGGCGCCGCTGGCGCGGTTGCCCGTGGTGCAGACCATTTACGGCGCGACCAAGCGTTTCATCCAAAGCATGCAGACCTCGCCGCTGCAGGGGCAGCGGGTCGTGCTCATCGCGTTTCCCTCGCCGGAAATGAAGGCGCTGGGGCTGGTCACGCGCATCATCGAGGAAGAGGGCACGGGCAGGCAGCTGGCTGCAGTGTACGTCCCCACCGCGCCGAATCCAACGTCCGGTTACATCGAAATCGTCCCGGTCGAAGAACTGGTGACCACGGACTGGAGCATGGAGGAGGCGATGGCTTTCGTCATGACCGGCGGAGCCAATTCCCCTGACACCGTGCGATTTACCGCGCCGGCCCCACCGCCAGCGGCGGGCAGAAGCGGCTGACGCTCTGCAACAATGTTCAATTTCCGCGTTGGGCGTCGCCGGGTTGGCACACCAGGCTGCCCTGAACTGACCATGATTTTCCTCACCGGTGGCGCCGGTTTCATCGGCGCGAATTTCGTTCATCACTGGCTGGCCGCGCACGACGAGCCGGTGCTGGTGCTCGATGCGCTGACTTACGCGGGCAATCTGGAAAGCCTGGCGCCCGCAGCGGGCGATCCGCGCTACCAGTTCGTTCGCGTGGACATCTGCGACCGCGCCACGGTGGCCGCGCTGCTGGCCCGCCACCGCCCGCGCGCCATCCTGCACTTCGCCGCCGAGAGCCACGTCGACCGCTCGATCCACGGCCCGGGCGACTTCATCCGTACCAATGTGCAGGGCACCTTTGAGCTGCTCGAAGCCGCGCGCGCCTACTGGGCCGAGCTCCCCGCGGCGGACAAAGCCGCGTTTCGCTTCCTGCACGTGTCCACCGACGAGGTGTACGGCAGCCTTGGGCCCACCGACCCGGCGTTCACCGAAACCACGCCGTACGCCCCCAACAGCCCATACAGCGCGAGCAAGGCCGCCAGCGACCACCTGGTGCGCGCCTGGCACCACACCTACGGCCTGCCGGTGCTGACCACCAACTGCTCGAACAATTACGGCCCGTACCAGTTCCCCGAGAAACTCATCCCGCTGATGATCCATAACGCCCTGGCCGGCAAGCCGCTGCCGGTGTACGGCGACGGCCAAAACGTGCGCGACTGGCTATACGTGCTCGACCACTGCCGCGCGATCGACCGCGTGCTGGCTGCCGGCACTCCCGGGCAGACCTACAACATCGGCGGGCACAACGAAGTCAAAAACCTCGACGTCGTCCACACCCTGTGCAACCTGCTCGACGAGCTGCGCCCGCACGCCGATGGCCGTTCGTACCGCGAGCAGATCACGTTCGTTGCCGACCGCCCGGGGCACGACCGCCGCTACGCCATCGACGCCAGCAAGATCGAACGCGAACTCGGCTGGACGCCGCAGGAAACCTTCGCCAGCGGGCTGCGCCAGACCGTGCAGTGGTATCTGGATCACGCCGAGTGGGTGCAGCACGTCACCAGCGGCGCGTACCGCCAGTGGGTCGACCGCCAGTACGGCGCGGCGCTGGCATGAGCGCGCCGCGCATTTTGCTGCTCGGCGCCGACGGCCAGGTCGGCTGGGAGCTGCGCCGCTCGCTGCTGCCGCTGGGCGACGTCCTGCCCTGCACCCGGCAGCAGGCTGACTTCAGCGACCTGCCGGCCTTGCGCGCCTTGCTCGACCGCGAGCAGCCCAGCCTCATCGTCAACGCCGCGGCGTACACCGCGGTCGACCAGGCCGAAAGCGACCCCGCTGCCGCGCAGCGCATCAACGCCGAAGCGCCGGCAGTGTTGGCCGACTATGCCGCTGCGTCTGGTGCCTGGCTGCTGCACTACTCGACCGACTATGTGT
Organism: Pseudomonadota bacterium; assembly: GCA_021799355.1. Taxonomy (GTDB): domain Bacteria; phylum Pseudomonadota; class Gammaproteobacteria; order Burkholderiales; family Burkholderiaceae_C; genus Thiomonas. Next base: position 2,719 of record JAJZAQ010000070.1, read on the forward strand.
TCGACGGCCGCAAGCCTGAGCCTTACGTCGAAACCGACGCGCCCAACCCGCAAAGCGCCTACGGCCGCAGCAAGCTCGAAGGCGAACAGGCGATTGCCGCCAGCGGCTGCCGGCACCTGATCCTGCGCACCTCCTGGGTGTACGCCGCGCGCGGCGGCAACTTCGCCAAGACCATGCTGCGGCTGGCTGCCGAGCGCGAGCGGCTGCGGGTAATCGCCGACCAGTTTGGCGCACCCACCAGCGCCGAGCTGATCGCCGATGTCACCGCGCTGCTCATTCAGCGGCTGCGCCACGACCCGCAGGCCGAGCGTCTGTCCGGCCTGTACCACCTCACGGCGCAAGGCGCCACCTCCTGGCACGGCTACGCCCGGTTGGTGATCGAACACGCCCGCCGCCGCGGCTGGGCGCTGCGCTGCGTGCCAGAGAACATCGACGCCATCACCACCGCCGACTACCCGCTGCCCGCGCCGCGCCCGGCCAACTCGCGGCTGGACTGCAGCAAGCTGCAAACCACCTTCGACCTGCACCTGCCGCCGTGGCCAACCCAGGTGCAGCGCCTGATCGACGAACTCACCCCGAACACCCCATGACCCGCAAAGGACTGATTCTGGCCGGCGGCTCCGGCACCCGGCTGTACCCCGTCACCCAGGCGGTGAGCAAGCAGCTGCTGCCGGTGTACGACAAGCCGATGATCTACTACCCGCTGTCCACGCTGATGCTCGCCGGCATCCGCGAGGTGCTGATCATCTCCACCCCGCAGGACACCCCGCGCTTTGCCCAGCTGCTGGGCGACGGCAGCCAATGGGGACTGAGCCTGCACTACGCGGTGCAGCCCAGCCCAGACGGGCTGGCGCAAGCCTTCCTCATCGGCCGCGACTTCGTCGGTGGCCACTCGAGCAGCCTGGTGCTCGGCGACAACCTGTTCTGGGGGCACGATTTGCAAGCCGCGCTCAAAGCCGCCAGCGCACAGACTGCGGGTGCCACGGTGTTTGCCTACCACGTGCACGACCCCGAGCGGTATGGCGTGGTTGAGTTCGATGCGACGGGGCGGGCGATCAGCATCGAAGAAAAACCCGCGCGGCCCAAGAGCAGCTATGCCGTCACCGGGCTGTACTTCTACGACGCGCAGGTGTGCGACATCGCCGCCAGCCTCAAACCCTCGCCGCGCGGCGAGCTGGAAATCACCGACGTCAACCGCGCCTACCTGCAGCAAGGGCAGCTGCAGGTGCAGACCCTGGGCCGCGGCTACGCCTGGCTGGACACCGGCACGCACGAGAGCCTGCTCGAAGCCGGGCAGTTCATCGCCACGATCGAAAAACGCCAGGGGCTCAAAGTGGCCTGCCCGGAGGAAATCGCTTGGCGCGCCGGCTGGATCGACGCCGAACAACTGCAACGCCTGGCCGAGCCGATGAAAAAGAATGGCTACGGCCAATACCTGCTCAAGCTGCTGCAGGAGGGCGCATGAACGTCATCGCAACCGCGTTGCCCGAGGTGCTGATCCTCGAGCCCAAAGTGTTCGGCGACGACCGCGGGTTCTTCTTGGAAAGCTACAACCGCAAGACCTTTGCCGCCGCCACTGGGCTGGACGTGGACTTCGTGCAGGACAACCACTCGCGGTCGGTGCGGCATGTGCTGCGCGGGCTGCACTACCAGCTGGTCAGGCCGCAGGGCAAGCTGGTGCGGGTGGTTGCTGGCACCGTGTGGGACGTGGCGGTCGATTTGCGCCAAAGCTCGCCGCGCTTCGGTCAGTGGGTCGGGGTGGAACTGTCGGCGGACAACAAGCGGCAGCTGTGGGTGCCGCCGGGGTTCGGTCATGGCTTTGTCGTGCTCAGCGACTTTGCCGACTTCCTCTACAAGACCACCGACTACTGGTACCCCGAACACGAACGCGCCGTGGTGTGGAACGACCCGCAGCTGGCGATCGCCTGGCGACTGGGCGGCGCCACCCCGAAGCTCGCGGCCAAGGATGCGGCCGCTCCGAAACTACAGGATGCCGAGGTGTACGCCTGACCGCAAGGCCCAGCGCCGCAGCGCGGCTTGGGCTTTACGCGGCGCTGACCCTGGGTGGGGTCAAGCCCAGCCGCTGCGCAGCCAAGCGGCCCAGTCCGCCGCGCCGTTGCGCTGCGCCTGCTCGGCCGCGGCGTCCCAGTCGTAGGCGACGGCAATCAGCGCCGCGGTCCAGCGGCCGCTCCCCTCGCGCTGGCACAGCGCGTAGCGTGCGTGCGGGCTGCCGTTGCGCATGCGGTGATAGCCGCGGTGGTCGTCGTCGAAAGCGGGCAGGCCGACGCTGCCAGCGTTGACCACCAGCGGTCCGCCGGGCAGCTGCATCATCCCGGGATGATGGCTGTGACCGCAGACCACCAACTCGGCGTCGATGCCGGCCAGCCGCTGCCGCACTTCCTCCGGCGTAGCCAGCCGCACGCCCGAGGGTTCGGCGGCGTCGACGGTGTCGAGCAAATAGTCCAGGTCGCTGTCGGGACGGCCGTGGATCATCACCACCCCGGGCGCGGGTTGCAGGCGCGCGGGCAGCGCAGCCAGCCACTCGCGCTGCTCGGCCGTGGTCTGCTCGAAGGCATATTGGTCACCGTCGCCGCCGCGCTGCTGCGCGCAGGCCAGCAGCTGCCGCTCGTGGTTGCCGGCAATCGTCGGCAGGTTCAAGGCCAATAGCCGCTGCGCGGTTTCGCGCGGCCACAGCGGGCCGCTGAGCAGGTCGCCGCAGTTGACCGTGAGGTCGGCACCGCGACGGGCGATGTCGGCCAGCACCGCGTCGAGCGCGGGCAGGTTGCCGTGGATGTCGGAAACGATGGCGATGCGCATAATGTGCATGATGCCGCAAATTCCGCCGCAGCGGCAGGGCCGGCAGAAAAGCCGGGGCGCTGGAATAATGCCCGCATGCCCGACCACCACCCCCGCCTGCTCGATCCGCGCACCGCTGTACTGCTCACGCTGCCGCCGCTGTTCTGGGCCGGCAACGCCGTGGTCGGGCGGTTGATGGTCGGGCAGATTCCTCCGCTGGCGCTGAGTTTTTACCGCTGGTTTTTCGCCCTGGCCATCGCCCTGTTGCTCGTCGGCCCGGATTTGTGGCGCAACCGCGCGGTGTTTTTCCGCCGCTGGAAGTCGATCGCCATCATGGGCATTCTCGGCGTCGGCAGCTATAACTCGCTGCAATACGTCGCGCTGGAGACGACCACGCCGCTGAACGTGTCGCTGATTACCTCCAGCGCACCGGTGTTCATCCTGCTCATCGGCGGCGCGTTCTACAAACAGCCCGTCGGGCGCGCGCAATGGATCGGCGCGCTGCTGTCGATCGCCGGGGTGGCGCTGGTCGTGGCCAAGGGTGATGTGGCGCATCTGGCGGCGCTGCACTTTGCGGCAGGCGATCTGATCATGCTGCTGGCCGTGTTCCTGTGGGCCATCTACACCTGGGAACTGCGCCAGCGGCCGCTGGGGCTGGCGCCGATGACGTCGCTGGCGGCGCAGATGATCTGGGGGGTGCTGTCCATCCTGCCGTTCATGCTGGCCGAACGCTGGCTCGGCGGGCAGGTGACGCACTGGGGGCCGCACGTCTGGGCGGCGCTGGCATACGTCGCCGTGCTGCCTTCGCTGCTGGCGTATTGGTGCTGGGGCAGCGCGGTGGGCAAAGTGGGGGCGCAGATCCCGGCCTACTTCGGCAACCTGGCGCCGCTGTTTGCCGCCATACTGAGCTGGCTGTTCCTTGGCGAGACCATTCACTGGTACCACCTGTGGGCGGCGCTGCTGATTTTCGCCGGCATCCATGTGGCGTTGAACACGCGCAGGCAGGTCGTTGCGCTGGAACAGGAATTGTGAAATGCATCACACAATTCACCTTTGCGTGCCGCCCTCCTGGAACGCGGCGTTGTGAACCGCATGTTGCTGCCGCTACAGTGCAGGCCAAAACCGGTGTGACCTCCCGCTGAAGCGGTGGCCGGTCTGCCGGTGCACTTTCAGTTCCGCCTCCGCCTCCCGTCCTGCATGGTTCCAGCGCAGATCGCCGATGATGCTCCCGACACCCTGTCGTTCGGGGCGCCGCAGACGGGCACGCTGTCCCTGCCGCAGCCGTCGCCGCCTCTGGCGAGCACGCCGCTGGCGCAGCGCTGGATCGGCCGTCTGTACTGGACGCTGTTTTTGGTGTTCGTCTCGCTGGCGCTGTTTTACGCGCTCAACACCTGGCGCGGGCAGCGGCAGATTCTGTACGCCTCGCTCGACACCAGTTCGAGCTTTCTGGTCAGTGCCACGCAGTCGTACTTCCAGAGCTTTTCCGCGGTGCTCGAAGCCACCGGCTCGGATCTGGCGGAAAAGACCGATTTGCTCGATCACCCGGAGGCGCTGCAACTGCTGCTCGAACGTCGGCAGGCGCTGCTGCCCGGGGCGCTGTCGCTGTGCATCGTGTCGCCCGGCGGGCGTCTGCTGGGCAGTTCGCTGCGCGCCGCGGGGCTGCCGCAAACCCACGCCGACCCGGCTCTGTTCGAAGCCCACCGCGTGCTGCGCGAGCTGCCGCAGCGCGACGGTCTGCTCATCACCCGTGCGGTGAAAAGCCCGCTGGTGGGCAAATGGGTGTTTCCGCTGGTGCGCGAAATTCCTCCGGGCCGCACCCATCCCGGCTATTACGTGATCGCCGCGGTGAGCACCGAGAGCTTTCTGCAGCACACCCTGTCGAACACCGCACTGCCCTACCGCGGCATGGCCGCCGTACTGGCGCGGCAGGACGGCTACGTGCTGGCGCGCTGGCCGTCACCGAAAGACGCAGCGTTTTTTGCGCAGCCGCAAAAAGGCGCGCTGGCGCGGTCACTGGCCGAGGACCCGGTGCGCAAAGGCGGCCACTACAGCGGCTTCGTCACCGCCGACGGTGTCACCCGCATCGGCAGTTGGCAGCGGCTGCAGGCCTACCCGGATCTGGCGGTGGCCGTCTCGGTACCCGAAAGCGTGCTCTGGGCGCAATACTGGCGCACCGTCTGGCCTCCGCTGCTCGGTCTAGTGTGCTTTCTGCTGCTGCTGACCGTGCTCTACCGCTACGCCCGCGGGCAGATCGGACGCGAGCTGGCGCTGGCGCAGACGCAGCAACACCATTTGCGCCAGCTGGCGATCACCGATCCGCTCACCGCGGTGGGCAACCGCACGCTGCTGCGCGAACGCCTGCAGCTTGCGCTGGAGACGGCCTGGGCGCAGCAGGGCGCGTTTGCCCTGCTGCTGCTCGATCTCGACGGTTTCAAACAGGTCAACGACGCCTACGGCCACTCTGCCGGCGACGTGCTGCTGCGTGACACGGCGCAGCGGCTGCAGTCGATTCTGCGCGAAGGCGAGGTCATGGCGCGCATGGGCGGCGACGAATTCGCCGTGTTGCTGACCGACAATTTCGGCGGCGAAGCCGCGGCGCAGGCTGCAGCACAGCGCATCCTCGGCGCGCTGCGCCAGCCGTTCGATCTCGGGGTCGGGCGGCAGGCGTCGATCTCCGCCAGCGTCGGTTGCGCCCTCTATCCCGACGACGGCGGCGACGCCGAAACCCTGCTGCGTCGCGCCGACCTGGCGCTGTACGCGGCCAAGGCTGCCGGGCGTGACCGCTATCTGCGCTTCAAGCCCGACTTCGAACATCAGGCGCAGAAGCAGAAAAACCTGCTGGAAAGCGTCGAAGCCGCGCTGCACCAGGGCCGTCTGCTGCTGTACTACCAGCCCATCGTGTCCATCGGCGGCGACCCGGCACGGCCGGCGGTGGTTGGCGTCGAGGCCTTGTTGCGGCTGCGCACCGAGCAGGGCACGGTGGTGTCGGCGGGCGAGTTCGCCAGCGTGCTCGACCACGGCAAGCTGGCACGACCGATCGGCCGCTTCGTGCTCGACCAGGCGCTATCGCAGGGCGCGCTGTGGCGGGCGCAGGGGCTGGAGCTACATGTCGCGGTGAACATCAGCGCCGAGCATCTGCTGGCAGCGGAATTTCTCGACGATCTGCAGCAGGCGCTACGCAACCACCCAGGGTTTGCCGCCAGCGCGTTGATGCTCGAAATCACCGAATCGGCGCCGCTGCGCAATCTGCAGCAGGCCAAGCAGGTGCTGCAGGCGTGCCAGGACCTGGGGATGAGCGTGGCGCTGGACGATTTCGGCACCGGCGCGGCGTCGCTCACTTACCTGCAGCAACTGCCGGCGCAGTCGATCAAGATCGACCAGTCGTTCGTCCGCGACATGGTCAACGACCCCAAGGACTTCGCCATCGTCTCGGCGGTGATCACCGCGGCCAATCTGCTCGGTCTGGAAGTCATCGGCGAGGGGGCGGAGACGCTCGAACATCTGTCGATGCTTGCGGCGATGAACTGCACCCTGGCGCAGGGCTATGCCATTTCGCGGCCGTTGCCGTCGCAGGCCGTTGCCACCTGGGTGCAGACCTGGGTGCGGCCGCAGGCCAATCTGCGCGCCGCGCCGTTTCCCCACGAGGTCGAAGTGGCGCAGCAACGCCGCGTCGAACGCCTGCAGCAGGCGCTGCGCGGCGAAGTGCCGTTTCCCGAGCATGTGCTCGACGTCGAGGCGGAAAACCAATGTCACCTCGGTCTCTGGCTGGGTGGGCAGGGCCGGTTGTACTACGGCCGGGACCCGCGCTATGCCCGGCTACTGGAGCAGCACGCGCAAATCCACGAACTGGCGCGTCAGGCCAAGGCGGCGCTTGACATCGGCGATGTGGCCGGGGCGCGGCGGCTCGGCGAGGACGTGGCTGAGCTCAGCGCCATCGTGCTCGCCGGCATCCGCGAGCTCAGCGCCTCATCTCGCTGATGCCGCGCCGGCTGCTGCGGCGGCGGCCGACACCACTTCGCCGAGTTCGATCACCGCCAGGGCGTAGAACGCCGAGTGGTTGTAGCGGGTGATGACGTAAAAATTGTCGGTGCCGAGCACGTAGTCGGGCGCGGCGTCGGCGTTGGGTAGTTGCACCACGGCAAGTTTTCCCGCATAGGCACGCGCCTGCGGCAGCAGCGGCAGACCGAGCGCGGCGAGCTGTTCGGCGGTGAACGTGGGGGTGATGTCCGGCTCCAGCAGAGCGTCGAGTGTGGCGGGCGGCAAACCGGCGGGC
>JAJZAQ010000071.1 GCA_021799355.1 Pseudomonadota bacterium
GTGCAGCCGGCCGCCGAGGCCGTGCCCGCGCTCGACCGCTGCCAGTCCATCGTCGGCTGGACCGAGCATGCGCAGCAGCGTTACATCCATGCCAGCGCCGCGCAGGCGGTGCTGCAAACCGGCGCCACGGCGGCGCAGACGCCGCGCCTGATCGACGCCAACGCCGACATCGCCCGCTGGGACGCGCAAAGCGGGCGCGTACAGCTGCGGCTGCACGGCCATCTGCCGGTCGATGTCGTGCTGATGCTGCCCGCGGCGTGGACGGTGCAGGCCGGCCCCGGCGTCAAGGTGGACAAAACGCCCGACGGCGTGCGCGTCACCACCCCGGCCACGACGCTGGACCTCACGCTCAAGCGCGCCTGAACGGCGGCTGCCCGGATGCTGGACCAACCCACCCCAGAGCAACGCGACCCGCTGCACATCTCCCCCGATGATCCGCAGCGCAGCCGCCTGTTTCCGCGCGGCACCCTGCTCGGACTGGGCCTGCTGTGCGCCGCCACGCTGGCACTGGTGTTTCCGGGACAGCACCTGATGCACCTGCTGGCCACCAGCAACGACAACACCCTGGCCATCGAATACCTGCGCCACCTGGTCGATCTGCGTGGCGATGACGTGCAGCTGCGGCTGCTGCTGGCGCAGCGTTATCTGCGCATCGGCCAGACCGATCATGCCCTCGACACCCTGGCGACGGTGCACACCCCGCAGGCCGACGCCCTGCGCCTGCGGATCTGGAAGCAGCGCTGGTTCGACGCCCGCGCGCGGCACCAGACCGCCGCCGAAGCGCAGGCGCGGCAGGCGCTGGCCGCGCTGCTGCTGCGCATCACCCCGCAAAGCGCCGCCGAATGGCGTGACACCGTCACGCTGCTGCAAGGGCTGGACGAGCCGCAGGCAGCACGGCGCATCGCCGCAATGGTCGAGCGCTTCCTGCCACTGCCCCCGGCGGCGGCACTGCAGACGGTGCCCCTGCTCGTCGGCCTGCACGCCTACGCCCTTGCCGCGCAAGTGGCCTTTACCGCGGCGCGCATCGTCCCCACGACGGCCCAATGGCAGGAACTGCTCGAAACCGGCGCGCGCGCGCTGCTGGCCGCCGGCCAGCCCGTGGCGGCGTACACCCAGACGACCGCCGCGCTGGGGCAGCGCGCGGTCACGCCGACGCTGGCCTGGTTTTTGCTGCAGCTCGCCTTGGGCGCCGACCGGCCCGCCGACGCCGCACGCTGGCTGCGGCAGGCGGTGGATGTGCAGCAGCCGCCGGCGCAACTCGGCAAGGCGCTGAGTGCAGCGCAGATCAATCTGGCGTGGCAGGTGTTGCTCGCCGGCGGCGATTTGCGCGGCGCGCTGCGCATCGCCGACGCCGCGCTGGCACAGTCGCCGGGAGACCGCGGCTGGGCGCAGCGGCGGGCGCAGGTGCTGGAGTGGAGCGGCCAGCCCGACGCCGCGATGCAGCAGTGGATCGCGCTGTTGCGCCAGCAATTCAGCCGTCATGCGCTCGACGAGCTGCACCGCCTGGCGCTGGCGCTGCACTCCAGCCGCGGACTCGATACCTACTGGGAGCTGCGCGCCGCGCGCGGCGAACTCGGTCAGGAGGAATGGCTGCAGTACGCACAGGCGCTGGAAGTGCGCGGCCACCCCGAACAGGCGGTACGGCTGTTGCAGCAGGCCTCTGTCCGCTACCCGGCGCTGCTGCCGCCGCTGGCCTGGCTGCTGGGCAACCTCGGTCAGGTGCAGCAGGCGCTGGAGACTTACGCGCAGGCGCTGCAACGCGGCGCGCTCGACCTGCGCGGCAGCATCGACGACGCCACGCTGCTGCTGCAAAGCGGCGACTTCGCCCAGGCGCTGCACGTGCTGCAGGCCAGCGCGCACCTGAGCGGCCCGGCGCCGCTGCGCGCAGCGGCCAGCAGTCTGCTCGGCGACGTCGCCTGGGACATGAGCGACACCTCCAGCGCCGCATCGGCCTACGCCGCGCTGTGGAACGACGCCAGCCTGCGCCCCTTCATCAAGCCATACCAGGTGCAGCGCTACGTCCGTCTGGTGCGGCAGACGCAGGGCGACGCCGCAGCGCTGCGGCTGCTGCCGCAGGCCTGGGCGTTCGCCCCGTCGGACGCGCTCGGTCTGTTCTGGCTGCAAACGCTGGTGAGCGCGCCCAGCCTGCCGGGTCTGGACGCCTGGCAGCGCACCGTGCTCGACAGCGCCCAGGGCGCGGCGCTGCGGCAGCAGGCCGACACCTACGCCGCGCGGGCACAAGTCTGGCGGGCACTCGGCCGCACCGATCAGGCGCTGGCCGATCTGCACACCGCGTTGCGGCTGGCGCCGGGGAATACCGACAACCAGATCGCGCTGCTGTGGATGCTCATCGACGCCAGCCGCACCGATGCGCTGCGGCAGGACATGATGCGCTTTGCCGCCGGCCTGCAAAAACTCCCTGACGGTCTGGACGTCCTGTCCGCCGCGGCACAGACGGTGGGCGACACCGCCGCCGCGGTGCGCTACAGCCAGCAGCTGTACCCGCGCAAAAAAACCGACGCGCTCTGGCTGGTGAATTACGGCGACCTGCTGGCGCAGGCCGGCGACAGCCGCCGCGCGCAAGCCGCCTACGACCAGGCCTGGGCGCTGCTGCAACGCCCCGGCACCGCTGCAGCCGGCGACAGCGCGCGGCAGTTCGAGGAACTGCTCGCCCGTCTGCGCCTGAGCCATGACCGGCTGGACGCCGCCGGGCAGCAGGCCCTGCTGGCCCGGCTGCGCGCAGCCTTGCGCCACGGCGCGCCCGGCGGCGAACACGCGCTGCAGGCCAACGCGGCGATCGCCGACTGGCTGCTGCGGCTGGACAGCGGCGCCGCGGCGCGCTGGTGGCTGGCGCGGCGCGTGCTCACTGCGGCGGCACGGCAGTCGATCGAGCTGCAGCTGGCGCTGCGCGCTGGCGACCGCGACACCGTCGCGCGCCTGCTGGCAGCAGGTGCCGCGCGTCACCTGTTGCCGCAGGACCGACCCGAGGCCGAGCGCATCGCCGGCAGGCCGCTGCAGGCGCTGGCCGAAGCCGAGAAGGTGCTCGATGCCGCCGCCGAACGCGGACAGGACAACCCGGCCCTGCAGGCGCTGGCCCGGCAGACCGCCGAGCAGCAGCTGGCGCTGGCACACCGCGCCACCGTCACCATCGAACACCGCCAGATCGACAACGTCGTGCGCCAGGGGCCGGTGCTGCGGCTGTCGCTGCAGCTCGGCGGGTCGTGGCGGGTGCAGGCGCAGGCCAGCCGCGAAGCGCTGCGCAGTACCACCCCCGCGACGCTGCCGCGCACGTGGGACGATGCCCAGCTCGGGGTGCAATGGCAGGGCGAGCACACGCAATTCGGCGCGACGCTGACGCACAACACCGCGGTGGGCACGCTCGACGGCTGGCGCATCGAGGGCAGCACGCTGCTGCCTGGCGAGGTGCGCGCACAGCTACAGGCCGAGCACAACGCCGTGGCCGACGAGTCGGGGCTGCTGCAGATCGCCGGAGCGCGCGACCGGCTGCAGCTGCGGCTGTCGCGCGATTTCGGCCGTGCCTGGGCCGACGTCAGCACGGCAGTCATGCGCTACGACACCCGCCGCGGCGATCCGCTCGGTCATGGCGCCAGTACCCAGTTCGTCCTCGGTCTGTGGTTCCGCCGCAGCGAACCCGACCTCAGCGTCAAGCTGCTGGGCTATTCCAACCGCTTCAGCGCCGGCGCCACGCCGCCGCTGCCCCCGTATGCATCCTTGCTGCCCGGCGGCACGGCGCCGACCGCGGCAGCGTTCATTCCCGCGGGCGACGACGTGTACGGCGTGGGCCTGGGGTTCAATACCGCGCACAGCGACACATACACGCAGCGCTGGATGCCCTACGCCGAGGTCGATGTGCTGCAATCACGCCGGTTGGGGCTGACCAACAATCTGTCCATCGGCATCCACGGCCCGCTGCTCGGGCCCGACACCTTGTCGCTGAGTTACCAGCGGCAGCAAAACACCTCCGGGCTGAACCGGCAGTGGAGCGTGCAATACCGGCTGTGGTTCGGCCGCTGATATGGCAGTTTTCACCATGACGCAGGAGCATTCCATGACCAAGTCCTCTCTCACCCGGCGCGCGGTGCTGGGCCTGGCCGGCGCCGGCACACTGTGGCTTGCCGGCTGCGCCGTCACCGCCTTGCCCGGGCAGTCGCTGACCGTGCCGGCCGATGCCAAATTCGCCGTGCTGCCCCTGAGCAACGCCACCGACGTGCCGCTGGTCGAGCGCCGGGCGCAGGCGATCACCGTCTCGCTGCTGCTGCAAAAAGGGCTGCGCGACGTCGTCGTCTACCCGCAAAAGCCCAGCGACAACCCGCTGGACGCCGAGCCGGCGGTGAGTACGGCGCAGGCGCTGGCCTGGGCCAGACAGCAGGGCGCGCGTTACGCGCTGTCGGGCACGGTGACCGAGTGGCGCTACAAAACCGGGGTCGACAGCGAGCCTGCCGTCGGCCTGACCCTGCAGGTCACCGACGTGACCAGCGGTCAGGTGGTGTGGAGTGCCAGCGGTGCGCGCTCGGGCTGGGGGTATGAAGCGCTGGCTGCAGTCGGCCAGGCGCAGATCGAGGCGCTGTTGCGCGGCATCCGCGTCGCCGCCGGCGCGGCCAAACCGGCTGTCGCCTCCTGAGGCGACCTGCCGCGCTGCGGATGAAACTCGGCGATCTGTCCACCCGCGTCACCCGCCGCATGCGCGGCGAGTCGGCGCGCGTGCGCTGGGGCTGGCTGCGCTTTTGGCGGCCGGTGACCCGCTCCGGGCGGCTCATCGCCATGATCGAAAGCGCCCTGCTGCCCACACTGGTGCTCTGGCTGGGCTGGAGGCTGCGCCCGGGCGATCCGTTGGGAGTCCACGCCGGGTTTCCGTGGGCCTGGTTCGGCCCCTGGCTGATCGCGGTGCGCTACGGTGCCGGCTACGGGCTGTTCGGCGTGGCGTTGTACGCCGCGTTTTCCCAGATCGCACCAGGGTTCGTCACCACGGTCACGCCCCAGGGTTTCCCGGCGGAGTTCTTTCTCGGCGGCATGCTCATGACCTTGATCCTTGGCGAGTTTGGCGCGGCATTCCGCAACCGCCAGGTGCTGCACCGCGAAGTGGTCAAAGACCTCACGGCGCGGCTGGAGCGCACCAAGCGGCGGCTGTTCGTCATCAAAGACGCCTTGTCCACCCTGGAACAGGAACTCACCGACCGGCCGATGACGCTGCGCGATGCGCTGTTGGACCTGCGCCGCACCTTCACCTTCCAGGGCGACCGGCCGGCGCTGACCGCCCCCGCGCGCACTCCCGGTCTGCCCGTGCCGCCGCCCCTGCCCGATCCGCGGGCCTTCTTGCAGCTGCTCAGCCAGTCGTGCCGCCTGGTCGAAGCCGGGGTGTTTTTGCGTGACGTCACGGCCGAAGGCCTGCACTGGCGGCTGGTCGCTTCGCTGGGCCAGAATCTGCCGGGGCTGGATTTGCAGGACCCGCTGATCAACCGCGTGCTCGAAACCCACCAGGCGGTGCACATCGCCCAGGCCGCGCTCGACACCGTTGCCGGTGCGCCGTGGGTGTTTGCCGCGCCGTTGCGCCTGGACGCCTACGACGAGGTCGACGCCCTGCTCGCCGTGCACACCATGCCGTTCATGTCGTTCGAGGACAACAATCTGCAGCGGCTGCAGGTGCTGTGCGCGTCCTACCTCGACTTCAGCCAGCTCGAACTCGCCGTCGAGGACGTGCGCTCGGCGTGGGTGCAGGCGCCCATCAGCCTGCAGCAGGAATGGGCGCAACTCAGCGAACTGGGGCAAAACTTCAAGCTGCGCAGTTATTGCGCGGTGTGGAGCGGACTGGGCAGGGTGAGCGACGACGTGCTGGCTGAATTCGCCGGGCTGCAGCCCGTGGAAAGCTCGACCTGGACGCTCAAAGGCCGCAACGGCCAGCCAACGCTGGTGGTGCTGCTGCCGCTGCTGAGCACCGCGGGGCTGGCGAACTACCGCCGCGACATGGTCACCCAGCTCGGGCAGATCCTCGGCCGCAGCGGTCAGCGCCCCGACCAGGCGTTCGACCTGGACTTCATCGAAGTCACGGGCGCGCGTGGGTTTCTCGAACTGCGCCGCCTGCTCAGCCCTGCCACAGCAGAGAGCAAAACGCCGTGAATCCGCTGTTCTACAAACTCGGTTCGGCCGCCGTCGTGCTCGAAACCGCAGCGGCGTGGCTACTGGCCAGCGGCAGCGACAGCCACCTGCTGCTGTTCTGGCTGATCCACGGCGCCGCGGCAGTGCTCAGCGGCGTGCTGCTATGGACGCTGCTGCCAGCGCCGATACGCCAGCCGCGCCGGCTGTCGCTCGTGCTGCTGACGCTGCTGGCGCTGTTTTTTCCGCTGGTCGGCGTGTTCGGCCTGCTGCTGGCAGCGCGGCTGGCGCAGTGGCTGCCAAAGCGGCAGAAGGCCAGTGACCATCTGCGCACCGCGCCGCAACTGCAGGTGTTTGCCGTGTCGCACATCGATGATGACCAGCGCCGCGACCTGCCCGCCGGGCAGACGGCGCGCATCGCCCGCGATCAGAGTCAACCGCAGGCACAGCGCATCCGCGCCGTGCTGGCGCTGCGCGACATGGCGCCGCGCATGGCCCTGCCGGTGCTGCGCCGACTGCTGGCCGACCCCGACGAGGAAATCCGCCTGCTCGCCTACGGCATCAGCAACACCTGGGAGCAGCGGCTGACCGATGCGCTGCAGGCCGCGCAGCGCGAGGTCGAGGCCGTGCGCCACGACACCGCGGATCGCGCCGCACTGGCCCGCGCGGCGCAGCGCGTGGCCGAACTGCAGATGGAATTCATCTATCAGGGACTGGCGCAGGGCGATCTGCGCGACTTCGCCCTGCAGCAGGCGCTGCAGTACTGCACCCTGGCACGCCAGGCGCTGCCGCAGGACACCGGGCTGCGCATCATGTTTTTGCGCCTGTCGCTGGCGGCGGGGCGCACGCAGGATGCCCGTGACGTACTGGCCGAGCTGGCGGCCGAAGGCGTCAGCCCGATGCTCTGGCGCCCTTACGCCGCCGAGCTGGAATGGAACGATCGCCGCTTCGACCGCATCGCCGGCGTGCTGCAGCCGCTGCGCGCGCAGCAGGTCGCCCCGCGCCTGCGACCGGTGGTGCGGGTCTGGCAGGCGCCTCAGCCCAGCGCGCGCGGGCCGGCCATCGGCGTCGACCCGGCGGTACGCCGTCGCGGCGAGGACGAAGGCGCCCCACTGCTACCGGCGGCAGCAGCGCCGCTGAGCGAAACCGACCGTCTGCTGCTGGGCGAATCCGCTCAGGGCGCGGCCTCTGCCTGACAATTCGCCCATGTCGCATCCCGAGTTTTCCGACACCCAGCCCCAGCCGCACGCGCCGGCGGCGGACATCGACGTCATGCTGCTGCTCGAAGGTACCTACCCGTATGTCTCCGGCGGGGTGTCGAGCTGGGTACACCAGATCATCAACGGCTTCCCCCATCTGCGGTTTCACCTGGTGTTCCTCGGCTCGCGCGAGCAGGACTATGGCAAGGCACGTTACCAGCTGCCGGCCAACGTCGTCGGCCTGACGCATCACTACCTGTTCAGCGAATCGGTGCTGCCTGCGGCGCGCGAGGAGCGCGGCGACGCCCAGACCGCGGCGCTGGTCGAACGTCTGCACGCCCTGCTGCGCGACGGCAAGGACCGCGACAGCCGTGCCGAGGTGCTGCGCGCCAGCCTGCAGGCCATGCAGCACCAGCTCGACCTGCACTACTTTCTGCACTCGCATCAGGCGTGGGCCTATCTGACCGAGCAGTACCAGCTGCGCTGCACGGACCCGTCGTTCGTCGATTATTTCTGGACGGTGCGCACCATGCACACCCCGATCTGGACCCTGGCCACACTGGCGCGGTCACTGCCACCGGCGCGCGTCTACCACACCGTCTCCACCGGGTATGCGGGTTATCTCGGCGCGGTGCTGGCGCGGCTTCACGACCGCCCGCTGATCCTGTCCGAACACGGCATCTACACCAAAGAGCGGCGCATCGACCTGTTTTCCGCCAGCTGGATCAGCGACAACACGCCCATCCTGGAGCGCACTGCGGGCGAAGCCGGCTATTTCCGCCAGCTCTGGATCCGGCTGTTCGAGTCGCTCGGCCGCATGTGCTACGACGCCGCCGACCCGGTGATCGCGCTGTACGAAACCAACCGCCTGCGGCAGATCGCCGATGGCGCCGACCCGGTGACCACCTGCTGTATCGCCAACGGCATCAACGTGCCGCCGTTCGCCGCCACGCGCGCGCTGCGGCCGCCGCAGCCGCCGCCGGTGATGTGCCTGATCGGCCGTGTGGTGCCGATCAAGGACGTCAAAACCTTCATCCGCGCCGTGCGCGTGGCGAGCAACCGCATCCCCGGATTGCAGGGCTGGATCGCCGGCCCGGAGGACGAACACCCGGACTATGCGCGCGAATGCCGCGAACTGGCTGCCAGCCTGCAACTGGGCGACACGCTGAAGTTCCTCGGCTTTCAGAAGCTGACCGAGCTCATGCCCAAAATCGGCCTGGTGGTGCTGTCGTCGATCAGCGAGGCGCTGCCGCTGGTCATCCTCGAAGGCTATGCCGGGGGAGTGCCCGCGGTGACGACCGACGTGGGCTCGTGCCGCCAGCTGATCTACGGTCTGGGCGCGGAAGACGAGGCGCTGGGCGCTTCCGGCGCGGTGGTCGGCATCGCCGACGCGCAGGCGTTGGGCGAGGCCTGTGCCGGGCTGCTCGGCGACACCGCGCGCTGGCAGGCGGCCAGCCAGGCCGGCATCGCCCGCGTCGAGCGCTACTACACCCAGCCGATCATGTTCGACCATTACCGCGCGGTGTACGACGATGCACTGCAGCGCAGCGCCGCCCGGGCCGCCGGATTGCGTGACGAGGTCGGCGCCGTGGCCACCTGGCTGCGCGGCGAGCTGCCCCCCGATGCCGCCCCCTCCGCGCCGGATGCACCACCCGGAGAGACTGCGCCGCCGGGCGAACCCGCCGCAGCACCCGCCACACGGGGACACGTCTGAATGGCCGGCATCGGTTTCGAGCTGCGCAAGCTGCTGCGCACCGAGTCCTACCTCGGTCTGCTGCGCGCCTACACGTACGCCTCGATCATCAGCTCCGGGCCGTGGGTGTTTTCCATCATCGGCTTGATCGCCGTGGGCGTGCTGTCGCTCGGTGTGGTCACACCCGACACCCTGATCACCCAGTTCCAGGTGACGGTGACTTACCTCATCATGACCTCGCTCATCCTCACCGGCGGGCTGCAGCTGGGCTTTACCCGCTGGGTGGCCGACCGGCTGTTCGAAAAGCGCAACGCCGAGATCGCCCCCGCCAACCCCGGCGTGATGCTGGTGACCACGGCGGTCAGCGGCAGCCTGGGCTGGGTGGCGGCGCTGCTGGGGTTTGCGGGCGTGAGCAATCTGTACCGCGTGCTCATCGTGGTGGGACTCACGCTGCTGGCCAATTTGTGGATCACCACGGTGTTCCTCTCCGGGCTGAAGCAGTACCGTGCCATCGTCGCGCTGTACGCGCTGGGCTACGGCATGTCGGTGCTGTTGTCTTACCTCGCCCGGCCGTGGGGACTCGAAGGGCTGCTGCTGGGCTTTCTCGGCGGCCAGTTCACCATGTGGGTGCTGATGCTGTGGCTGGTGCTGCGCAATTTTCCGCTGTCACGGCCGATCAGCCTGGCCTGCTTTGGCCGGCGGCAGATGTACGTCGCGCTGCTGGCCGGCGGCACGCTTTAC
>JAJZAQ010000072.1 GCA_021799355.1 Pseudomonadota bacterium
ATACTCCGCCCGGTGCTCCAGCACCATGCGCACAGCCCGTTCACGGACTTCAGGGGAAAACTTCGGGGACTTCTTCATGGCTCCATTCTCCAATGTTGGAGCCTCCGCGATACCCGGGGCGGTTCAATCCGCAGCGGCCGAACAGCTTCAATGAACCAGGGTTCAACGTCACTCAACAGGAATTGATGATCGCTCCTGTTCCAAACGGACAACCATGTGAGCGCCACCCCTTTCTTCGCATAACCAAAAAGTTCACGGGTTGACTGACGCAGTGATTGCAATAGCTCTGTCTCGTCAGCAAATCTCTCCGATGGATTATCCGTGTATGTCCAGCGAAGGACCGCACGGCAGCCGAATCCTCCATTCATTCTGATGGAGCCGTAATTACCCGAGCCGTTATAGCCGCTGAAGGTCTGATAAGTGATCAGCGCATAAATCCATGCCTCGGGAGTCTGGGGGGCGGTTCGCGCCATCTTGACGTCATGGTTCTTGGATGTAACCAGCACGTCCAGCTCGTCCGGCGAGCTGGCCTTGGGCTCCAACACCGTCTGCCCCCGACTGGTTTTGACACCGTAGTCCGCCGCCTCGGTCTCCCAGCTTTTCCATGGGTGTTGCAGGAAGGCGGGCTTGGTCACGTCTTCCACCACCAGCTGCCAGGCCTCGGGGATGCCGTCGGCCAGGTCGAGCAGGCCCTCGCGCCAGTAGTCCGCGTCGGTGGGCAATGCGTCGGTGGGAAAGCGCGCCTGGATGCTGGCAGCCAGCTGCACCAGGAACACATGCCAGGGATCGGCCTGGTGCGCGCGCAGGCCGGTGTAGGCATCGACCTGCCCGGCGCTCAGCGCCGCCAATAACTCGGGGAGATTCAGGCGTCGCGAGCCCTGTGCGGTGCGCACGCCGATCAAGGGGTCACTGAGCAAGTCGTGCATCGTCTTTCTCCAGGCCGAAGCGGGTATAGCGAAACGCCGTCTCACCGATTGAGAATGCAAAGCCGTCGGCGGTTTGGTGGGCCTGCAGTGCGTCGGGCACGCGGTCCTCGCGCAGCCAATGCGCAGGGAGCGATACGCGCGCGATCGTCGCGCCGAAGGGGGAGCGCATCGGCACGGCCAGCGGGATGTCGTAGGTCGGTCGCCCAAGCCGGGTGAGCACGCGCTCGCTCTTGTCGACGTAGTGCAGGTCGCCAAAGGGTTTGTCATCGAGGACGGAGCGCAAGGCTTGGCGGAGTTCGCTGAGTTCCTTGCCTTCGATGGCAGCGCCGTGCGCCATCCAGGGATCGGGTAACCGGGTAAAGCTTTGCGGATGGGTGGTGGCTTCGATGCGCGCCCGCGCCTGTGCCGGCAGCCGCAGGTCGGGGTCGGCAGCAAGCGATTGCCAGGTCAGCGCGAGCACGCGCCCGTCGACGTAGACGCTGCCCAGCCCCGCCGGACCGCGCAGCAGGTGGTCGCGCGTCAGGAAAGTACCGAGATCGCGGTCGGGAACGCGCACCAGCACGCGGGGAACCGAGTGGTTTTGCGGGCGGCAGCGGCGGTCGTGCCGGTGCAGACGGCCGATGCGCTGGATCAGCACGTCCATCGGCGCCAGGTCGGTGACGAGCCAGTCGGCATCGATGTCCAGGCTTTGCTCCAGCGTTTGCGTGCCGATCAGCAGGCGCGCACCGTCGGGAGAGCCCTTGCCGAGCTGCGCCGTCACTGCCGCGTCGAGCCGCTCGCGGTCTTCGCGTGCGAAGCGGCCATGGTGCGGACAGCGCACACCCCCGAGGCTGTACAGCGCGGGCAGCAGCTCGGGGTGATGTTGCTCCAGATATGCCTCGACGCTGCGGAACAACGCATTTGCCCGCGCCACGGTGTTGCACACCGCCAGCACGCGAGCGCCCGCCTGCAGTGCTTGGGCGAGTCGCGGCAGGAGCGCTGCATCGTCGGTCAGCGTCGACGACAGCGCGATCTCGATGCGGCGCTCGCGCGGCGCGGGCATCGGCCACCCATGTCCCCGCGCGGATAGCAGGGGATAGGGTCGCTGCACGGCCTCGTCCAGCGGTGACACGGGGCGATCGAAATAAGCCGCTGCGGCGGATTCGCCGAGGGTGGCCGACAGCAGCAGCGCCCAGCCGCCGCGGGCGAGATGCCCGCGCAGCAGTGCGCGCAGCACTTCGCGCATGTAGGGGTCGGAGGCATGCACTTCGTCGACCACCAGCAGGTGCCGATCGAGGCAGACTGAGCGCAGTAGGCTGTGCTTGACCTGCAGGGTCGACAGTAGCGCCTGGTCGATGGTGCCGACTGCGATCGGCGCGGCGAGGAAGCGCTTTGGCCGCTCGGCCGACCACAGCCGCTCGCGCTGGCGGTCGCGGGCGCTGTCGTCCCACAGCGTGCCCTGCGGATCGGTCAACACCGCGCCGACGCTCTGCCCATCCACCTGCACATAGCCCGGAGCGGCCAGCAGCACCGGGCCGGGACGGTGATCGGCGTCGAACGCCGATTCGATGGCTTTGAACACGCGCCCGTACAGCTCGCGAGCGGCGACGCGCGTGGGCAAGGCGAAATACAGCCCATCGACCTTGCCCGCGGCATAGAGACGGAAATACCAGGCCAGCGCTGCCTCGGTCTTGCCCGAGCCGGTGTCGGACTCGGCCAGCAGCAGGCGGGTGTCCTCCGTAGGGGCGATTTGCTCGGCCAATGCCGCCTGCAGCGCGGTCGGCTGGAACGCAAAGACTTCGGCAAACGGCTTGAGATGGCGAAGCGAGGGGGGCGCCAGTCCGATGCTACGCAAGGCGCGCTGTGCTGCCGCCTGGGCCAGCGCTGGCCGGTCTTCCTCTGGGCTTTGCCGAAAGGGAAAGAACTGTGTATCGGAGCCGATCCAGTCGGCCAGCATCACTAGCCCGGCAAAACGCTGTTGCAGGGCCGGTGTGGCGTCGATCGGTGGGATGTCGGAGCCGAAGGCATCGGGAAAGGCGTTGCGTGCCGCCGCTGCCAGGTCATCGAGCGCAGCCAGCGGGTCGTAGCCCGAAACCGCGGTCCACCAACGCCTGGCCACGCGGTCGATGCCGGCGTTGCGGTAGTCGTTTTCCGATACCGGGCGGCCGTGGTGCGAGACGCTGGCCAGCAGCACTTGCAGCGCCTGCTCCTCGTCGCCGAACCAGCCGGCAATGTCGGTGAGCAGCGCGGTCCATCCGGGCGGCCAGAGGTCTTGCAGATCGAACAGCAGGGCCACGGCTTCGAGGACGTGGCCGGCCGTGTCGCGCACCGCCGGGTCGATCTTGGCCTGGAAGCCACGGTTGCACTTGCCGAAGTCGTGCAGGAACGCGATGACTGCCAGTCGGTCGCGTTGGCTGGCGGTCAAAGCACCAAGCCGGGCAATCAGCGGTAGATCGCACAGCTGGCGGAAGGTGGCGGCGACATCCAGGCAGTGATCATCCAACGGATGCCGGCCAAGCTCTGCGCGAAATTTTCCCCAGGCAATGAAAGATGGATTCTGCATTCGAAGAGTTGATTTTTTTTCGACGAATGTTTCGTTCCATCTTATCCGCCTCACTGCGCGGTGTCACTCTCTGCAATGCTGCAACAAGCCCGTCACGATGCGCGGCAAAAAGACGCCAGCGCGGGGTCACGCGCACACCATGCGCTGGCACGTGAGCTGTCAATCGGCGGCGGAATGCTGTCCGCCGCCAAAGCTCAGCTGATACTGCACCAGGAGCTGACGGAAGTTCTTGCGCACGGCGTCGAGCCGACCATCGCCATTGCTGTCCTCGGCCACGGGCACGCGGGCGTGGGAGAGCTGGACCCGCAGGCGCTGATGCTGATCGAGGTTCCACGTCGCCACCAGGCTGAGGCGCTGCAGCGCGTCGAACGCGCTGGTCTGCCGTGGGCAACGCAGGTTTTGGTAGGGCGGGGCGCAAAACTGCGGCGAGGCGCTGCGCACGGCCTCGTGGACGTTGCCCGCCCCATCCAGGCGCACGCCGACCTGCCAGCGCGGCGCGATGCCGTAAAGCGCCTGCAGCACGTAACCGTCGATGCGCAATTGCCGCGGCATGCCGATGTTCCACGGCTTGGTGTCGTGGTAGGTGAGCAGCAAGTCCTTGGTCTGGCGGAAGTATTCGGCAGTGAGCAGCACGTCGCCAGCGCCGTGTTCACCTGCGCCTGCACGCTGCCAGCCGACTGAAGCGATATCGGTACGGGTGCTGCCCTGCAGCGCATGATCGGCGTCGTTGATGCCGGGGTGGTAGCGATGGAGTTCCTGATGTTGCCGGCCACGCACCGTCGCCAGGCCACTCAGGAGGGTCTGGCCTGCGATGGGCGACCATTCGGCCTTGGCAAAAGCCGTCCAGACCTGCGGCCAGGCAGCGCTGCCGCGCATGGGAATGCTGACGGTCTTGCCGGTGGTGGTGACGAAGCCCGACACCGGGCCAGTCTGTGCGGCTACTGCGGCATTGTCCGATTGGAGCGCTTCCGCCCCCAGTTGCAGCCGCCACGGTCCAGTCTGCGGGATGAGCACGGTCAGCTGCGCGCCGTCGCCGCGTAGCCCCCCGGCTAGCAAGAGTTGGTACGGCAGCGCCTGATCGACGAAGGCCCAGGCATGCGGGTGCAGTGCATTTTGCAGACCGATGGCGCTGAAAAACCGCCCACCCTTCACTTGCAACCCGCCTGCAATCGGCCGGCTGCGCAGCCAGGCGTCTTCGAGCTCGACGGTGTGGCCGTCGCTCGACAACCGCAGCCCGGCTTCGCCCCAGCCAGCGGCATGCGCGTGCAGACCGGCTTCCAGCGTCTGCAGATTCAGGCCGCGATGAAAGTCGCCGCCGTGGCTGTGTTCCCCGGCAGTGTCGCTGTGCACATTGAACAAGCCGTTGGCATTTTGAATGAAACCGGCTCCTCGGCCCTGCACCGAATCGTCGTAGGCGACCGCGCCGATGACGGCAAATGGGGTGATCTGCAGGGCATCTTGCCGGGGTTCTGCGCCCAATCCCTGTTGAGCAAGCGGATAGAGCGTGGCGGCCATGAGAGCCGGCAGGGAAAATAGGCGTCGGATCATCAAGGGCAAATATCTAATGTAATAACGTATCAGATGATACAAAACGCAACCAGGCCCGCCTCATGCAAACCCTTTGTTGCTGGCGGCGTAACACCGCTCCTGGAAGGTCGAAGTCGCTGCGGCTGGCGACGTGACCGCGGTAGGCACGACGTTTGCGCCGCCACAAGCCCCCCGTCTGCCCTGCTGACGACGCGGGTTTGCCCTGCCTCTGCGCAGCGGTGTCAGCCGGTCACGTCACAATGCGAGAATCTGGTGACATGGGGTCTGCCGGTTTTGCCGCGCGGCGTCAGCCCGCGCAGGCGGGCCGGGGAATCGTCGGGAGGGGATGGATGTTGCAGCGCGCCGCCAGCTTGCGTACCGTTTTGCTCGATGCGGCCGATCCCGCAGCGCTGCGGGGCGCGATCGGTCGCGCCTTCGTTGACACCTTCACCCGCTACGAGTCGCTGTTTCAGTTGCTGCGCGGCGAGGAAGCCTACCGGGTCAAGCCGATTCCGCTGCGCCATCCGCTGATTTTTTATTTCGGCCACACCGCGACCTTTTTCATCAACAAACTGGTGCTCGCCGGTTTGCTGACGCAGCGCATCGACCCGCGGCTGGAATCGATGTTCGCCGTCGGCGTCGACGAAATGAGCTGGGATGACCTCGACGACACGCATTACGACTGGCCCAGCGTCGCCGAGGTCAAGACCTACCGCGACAAGGTGCGCGAAACGGTGACCGCGCTGATCGACCGCCTGCCCGCGCCGGTCGATGCCGGCTGGAACAGCCCGTGGTGGGTGATCCTCATGGGCATCGAGCACGAGCGCATCCACCTCGAAACCTCGTCGGTGCTGATCCGCCAGCACGACCTGCGCTTCGTCCAGACGCACCCCGACTGGGCGCCCTGCCGCGACAGCGGCCCGGCGCCGCGCAATGGTCTGGTCGACATCCCGGCGCGACAGTTCCGCCTCGGGCGCGACCGCAACCACCCCGGCGTGTACGGCTGGGACAATGAATTCGGCGACCACATGGCGCAAGTCGCCGCGTTCCAGGCCGGCAAGTATTTGGTGAGCAACGCCGAATTCCTCGACTTCGTTCAGGCCGGCGGCTACCGCGACGACACCCTGTGGCGTGAAGAAGGCGCGGCGTGGAAGCGCTACGCCCGCGCCGAACACCCGACCTTCTGGGTGCGTGACGGCAGCGGCTGGAGGCTGCGGTTGCTGGCCGAAGAGGTGCCGATGCCGTGGGACTGGCCGGTGGAAGTCAATTGCCACGAAGCGCACGCGTTCTGCGCGTGGAAGGCGCGCGAAACCGGGCTGCCGTACCGCTTGCCGACCGAAGACGAATGGCATGCGATGCGGCTGCATGCGGGCATTGCCGACGCGCCGCTGCCGCAGCCGGCGCCGGCGCAAATCGAGCTCGACCATGAAGCGTCGAGCTGCCCGGTGACGCGCTGGGCGCACGGCCCGCTGTTCGACGTCATCGGCAATGTGTGGCAATGGCTGGAGACGCCCACCTACCCCTTCCCCGGCTTTGACGTCCACCCGCTGTACGACGACTTCACCACCCCGACGTTCGACGGCAAACACAACTTGATCAAAGGCGGGTCGTGGATTTCCTGCGGCAACGAAGCGCTGCCCGGCTCGCGCTACGCCTTCCGCCGCCATTTTTTCCAGCATGCCGGTTTCCGCTACGTGGTCGGCGAGCCACCCGCGGCGCTGCCCGCAACCGCGATGTACGAAACCGACAAGCTGGTGTCCGAATACTGCGAGTTCCACTGGGGCGCGAGCTACTTTGACGTGCCCAACTTCCCCAAAACGCTGGCCGACATCGCCGTCGCCGCACGGCAGGGCCAGCCAATGCGCACCGCACTCGACGTCGGCTGTGCCACCGGCCGCGCCACCTTCGAGCTGGCGCGGCATTTCGACCGCGTCACCGGCATCGATTTTTCCGCCCGCTTCATCGCCATCGGCCACCAGCTCGCCGAGCAAGGCAGCGTGCGCTACACCCTGACCGACGAAGGCGAACTCGTTTCCTACCACGAGCACACCCTGGCCGAATACGGCTTGCAGGACGTCGCCGGCAAGGTCAGCTTTTTCCAAGGTGACGCGTGCAACCTCAAGCCGATCTGGACCGGCTACGACCTGATCCTCGCCGCCAACCTCATCGACCGGCTTTACGACCCCTCGCGCTTTTTGCGCGACGTCGCGCACCGCCTCAACCCCGGCGGGCTGCTGCTCATCGCCTCCCCGTACACCTGGCTGGAAGAACACACCCCGCGCAAGGATTGGATCGGCGGGTTCAAAAAAGACGGCGAAAACTTCACCACCCTCGACGGCCTACACGCGCTGCTCGATGCGCAGTTCGAGCTCATCGCGCTGCCGCGCGACGTGCCCTTCGTCATTCGCGAAACCCGGCGCAAGTTCCAGCACACCGTGTCGCAGGTCACGCTGTGGCAAAAGCGCTGAATCGCACGCCCGCCTTCGGCGGCAGATGTCTCGGGCTTGACGTTTCCACATTTCATGTATCATTGAAATATGGAAACGCAGCAAGCCGTCATGGTCTTGGGCGCGCTGGCGCAGGAGTTGCGGCTGCGCATCTTCCGCCTGCTCGTTCAGGCCGGCCCTGAAGGCCTCAGCGCCGGGCGTCTGAGCGAGGCCACCGGGGCGGCGCCGTCGTCGCTGTCGTTTCACCTCAAGGAACTGGCGCACGCCGGACTGGTTTCGGCACGGCCCAGCGGGCGGTATGTCATTTATGCGGCGAACTACCAGACCATGAATGCGTTGCTGGCGTTTCTGAACGACAACTGCTGCGGTGGCAATCCGTGCAGCCCCGTCGCGCCCGTGGCCTGCGCCGCCATCGCCAGCGACGCGGAACGTACCCCCTGACTTCCGCCGGGTGGGTGCTGCAACCGGCAGGCATGCGGGCCAGGCGTCATGCCGTGTTTGCCCTGCCCCGACAACCGCTTGGGCTTTTCCTCCTCCACGACCGAAAGGACTCTGATGGATCACAAGGTTTACAACGTGCTGGTGCTGTGTACCGGCAACTCCGCCCGCTCGATCATGGGCGAGGCGCTGATCAACACCCTCGGGCGCGGGCGGTTTCGCGCCTATAGCGCCGGTAGCCATCCGGTCGGCGCAGTCAATCCGTTTGCCATCGAGCAGCTCGACGCCATCGGCTACCCCACGCAGACGCTGCGCAGCAAGAGCTGGGACGAGTTCACCCGGCCCGGGGCGCCGCAGATGGATTTCGTCTTCACCGTGTGCGACAAGGCCGCCGGTGAGACCTGCCCGATCTGGCCCGGGCACCCGATGACCGCGCACTGGGGCTTCGAGGACCCCGCCGCGGTGCAGGGCAGCGACGACGACAGGCGCCGCGCGTTCCAGAAGGTGTTTCACCAGATCCGCAGCCGGGTGCAGACCTTCGTGTCGCTGCCGCTGGACAAACTCGACGCCGCAGCGATCCAGCGTGAAATCGTCAAAATCGGCCAGACGCCGGTGGACGATGCTGTCAGCCCGGCCTGAGCGCGCATTGCCGCCCGCATGCTCGCCGCCGCCGTCATTTTTGTCGCCACGCTGGTGCTGGTCATCTGGCAGCCGCGCGGCCTGCCCATCGGTTACTCCGCGCTGGGCGGCGCCGCGGTGGCGCTGGCTGTGGGCGTCATCCACTGGAGCGACATTCCGGCGGTGTGGCACATCGTCTGGGATGCCACGTTCACCTTCGTGGCGCTCATCCTCATTTCGCTGTTGCTCGACGAAGCCGGATTTTTCCACTGGGCGGCGCTGCACGTCGCCCGCGCCGGCGGCGGTCACGGCCGTCGGTTGTTCCCGCTGGTCGTGCTGCTGGGCGCGGCGATCGCGGCGTTTTTCGCCAACGACGGCGCCGCGCTCATCCTCACCCCCATCGTGCTGGCCATGCTGCTGGCGCTGGGCTTTGCGCCGCGTGCGGCGCTGGCGTTCGTCATGGCCTGCGGCTTCGTCGCCGACACCACGTCGCTGCCGCTGGTCATTTCCAACCTGGTGAACATCGTCAGCGCCGGGTATTTCCAGATCCCGTTCGACCGCTACGCCGCAGTCATGGTGCCGGTCGATCTGGTGGCGCTGGCAGCCACGCTGGCGGTGCTGCTGCTCCATTTCCGCCGGGACATTCCGCCGCGTTACGACCTGACGCTGCTGGCCGCGCCGCGCAGCGCCATCCGCGACCCGCTGCTGTTTCGCCTGGCCGTGCCGGTGCTGGCGGTGCTGCTCGGCGCCTACTTCGTCACCGCGCAACACGACGTGTAAGCCGCAACATGATTTGCGACTCAGCGCAACATGATTTGAGTCGCAAATTAAGTGGCGGATTTGTAACTTTGTAGCGCTGGCAAATCTGGCTAAGGCGGCGGATTGAAGGCG
>JAJZAQ010000024.1 GCA_021799355.1 Pseudomonadota bacterium
TGCGCGTGAGGAAACGCTGCGTCACCCGGCGGACGGTGATCGAATCGTCGACCACCATGACCAGCGGTGCGACCGCGCGCGGCGGCGCCGCGCCTTCGGCTGCCGCACCGGCTGCAGCCGGCTGTTGCGGCGCGGCGGGCTCGGCCTGCACCGCCACCGGGGCCGGCTCGGGGGCGGCGGTCTGCTGCGCGGCGCGCATGCGCGCCACGGCGTCGTCGCCGTACACCGCAGCCAGCGCCACCGGGTTGTAGATCAGCGCCGGGTCGCCCGAAGGCAGCACCGAAATGCCGGCCAGACCGGGCACGCGCGCCAGCTGCGGGCCGAGGTTTTTCACCACGACTTCGCGGTTGCCGAGCACTTCGTCGACCTGGATGGCCACGCGCTGCGTCGCGCTGCGGATGACCACCACCGGCACGCTCTTGCCAAACGGCTCGCTGCTGGCACCGGATAGACCGAGTAGCGCGCCCAGCCAGTAGAACGGCAGCACCGCACCGCCGTAGTCGATGGACAGCTGGCGCGCCGCCGTGGCGATCTGCTCGGGCTTGTAGCGCAGCACGATATCCACCAGGTTGGCCGGCACGGCATACGTGGTGTTGCCGGTGCGCAGCAGCACGACGTGGGTGATCGCCGTGGTCAGCGGCAGCAGCAGGGTGAAACGCGCGCCCGCGCCGGGCTGGTTGTCCAGCAGCACGCGGCCGCCGAGGGCGTTGACTTCGGTGCGTACCACGTCCAACCCGACGCCGCGCCCGGCGACTTCGGTGGTCTGCTCGGCGCTGCTGAAGTTCGGGCGGAAGATGAGCTGTGCCAGATCGGCGTCGGACATCGCCTGCCCCGGGGCGATCAGACCCAGCCGCTCGGCTTTGGCGCGGATGGCGGCGTAGTCCAGCCCGCGGCCATCGTCGGCCACGGTGATGACCACTTCATTGCCGTCCTGCCGCAAGCTCAGCGTGATCGTGCCGACTTCGGGTTTGCCCTTGGCGCGGCGCTCCTGCGGCGATTCGATGCCATGCGCCACGGCGTTGCGCAGCAGGTGATCGAAACTGCCGGCCACCCGGTCGAGCACGCCGCGGTCCAGCTCGATGGTGCCGCCGACGATCTCCAGCCGCACCGCCTTGTTCAGGTCTTTGGCGGCCTGGCGCACGGTGCGGTACAGCCGCTCGGACAGACTGTCGAATTCCACCATGCGGGTGCGCAGCAGGTCGCGCTGCAGTTCGCGCGTCTGCCGCGCCTGGCGGGTCATGTCGTCCTCGGCCTCGCGCAGCAGGCGACCCAGCGTGCCCTGCACCATGGCGATGTCGTTGACCGACTCGGCCATCATGCGGGTGAGCTCCTGGGTGCGGGTGAAGCGGTCGAATTCCAGCGGGTCGAATTCGCGGTGCTCGTCACGCGCGGCCTGCACCTGCGCGGTCATTTGCGCCTCGGCCTGGATTTCGATTTCGCGCACCTGCTGGCGCAGACGTTCGAGGTTGTCGCTCAGATCGTTCACCGAGTTGCGCATGGCCGCGAACTCGCTTTCAAGCCGCGCGCGGGAAATGGTGATTTCGCCTGCCTGGTTGACCAGGCGGTCGAGCAGGCCGGCACGCACCCGCACCGCCTGCGCCGCGATGCGGGCTGCCGGCGCGCGCGCGGCTGCAGACGCTGCCGGCTGGGCGGCTGGCGTCGCCGGGGCGATGGCCGGCGGGGTGTGAGACGCCGGGATGGCTGCAGCGGCAGGCTGCGGCGGCGAGGCGGGCACCGTGCCTTGCTCCTGCCCGGCGGGGGCTGCCGGCCGCGCTTCGGGCAGGAACACTTCGGCCTGGCTCGCCGCCGGGACGTCGAGCAGCTCGGTCTGCCCGCTTTGCGCCGCAGCGCACAACCGGTCGAAGCGGGTGTTGAGATGGTCGAACCGGCTGAGCAGTTCGGCCAGATCGGCTTCGCTCACCGGGGCGTTGGCGGCGAGGGCGTCGATGTCGGATTCGAGGTTGTGCGCCAACTCGCCGAGCTGCATCGCCCCGGCCATGCGGGCGCTGCCCTTGAGGGTGTGCAGCGCCCGCATGGCCTGCGCCGCGGCGCCGGCATCGGCCGGGTTTTGTTCCCACTGCCGCAGACTGCCTGCCAGCGCGGGCAGCAGTTCGCTCGCCTCCTCCTCGAAAATCGGGAACAGATCGGGGTCGATGGTGTCGACGAGCTGCGCGGCCAGCGCCTGCTCGCCGCGCTGCGCCGCGGGCGCAGCCACGCCGGCAGGCTGCGCAGCGACAGCGACTTCGGCGGACGGCACCGGCTCAGACACCGGCTCAGGCACCGGCTCAGGCACCGGCTCAGGCACCGGCTCAGGCACCGGCTCAGGCACCGGCTCAGGCGCGGCGGGCGCTTCGGCGGGTTGCGCGGCGGCGGTCAGTGCGGCGTCGCGCAGCGCCTCCAGCCGGGTCAGCAGCTCGGGTTGAACGGGTTTGAGAATACCTGCGGCGAACTGGTGCAGCAGCTGTTTGATGTCGCTGGCTGCCTGCGCCAGGGCGTCCAGATCGGCGGACGGCAGGGCGGCCAGGGCGGAGGCGTCCGGCAGGTCGAGCAGGGCGTCGAGTGCGTGCTCGGTCTGGCTGGCGAGCTCGGCCACGCCGTGCAGACCGACCGTGGCCGAGCTGCCGGCGAGCTTGTGCGCCGCCACCGAAGCGTCTTCGCCGGTGTCGCGCACGCGGTCGCGCAGCCAGTTCTGCACCTGTGTCTGCAGGCGGCGCGACAGCTCGTCGGCCTCGGCAAGGTAAATGGTGTACAGCGGCGTGGGAATGCGCAGATCGCCGATTTGCTTGTAACCTGGCTCGGGCATTGCCGCGGTTGCCTGCGGCGCGGGCGGCACCGGCTCTAGCCCGGCGGCTGCTTCGGGTGCGCTGCCGGCAGCCGGTTCCGCCAGTGCTTCGCTGGCGGCTTCGGCCACCGGCTCGGCAACAGGCTCGGCAACAGGCTCGGCAACAGGCTCGGCAACAGGCTCGGCTGGCGGTTCTGCGGCGGTTTGCGGCGCGGGTGGGGCCGGCAGGTCGAGGTCGAAGTCGGCGAAAAATGCGCCGAAATCGGCAAGCTCGGTGGCTTGCCCGGCGGTTTCGCTGTCGGCGGTCTGGGATGCGGGCGGTTCTGCGGCGGCGGGGTGCGTCTGCTCTGCCGGCGCAGCGCCAACGTCGATCGGCGGCAGGCTGGGCAGGGCGTCGAGCAGGGTGTCGAGCTCGGCGGCGAATGGCGTGGTGTGTGGCTCGGAGTGTGGTGCAGTTGCCGGCGTGGCGGCCTCGGCTCCGGCGTCGGACGGGGCGATAACCGCGGTTGCGGCGGCGGCCGCTTCCGGTGCGGCAGGGGCGCGGGCGCCGGTGGCAGCGGTTTCGGCTCCAGCGGCTGCGGCCGGCGGGATGGGCTGGCCGGCGGCGAACGCCTCGGCTGCCGCGCGCAGCGTGGCGCTGCTGTAGCGGTCTGCCGTGGCGTTCTGGATGGCCTCGGTCCAGCCGCCGAGTTCGTCGAGCGCGTATGCGGCCAGATCGAGCAGCGGGGTGCTGGCGTGGTGCTGCTCGGCGATTTCGCGGTTGAACACCTGTTCGAGCGCCCAGGCGGCTTCACCGTAGTCGCGCAGTCCGACCATGCGCGAACTGCCCTTGAGGGTATGGAAGGCGCGTCGCAGGCTGACCAGAGCGGCGTCGTCTGCCGGGTGCTGGCGCAATTGCTGCAACAGTTCGTGCGCGTTGGCGATGACTTCGCGCGCTTCGTCGAGAAAAATCGCGGTCAGTTCGTCTTCGGCGCTGTCTTCGGTCTTGTCTTCTGCCGCTGACAAGGCCGGGGCGGCAGGGGCCGGGGCCGCGGCGGGGGCCGGCTCGGGCGTCTGCGGCTCGGGCACGGCGACGGGGGCCGCAGCCGCCGGCTGAGCCGGCTCTGTTGGGGCCGCTTCGGGCGCCGTGCCCAGCTCGGTGCCGAGCTGCGCCGGAATCTCGGGCACGCCAGCCAGTGCGGCCTGTTCCTTGAGATGCGCCAGACGTTGCTCGGCCTGGTCTGCAGGCAGGCCCTGCGCCAGTTCGTCCTTGAGTTGCTGCGCCGCCTGTTCGACGTCCTGTTGCAGCGTCGGCGGGGCTGCGCGCGGTGTGGATGGCACGACGGCGCGCAGGGTCTTGTTCGCGTCATCGAATACGAACAGGGTCTTGGCCAGCTCGGGTTGGTAGGACAACATGTCCACCAGAAAGCCGAGCACGCCGATATTGTTCGCCAGCGCGTCGAAGCGGGCGGCGTCGGCGACGGCGTCCGGGCGCAGCAGATCGTCGATTTCGTTGCGCAGATAGCCCAGCGCGCTGCTCGCCACGTCGATGCCCAGCACCGAGAACACGCCGCGCATTTGCGACAGCAGCGGCGGCACCTGGGCCAGTTCGGGTTTTTGCGTCGGGTCGCGGAAATAGGCGTCGAGCAGCTTTTCCACCGTGTTCATGTCGGCGCGCAGTTCGTGCACCACGCTGCCCATCGTCTGCGTTTCGGACGACTGGCGGAACAGGTCTTCCATCCACCCGGCCAGCGGGTCGGGGGAGAGCCCCTGGAGGCTTTGCTGCAGACGCTGGGCGAGGATTTGCGCCCGCTCGACAAAACGCTGTTCCTCCGGGCGGAAATGGGCGAAGGCGATTTCGAGGAACAGGATGGCGGTGGCCACGTCCAGCGCGCGCTCGGGGCTGAGGAAGTCGCTGCGCGCGCTGATTTGTTTGAACATCGACGCCAGCGCGTCGGCCAGTTTTTCGCTGCCCGGGGCCAGGGCGGACAGGGGTTGTTTGAGCGATTGCGCCAGCTCGACCAGGCGCGCCATGCGCGTGGGATCGATGTGCGCCTGCGCGTGCCCGGCCAGCGCGCTCCAGGCATCGCGCAGGGTCTGCACGCGTTTGCGCACTTGCTGGATCAGCGCCGGGTCGATCAGCCCGAAGTGGCTTTGGTGGTAGTCGGCAAACGGCGCCGCGCGCAGCTGCAGCTTGCGGTCGATGGCGCCGAGAACCGGCAGGACGGCCTGATCGCCAGCGCCGTGCAGCGCCTGGGCGCAGAAAAACGTCAGCTCGTGTCCCAGACGCTGCGGCGCCGGGGTCTGGCCATGGAGCTGGCTGCGCAACTGCAGGTTCAGCCGGTTGAGCAGACGCTTGATGTCCAGGTCGGGGCTGAGCAGACCGTTGCCCAGCGCCTCGAACACCCCGCGGGCGAGCCACCACAGGCTGGCCGCGGGGCCGTCGCTGCTGGCCTGCGCGGCGCGCGCCACGGCGTCGAGATCGCGCCAGGCGGCGGCGAGCTGCTGGCCGCGCAGCACGTGCAGCAGGGCGACTTCGAAGCGCGCACGGTCTTCGGCGCCCAGGGCGTGCGTTGCCGTCTCGGCGGGGGCGTCCGGCCAGGACCAGTCGTAGTCCCACAGGTCGGCGGGGTGGATGCGCTCGGCCTGCGCCAGCTCCATCAGATCCCGGTACTGCGGGTAGAGTTTGAGCGCGGGCTCGTTTTTGCCTGCACGCTGGGTTTCGAGGTAGTCGATGAGGGCGTTGAACCCGGCTTCGAAGCGCTGCAGCGCGGCGGCGTCGAACTGTTCGGGGTGGTCGATCAGCCGATCCAGCGCGGTTTCCGCGGCCTGTAGCAGGCGCGCGGCGCCGAAAAATCCGAGCAGCTCGACGGCCCCGGTGGCCTGGTGCACCTGCGCGCGCGCGGCGCGCAAGCCGGATTTTTCCTCCTGGCTCGCTGCGAGCACGCCGTCGCCCTGCGGCTGCGCCGCGCGTTTGAGCGCCGTGCGCGCGGACTGCAGGTTGTCGCTGATCTGGTCGAGCAACCAGGCCAGCGGGCCCATGTCCGTTTCCGGGACGGCGTGCGCGGCGGGGTTCGGGGCGGAGACAGTGTTCATGCCGGAAATGCCGAGTGACGGGCGAGGAGATCGACTGGGTTGGGCGGCTTACTGGATCTTGAACCGCGACACCGATTGCCGCAGGTCGTCGGCCACGCGGGCGAGTTCGCGCACCAGCGCGGCGGTCGATCGCGTGCCCTCGGAGGTCTGCTCGGTCACGGTGAAAATGGTCTGGATGTTTTCGGCAACCTTGTTCGCCGAAGCCGCCTCGTCCTGCGTTTGCTGCGCGATGCGGGTAATGAGGTCGGCGAGTTGGCGCGACACCTGGTCGATCTGCGCCAGCGCGGCACCGGCGTTGTCGGCGAGCTTGGCCCCTTCGACCACGCCCTGCGTGCTCTTTTCCATCGCCGCCACGGCGTCCTGCGTGTCGGTCTGAATGGTGCGCACCAGCGCGGCGATCTGCTTGGCGGATTCGGCTGAACGCTCGGCCAGCCGCTGCACTTCCTCGGCCACCACGGAGAAGCCGCGTCCGGCTTCACCGGCGGAGGCGGCCTGAATCGCGGCGTTGAGCGCCAGCACGTTGGTCTGCTCGGTGATGTCGGAAATCAGCTCGGTGATTTCGCCGATCTCCTGCGAGCTTTCACCCAGGCGCTTGATGCGCTTGGAGGTGTCCTGGATCTGCTCGCGGATGCTGTTCATGCCGTCGATGGAGTTGCGCACCGCGCGCTGCCCCTGCGCGGCGGCCTGCAGCGACTGGTTCGCCACCTCGGCGGACTGTTGCGCCTGCACCGAGACCTGCTGGATGTGCTGCGCCATGTCGAGCACCGACTGGCCGGTTTCGCGGATCACCTTGAGTTGCTCGTCGGCCTGCTGCATCAGCCGGTCCGACGTGGTTTGCGCCTGCGCCGCGCCTTCGCCCACCTGGTCGGCGGTCTGCTGCACCTGGGCGACGAGGTTGCGCAGCTCTTCCACGGTGTAGTTCACCGAGTCGGCGATGGCGCCGGTGATGTCCTCGGTCACGGTGGCCTGTTGCGTCAGGTCGCCCTCGGCCACGGTCTGCAGCTCGTTCATCAGCCGCAGAATCGCCGCCTGGTTCGACTCGTTGGTGCGGCGGGCTTCGAGCTCCAAGCGCTCGCTCTGCCGGCGCTGCATTTCCACCAGAGCGGCGCGCTGCCGCGCCTCGTTGAGCATGATGTAGATCAGGTCGGTCGCGGCGATGATGGCCAGCACACCCAGCACAATGATGAACACGATCGCCGCCCAGTTCACGCCGCTGCGCGTCAGATACTGGGTTTGCAGCTGGTTGATGTGCTCATAGAGCTGGCCGGAGGCGGTGAGCACCGCGGCTTGCGCCTGACGCGCTGCGGCCAGACCCGGCAGGTTGGCCAGCAGGCTGCGCGCGGCCGCCTCGGTCTTGGCGTAGGTTTGGATCAGCTGCTGCAACTGTTGCCGCGCCTGCGGGTCGGACAGGGCGGTGAGCTGCAGGTCGCTGTTGCCGTTGAGCAGGCCCTTGCTCAGGTCGTTGAACGTGCTCAGGTCCTTGCCCAGGCTGAACACGGCTTCAGGACGCACTCCCTGGAACGACAGAAAGGCGTTGGCCGATTTGTCGATACGCTGCGTGAGCATGGCGAGCTGACTGGCGGCGTTGATGTCGCTGGCCGGGGCTTTGAGCTGCAGCAGCAGCGACGTCAGCGTCTGCGCACTGTCGAGCAGGGCGTCGGTCTGGCGGTTGATGTCGCTGAGCTGCTGCGCCGTGGTCGTGAGCACGTCCTGCTGCTTGAGCAGCAGATTGGCGTTTTTCACGCTGATGTCGGTTTCGGTGGAGATTTTGTCCAGCAGCGGCCGGGCGCCGACGGAGGTCGCGCTGTTGCGCAGCGTGTCCACTGCGGATTTGAGTGCGTCGGCGCTGGAGCGCACGGTGCCGAAGGCGTCTTTGTTGCCGAGCAGTGCCGCGTTCATCGCCCGCGCCAGGCGCTGCGACTGCGTCAGCGCCGCGCCGCTGGACTCGATTTGCCGCGCCGAGTCGGACGTACCGCGCAGCACGACGATGAGCGTCAGGCCGAGCAGCACCAGCGAGATGATGAGCAGCACGCCGTAAAACCGCTGCTGCTGCGCCAGCTGCATGCGGCCGATCTGCGGCAGGCGCAAGATGAGCGGCTTGCCGCCCTGCGCCTGGGCGAGCGCGGCGGTGGGGTCGCTCAGGCTGGAGTCGATCTGCAGCGTTTCCTGTCCGTTGCGGGCGAACGCGGTGGGCGCGATTTCGGTGTCGGTTTGTGCGGCTTTGTTTTTCGTACCGAACAGGGACGAGAGTAAGGACATGACCACTCCGGGAAAGCGTGAGACGTTGAAATTCAACAAAAACCAGCAGGTGGCGGGAAGACGCGGGGCATCGCGGGCTCACACCACGTTGAGAAAGCGCTCGTTTTCCGCCAGCGCGAGCAAATCGACTTCATGCCAGACGTTCTGTTCGTCGTCGCGGTAGGCGGCAGTCAGCCAGGGGCGCGAGGCGTCGGCGCCGGCGTCGGCGTCCGGGTGCATCTGCTGCGGGCTGCGCAGGCCGGCGAGTTGATCGACGAGCAGCGCGGTGTTGAGGTCCAGCGCCGTGGCGAACTGCACCAACCGCGCCTGCGGCGTCGGCGGCGGTGCAGGCGCGGCGTCGTCGGCGTCGAGGAACTGGCCGAGGTGCACCACACCGCAGACCTGCCCGCGCAGGCTCACCAGACCGAGAAACCACGGCCGTGCGTGCGGCAACGCGGTGGCCGGCTGCACTGGCGAGATTTCGCCGGAGAACTCCAGCGGCAGCAGCAGCCGCCAGCGCCCGGCGCGCACCGCCAGCCAGCGGGATGGCGACTGCCCGCTCTGCGCCGCGTGCAGGCGTTGCGCGAGGTGGGTCTGGAATTCGCGGAGCGAGGCTCGTGACATGGCGGCAACGCAGGGTGGGGACGGACGGCCGGATTGCGGTTTTCAGGGCAGGGCGCGGATTTTGTCGAGCAGCTCGGCGGCGTTGACCGGCTTGACGACGTAATCCGCGGCGCCCTGGCGCATTGCCCAGACTTTGTCGGTTTCGAGCTTTTTGCTCGTGCACATGATCACCGGGATGCCGGCGTAGGCCGGATCGCGCGTGATCTGCCGGGTGAGCTGAAAGCCGTTCTGCCCGGGCATGACCACGTCCATGAGGATGAGATCGGGTTTGACTGCCGACAGCATGGCCAGCGCCTGCTCGCCGTTTTCGGCAGTGTTGACCGTATAGCCGTGCTTGGTCAGCAGATCGGACAGGAAATACAGCTCTGTCTTGGAATCGTCGACGATGAGGATGTTGTGAACTGGCATGGCGATCGTGGAAGAGAAAATCAGGCGCCCGACGGTACGGCCTGCAGGTGGCGCTTGACCGCGTCGAGCAACTGGTCTTTGGTGAAAGGCTTGGTGAGGTAATCCTGCGCACCCACCATGCGGCCGCGCGCCTTGTCGAACACGCCGTCCTTGCTGGAGAGCATCACCACCGGGATGTGGGCGAACTTGCCGCTGCGGCGGATGACGGCCACGGTCTGGTAGCCGTCCAGGCGGGGCATGAGGATGTCGCAAAAAATCAGGTCGGGATGGTGGTCGTTGACCTTGGACAAGGCGTCGAACCCGTCTTCGGCGAGCACCACGTCGTAGCCAGCCTGCTTGAGAAAAATCTCGGCGCTGCGGCGGATGGTGTTGCTGTCATCGATGACCAACACTTTGAATGGGCTGGTGGGCGCAACCATGCACATCCTTTGCAAAGGGTGGAAAGGAAAAACCGACGCGGTGACTGCCGTTCCCGATCAAACCGGCACCATTTCAAAATCTTCCTTGCGTGCACCGCACTCCGGGCAGGTCCAGTTCATCGGCACATCCGCCCAGCGTGTGCCCGGAGCGATGCCGCTTTCCGGGTGACCGTCGGCCTCCGAGTAAATGAAGCCGCAGATCAGGCACATCCAACTGTAAAATTGTTCTGTCTTCACAGCGTATCGGGGTCAGAGAGAAGATTCAACGATTCTAGGGGGCGCTGTTGCGTTTTGACCTACAAAACGCCGTGTGGCCCGTGCATCGCCCTGCGCAGCGTCAAGTCAGGCGGCTTGCGCCGTCGCGCAGTCGCACTACCATGCCGGCATGATGAACGAATCTCCCGAATCTCCTCCGGCCGTGATGTACTTCAACGCGGCCGACCCGAGCGGCAGTGCCGGACTGGCTGCCGATCTGGCGTCCTGCTCCGCGGTGGGCTGCCATCCTCTGCCGGTGACCACGGCGTTGTGGGTGCGCGACACCGCGGAAATTTTCGACACCATCGACATCGAGGCCGACGCCGTGATCGAGCAGGCACGTGCCGTGCTCGAAGACGTCGAAATCTCGGCGTGGAAGGTCGGCTTTCTCGGCACCGTCGAGGTGATCAACGCCGTGGCCGAGCTGCTGGCCGACTACAGCCAGGTGCCGCTGGTGACCTACGCGGGCAACTTCCACGTGCTCGACGAATCGCAGTCGGACGACTACATCAAGGCGATGCAGGAACTCATCCTGCCGCAGACCCGCGTGCTCACCGGCAACCAGAGCGCGCTCACGCAGCTGCTCCTGCCCGACTGGGAAGGCGAGGCCCCGCCGACGCTGGAGGCGCTGATGCACAAGGCGCACCAGTTCGGCGTGCAGTACCTGCTCGCCACCGGGCTGCTCGGCGGCGACGGCAAGGTGGAAAACGTCCTTCTCGGCCCGCGGCGCGTGCTGCTGCGTGAAAGCTTCGAGCTGTTCGAGGCGGGTTTCACCGGCGCCGGAGACACCCTGTCGGCGGCGCTGACCGCCATTCTGGCCAACGGCGTCAAGCTCGATCAGGCGGTGCACGAGGCCAGCGAGTATCTCGACCATTGTCTGGATTTCGGCTACCGCCCGGGCATGGGCCAGGTCGTGCCCGACCGCTTTTTCTGGGCGCAGCCTGCCGAAGAAGAAGACGGGCAGGAGGCCGGCAACCCGGCAGGCGGCGGCCCGACGCTGCAGTGAGACGCCAGTGTGAACGCACCGGTCGTCGGCCGTGCGTGATCACCCGTTGATAGGACGCATGCCACGTCGTGGCTCACGCGCGGCGGTGCGCCCGTGTTTCATTTTTCCCCCTTGTTCCTGACTGCGATGACCTCGTCCAATTCACAACTCTTCGACCGCGCCCAGCGCACCATCCCCGGCGGGGTCAACTCCCCCGTGCGCGCCTTCCGTCAGGTCGGCGGCGTGCCGCGTTTCATCGACCGTGGCGAAGGCGCCTACCTGATCGACGTCGAAGGCCGGCGCTACATCGACTACATCGGCTCCTGGGGGCCGATGATCGCCGGCCATGCCCATCCCGAAGTGATCGAGGCGGTGCAGCGCGCCGCCACCCGCTCGCTGTCGTTCGGCGCGCCCACCGCCGACGAAATCGACATGGCCGAAGCCATCTGCCGGCTGATGCCAGCGGTGGAAATGGTGCGGCTGGTGTCCAGCGGCACCGAGGCGGCGATGAGCGCGCTGCGGCTGGCGCGCGGCTTCACCGGGCGCGACGCCATCGTCAAATTCGAAGGCTGCTACCACGGCCACGCTGACAGCCTGCTGGTCAAGGCCGGCAGCGGGCTGCTGACTTTCGGCAACCCCAGCTCAGGCGGCGTGCCGGCTGACCTCGCCAAACACACCCTGGTGCTGGAATTCAACAATATCGCGCAGATCGAAGAACTGTTCGCCGCGCGCGGCGCGGACATCGCTTGCGTGATCGTCGAGCCCATTGCCGGCAATATGAACTTCATCCGCGGCAGCCAGCAGTGGCACCAGCGGCTGCGCGAACTCTGCACCGAGCACGGCGCGCTGCTGATCTGGGACGAGGTGATGACTGGATTTCGCGTCGCGCTGGGCGGGGCGCAGCAGCTCTACGGTATCCGCCCCGATCTGGTGGTCATGGGCAAGGTCATCGGCGGCGGCATGCCGCTGGCGGCGTTTGGCGGCCGCGCCGACGTCATGCACGTGCTCTCGCCGTTGGGCGCGGTGTATCAGGCCGGCACGCTGTCGGGCAACCCGGTGGCGGTGGCCGCCGGCATGGCGCAATTGCGCCTGATCCAGCAACCCGGCTTTTACGCGCGGCTGAGCGCGGCGACGCAAAAACTGATGGCCGGGTTGCAGGCCGCAGCGAACCGGCACGGTGTCACGTTCCGCACCGACAGCGAAGGCGGCATGTTCGGCTTTTACTTCGCCGACGCGCTGCCGGCCAACTACCCGGACATGGCGCGCGCCGACGTCGCGGTGTTCAGGCGCTTTTTCCATGCCATGCTCGACCGCGGGGTGTATCTGGCGCCAAGCATGTTCGAAGCCGGCTTCGTTTCCGCCGCCCACGACGACGCCATCATCGACGCCACGCTGGCCGCGGCCGACGGGGCGTTTGCCGAGCTGGCCAGGGGATGACGACCTGAGCACGCCGGCTCAGCGCGGAATCTGCACGTCCCACATGCGGGCGGCGATGGTGGCGGTGCGCGCGTTCAGGTAAGGGGAGTACAGCCGTTTCTGGTAAATGCGCGGCGCCGGCAGCATGACCGCCAGCCGCGCCGCCTGCCACGGCGACAGCCGTGCCGCGTCGGTGTGGAAGTAGGTGCGAGCCGCGGCCTGTGCGCCGTAGATGCCGTTGCCCCACTCGACGCTGTTGAGGTAGATCTCCAGAATGCGGCGCTTGCCCAGGATGCCTTCGAGCATGTAGGTGATGATCAGCTCCTGTGCCTTGCGCAAATAGTCGCGCTCGGGGGAAAGGAAGAGATTTTTCGCCAACTGCTGGGTGATGGTCGAGCCGCCGACGATTTTGTCTTCGCGCTCGTAGCGGCGGCTGTGGTTTTTGTCCCAGGCCGAGCGGATGGCGCTCCAGTCCACGCCGTCGTTGGTCAGAAAGGTGGCGTCTTCGGAGGCGACGACGGCGCGTTTGAGGTTGGCGCTGATGGCGTCGTACCGCACCCACTCGTGCTGCCACGGCGGCGGGTCGGCGCTTTTGAGCAGGCGCAGTTGCGCGGCACGCATGAACGTCGTGCTCGACGGCGGCACGATGGCCCACAGCGCGATGCGCAGCGCGAAATAGCCTTGTAGTGCGAGCAGGGACAGCAGGGCCAGCCACAGCACGCGGCGCCATGCCGGGGGCGGAGTGCGACGCTGCATGGTCAGCTCTTGCCGGCAGCGAGTTCGGCGCGCAGCGTGGCCAGAACCGGCGCGGTGTCCGGGGATTCGCCGTGCCACAGGGTGTAGCTTTGCGCAGCCTGTTCCACCAGCATGCCCAGGCCGTCCCAGGCCTGCGCGCCAGCCGCCTTGGCCTGGGCGACGAACGGCGTGTCGGCGGCGGCGTACATCATGTCGTACGCCCAGGCGTTCGGGTGGAGCACACCGTCGGCGAGTTCGAGCGTCTCGCCGCCCAGACTGGCGGCGGTGGCGTTGACCACGCCGTCGGCCCAGTGCGGCGGCGGGGTGTGCACCACCTGCAGGTCGGCGCCGTGCTGCGCCGCCAGCGCGCTGTGCCGCGCGGCCAGCGTCTGCGCCTTGTCCAGGCTACGGTTCCACAGCGCGATGCTGCGCGCGCCTGCGGCCAGCAGCGGGCCGAGCACGCCGCTGGCCGCGCCGCCGGCACCGAGCAGCAGCAGGCGCTGGTGCTGCAACGGGCGGTGCGGGTCGGTCTGCAGCAGCCGGGCCAGATCGCGCACCAGACCGACACCGTCGGTGTTGTCGCCCCACAGCCCGGACTCGTCCCAGCCGATGGTGTTGACCGCCTGCGCCAGTTGCGCCGCGGCGCTGCGCCGGGCGCACAGCCGCCAGGCTTCGAACTTGAACGGCACGGTGATGTTGGCGCCGACGCCGCCTTCGGCGCGGAACGCGGCCAGCGCGGCCTCCAGGCCGTCCGGTGGGGCCAGGCGGGCCTCGTAACGCAGATCGGCGCCGGTCTGCGCGGCAAACAGCGCGTGGATGCGCGGCGAGCGGCTATGCGCGATGGGGTTGCCGAATACGGCGTAAAGCGCGGTCATGGTGGGTGGCGGGGAGTGTCAAGGCGCGGCCTGCGCCGCGGCGGGAGGAGCTTGCACGGCGGTTTCCAGTCCCTGTTCGTGGGTGAAGCGAAAGCGTGAAATCACCACGATCTGGTCGGCCTGGCGCAGCATGGCCTGGCTGAAGCGGCCATACGGCTGCGCCGCCTGGACGATGGCGCGGGCCTGACGGTCCAGCGTGGGGTTGCCCGAGGTCTGCAGCACCTCGCTGGCGAGCAGCCGGCCACTGGCGTCGATGGTCATCGACATGATGAGGCTGCCGTAGAGTTTGCGGCCGTCGCTTTGCGGGAAGTCGCGCGTGCCCAGAGTTTCGATCTTGCTGCGCAGCTTGTCGTAATACAGCGCGTAGGCGGCTTCGCGGGTCGACGGGCCGATGAAGCGGCGGCGCGGCCTGGCGTTTTGCTGCTCGATCTGGCGCTCGATGGCGCCGAGCATGGCCAGCAGTTGCTGGCGCTTTTGCTCCAGTGCCTGCTGTTGCTGCGGGTCGGTCTGCTCGCGCACGGTCTGCGCCAGTTGCACGATCTGCCGCCGCACCTGGGTGAGCAGCTGCTGCTGTTTGTGCTCCAGGTCCGACAGGCTGCGCCGCTGGTTGACCGCGGCGTCGCCGCGCGCCACCTGCGCGGTAAACGGCAGCGGCGTGGTCGCCAGCCCCTTGGCGGTGTCGCCGCCGCCGTCGAGGTTGGCCTGCGCGATCGCTTGCGGCTTGTCCGTGGCGTCGGCGCTGCGCTGGTTGACCAGCACCACGTCGAGCGGCGCGTTGTCGAACATGCGGTTGAACGTGTCCGGTGCGGCAAACCGCAGACTGAGTACGGCTGCGTGCACTGCGACCGAGGCGATCAGCGCCCAGTGCAGGGGAGTGAGCTGGTGCAGGCGGGTAGACACGGCAGGCAGGCGGCAAACGGCGGCGATTCTAGGGCCTGTGCACGCGCCCGAAGCACGCGCGCTGCGGTCTGCACGCAGGCGCGGCGCAGGCTGCGGCGGCGTGGGGGCGAAAACCGCGTCCGGTCAGGCCGCCGCGGGGGCGTCGTCCGCGTCCGCTGGGGCCAGCGGCTCCTCGACGTCGACAGCCACGCTGATGGGGGCGGCGGCGAGCAAGGCGTCTTCCTCCTCGGCCTGGGTATCGGCATCGGTCACAGCCGCCGCCGGCGGCGTTTCGATCTGTGCCGTGACCCGGCCGAACACGTCCAGGGTGATGAGGTCGGTGCCGGTGATGTCCACCCGCACCCGCGCGTGCCGCGGCAGGTCCTGCGCGCCCACGGCAGTGAACACCAGCGGCAGCCCGTCCACGCGCACCGCGCCGTCACGCAGCACCGTGGCGTCGAAGCTGTGCAGCCCCTGCTGCGCCAGGTAGCGCAGCGTCCAGTAGCGCTCCAGCGCGGACTGGTGCGTGGCGTAGGCTTTGTAGGTGTCTTCGAACGATTCGACGATGGCGTACAGCAGCGGGTCGCGCGGTTTGAACGGCGCCTGCAGCAACGCGGTTTTGCCGTGGCGCGCGGCGGCGATGAGCTGACCCTGGTTGAGCAAATCGACGTAGCGCCGCAGCGGCGAGGTGCACCAGGCGTACTGCGCCACGCCCAGCCCCTGGTGCGGGGCCGGCTTGAGTCCCATGCGGGTGCGAAGCGTGGCGCCGAAACCGCTCTGGCTGCGGTAGATCGCCGGCAGCCCGAGCTCGGCCAGCCAGCCGCCCCAGGTGGTATTGGCCAGGATCATCAGCTCGGCGACGATGGTGTCCAACGGCGCGCCGCGCCGCCGCGGCTCGATGCGCACGGTTGCCGCCTCGGCGCCGTGTTCCAGCCCGTCGATGCGGAAGGTGTAGTCCACGCCGCCGGCGCGCTCGGGTTTGCCGCGCACCTGCTCGCGGCCTTTTTTCAGCGCCTGCGCCAGCT
This sequence comes from Pseudomonadota bacterium, assembly GCA_021799355.1. Taxonomy (GTDB): domain Bacteria; phylum Pseudomonadota; class Gammaproteobacteria; order Burkholderiales; family Burkholderiaceae_C; genus Thiomonas. The sequence continues at coordinate 15,717 of JAJZAQ010000024.1, forward strand.
TCCACAGCCAGGCCAGTTCCGCGGCGTGCGAGTAGGGCTGCGCCGCCGGGTCGGCCGCCAGCGCCTCTTCGGTCACCTGCGCGTCGAGCTGGTCGTGGCGCAGATTGCTGGCGATGCGCACGCGCTCGACGCGGGTGACGAAGTCCGTGGGCACCAGGTCGGTGCCGACGGTGCAGTACAGCGACAGCGCCGGGCAGTCGCGCCCGGCTTCCAGGGTGAAGGCCTGCACCAGCGCGTCGGGCAGCATGGTGATTTTGTCGCCGGGCATGTAGACCGTGGACAGACGGTTGCGCGCCACCAGATCCCAGTCGGAATCGCGCGCCAGCGCCAGCGCCGGCGCGGCGATGTGGATGCCCAGCCGCACCCGGCCATCGTCGAGCCATTGCAGCGAAAACGCGTCGTCGATTTCGGTGGTGGCCGAGTCGTCGATGCTGAACGCTGCCGCCGGCGCCAGCGGCAGCTCGGCGGGCGCAGCCGGCAAGGGCAGCGCGGGGAAGCCCGTGCCCTTGGGGAAGCGTTCGAGCAGAAACCGCTGCATGTGAAAACGCCACGGCGAGTCGATCGCCCCGGCATCGCGCAGCAAGGCCAGCGCGCCGCGGCCGGTGAGTTTCACCGCCTGCGCCACGGCCTTGTATTCCAGGCTGTTTTTGTCGGGTTTGAACAGGATTTGATACAGCCGTTCGGCAACCTGCGGCGGGCAGCGGCCGGCGGCCAGCTCGGCGGCGAAAGCGTCGATCTGCCGCAGTTGTTCCTGCTTGCGCGCAATCGCCGCCAGCGCCGCCTGCACCTGTTGCGCCGGTGCCTTGCGGAACTGGCCGGCACGGCCGCGGCGCTGGAAATAGTGCGGCGCGGAAAACAGCCGCAGCAATATCGCCGCGCGCTGCCGTGCATCGGGCGTGCCGCCGTAATAGTCGGCGGCGACCTGGTCGAAGTGAAAGTCGTCTTCCGGGGCGAATTCCCACAGCAGGTCCAGATCGATGTCATCCTGCTGCGCCTGGGCCCAGTGCAGCAGTTCCGCCGGCGCCGGCTGGTCGAAACGCACCAGCGCCTGCGTGCTTTTGATTTTTTGCCGCTTGCCCGAGTCGAGCTCGACTTGCAGGCTGGACTGCGCCTCGCTGAGGAGGCGGCCGGCGTGGAACTTGCCGCCGTCTTCGAACAGGATGTTGCTCAAACCAAGGTCTCCAGCGGGCGCTGCACGCGCCCGCGTCAGGGGGCTGGGGGGTTACAGCGTCATGCCGCCGTCGACTTCGATCACCGCGCCGTTGATATAGCTGGCGTCGCTGCTGGCGAGAAAGGCGTAGACACTGGCGATTTCCTCGGGCCGGCCGAGGCGGCGCAGCGGCACGCGCTCGGCCATTTGCGCCATGACTTTGTCCGGGATGGTGGCCAGCATCGGCGTCTGGATGAAGCCCGGAGCCACGGCGTTGACACGCACGCCCTTGGGGCCGAGTTCGCGCGCCCAGGTCTTGGTCATGGCGATCACGGCCGCCTTGGTCGCGGCGTAGTTGGTCTGGCCGAAGTTGCCGTACAGGCCGACGACGCTGGAGGCCGTCAGGATCGCCCCGCGGCCACGCTCGACCATGTGCGTGGCGACGATCTGGGTGCAGCGGAAGACCGCGCGCAGATTGACGTCGATCACGGCGTCGAACTGCTCGTCGGTCATTTTCACCAGCCGCGCGTCGCGGGTGATGCCGGCGTTGTTGACCAAGGTGTCGATGCCGCCAAAGCGCGCGATGGCGGCGTCGGCCAGCGCGCCGAACGCGGCGCGGTCGGTCACGTCCAGTGCCTGCGCCAGCACCTGCGTGCCCCTGGCCTGCAGCTCGGCCACCACCGGGTCGAGGCTGGCGGGGTTGCGGTCGCACAGCACCAGCCGCGCGCCTTCGGCGGCGAAGCGGCGCGCCGTGGCCAGGCCGATGCCCTGCGCCGCGCCGGTGATGAGAGTGACATTGTCTTGCAGTCGCATGAGGGAAATCCTTGTGAAGAGTCAGACGGCGCCGTGCAGGCACCAATGCAGCACGGCGTGCAGATGGCGCTGGGCGTAGTCGGACAGGGCGTGGTCGCCGCCCGGCAGCACGGTGCATTGCGCGCCGCGGTAGCGGGCGGCCATTTCACGCCAGTCGAGCACCTCGTCGCCCTGGGCGATGATGACAAGGTAATGTTGCGGATCGGGGACGGCGCAGCGCACGTCGCCGACTTCGAGCGCATGCAGCTGCTGCACGTGCGCCGCGGTGAACTCGAACCGCAGCGCCGGGTCGTGCCAGGCGGTGTGCACGCCGATGAACGCCGCCAGGTCGCGCGCCGGGTCGACCGCCGGGTTGAGCAGCGCCGCGCGTGCCTGCAGGGTGTGCGCCAGATAGGTGGCGTAGAACCCGCCGAGCGAACTGCCGATCAGCCCCAGGCTGCTGCCGCGCTCGCCGGCCAGCAGCTGCAGGCAGAGGTCGATGGCCTCGCGCGGCGACGGCGGCAGTTGCGGGCACAGCCAGCGGATCGGCGGCTGGCCGGCGGCCTCGCGGGCCTGGTTGAGCTGCTGCACGCGCTGCGCCGTGGCGCGCGCCTTGGCCGACTGCGGCGACGAGCGGAATCCGTGGAGGTAGAGCAGGGTGGGCATGAACGCGTTGCGGCGCAGCACGAACTGCCGCCGCAGCGCAATCCTACCTGCCCCCGGCGGGCCGGCTCAATGTTGCGCCGGAGTCGGTGCGGCCACCGGCGCGGTGGTGTCGGGCAGGCCCTCGTCTTCGGGCCAGTCGCGGATGTACGCCTTGAGCATCTGGTTCTCGAAATCCTGCTCGCGCACGATGGCCTGCGCCACGTCGTGGAACGAAATCACCCCCAGCAGCGTGCCGTCCTGCATCACCGGGATGTAGCGCACCCCGGCGTCGAGCATGGTGCGACGCAAGGTGTCCAGCGTGGTGTCGGGGCCGCAGACTTCGTAATGCGTCTGCATGCGCTCGGCCACGGTGTGCGCGCCGAGCACGCCGTTGCCCTCGGCCACCGCGGCGACGACTTCGGCGAACGTCAGCAGCCCGACGAGCTTGCCGTGCTCCATGACGACCAGAGACCCGATGTCGTGCTGCGCCATGGTTTGCACCGCCTGCAGCAGGCTGGCCTGCGGCGCGATGGTGAACAGCACGTGGCCTTTGACGCGCAAAATGTCGCTGACTTTCATACGGTTCTCCTCTGGTTCTACGGTGTGTGAAATATAGTCAGTGCCTTCGGGACTAGCCAGTCGAGATTGCCCGGTCCGCATCCGCCCCGCGTGGCGGGCCACGCCGCAGAGATCACCATGACCGCATTCCACCCTCCATCCCTGCCGCTGGTGTTGATCCACGGTGCCGGCGGCGACGCTAGCGTCTGGGCAGTGCAGACCGCGTGGCTGACGCAGCGCGGCTGGACGGTGCTGGCGCTGGACCTGCCGGCGCATGGCGCCACGCCAGCGCCGCCGCTGCCGAGCATCGAACGCATGGCCGAGTGGGTCTGGGCGCAACTCGACGCCCGCGGCATCGCCGCCGCGGTGCTGGGCGGACACAGCATGGGCTCGCTGGTCGCGCTGCAAGCGGCAGCCCGCCGGCCGGCGCAGGTTCGCGGACTGGCGCTGCTGGCCACCGCGGTGCCGATGCGGGTGTCCAAAAAACTGCTGCAACTGGCGCAGGACGACCCGGAGCAGGCGATCGACAACGTGGTGCGCTGGTCGTATGCCCAGCCCGAGCCGGACACCCCGCTGCCGGGCTGGCAGCCGCCGCAGTCCTACCGTCAGCTGCTGCTGCGCCAGCAGGCGAACTGGGCTGATGGCAGTGTGCTGGCCAGCGATCTGGCGGCGTGCGATCGCTACGCCGGCGGCGACGCCGCAGCGCGCGCCTGGGGCGGGCCGACGCTGTTCGTGCTCGGCGAGTTCGACCGCATGACCCCGCTGGCGCAAACCGCCGCGCTGCGCCAGGCGCTGCCGCACAGCCGCACCGTACTGCTCGACTGCGGGCACAACCTCATGGCCGAGGCGCCGCACGCCGTGGCGCACGCGCTGGCCGACTGGATGGAGCGCGACCTGGCGCTGGCCTGAGCGGGTGGGGCGGCAGCGGTGCCGGCGTCAGCCGGCGGCCAGGCGGGTTGGATGTCGCAGCCGCTGCACGAGGTGCAGCGTGGCGGCCTTGGCCGCGTCCACCCAGGCGTTTTTGCCCACCTCTCCCGGATGCTGCACGCCCAGACGGCGCAGCCGGGCGTTGAACTGGTGCGCTGCGGTCCGCCGGTCGGACGAGCGGGTGCGGAAAGTGAAGGCCAGCGAAATCGACAGATCGGAGTGCGTCCACACCCGGTGCGGGGCAATGAAGGGATGGTGCAAGCCGATGCCGGGACGCAGCGCGAAATGCACAGCGCGTGCTTCGAATTCGGGCCTGTACGGCGGGCGCAGGCCGTCGTAGTTCAGCAGATGGTCTTTTTGCGCCGCGGTCATGATGACCGGGTCGTCCTGATCCCACAGATCGGCGGTCTTTTCGCCGCGGATCTGCAGCAGAAAATTCATTTCCCGGTCCATGTGGTAGGGCGTGACCGCACCCTGCGCGGAAATGAACACATAGGTGGAATACCACGTGATGCCCGGATCGACGGGGTGGGTGTACGCCACCAGCTCCGCCAGCAGGCCGTCGATGGCCTCGCGGTACGTGGCATCCTGCTCCGGGTTGTAGATGCACAGATAGGCGTGCAGGGGCTGGAAGTTGCGCAGCGTCTCTTCCAGCGTGAGACCCTGGCGGAATCTGGCGTAGGAACTGTCGAAATCGGCATCGGGCGGGATGTCGCCGACACGGAATCTGACCGCTCGTGCGGGCAGGCGGCGGCACAGCGCGAACAGCGGGTCGAGGTCGAACAGCGGATGCTGCTGCAGACGGTGCGCGACCAGGAACGGGCGGCGGTTGTACGCTGCGCGCATGTCGTCGGCGTCGAACTGCAGCCACTGCGCAGCGCTCTGCGCCGCACGCTGCAGCAGACGGTCATACTGCGACGGGGTGATGAACGTACCGAGCACGGCGTCTCCTGCGGCACCAGCGATGCACCCACTTTAGGCCGCGCAGCGTCAGGCGCGACCGCATGATTGGGGGGCTGCCGGGATTACCCCGGCAGCCCGCGGCGCAGCAGCCGCAGGGGGATGCGCGCCGGGTCGATGGCATCGGCCAGGTCGGTTTCCAGCGGCAGCGGCGCGCCGTCGATGTGCGCCGCCAGGCACTCGGCGAGGATGGGCGCCAGCGTCAGGCCGCGCGAGCCCATGCCGGTGCACACCGCCAGACCGGGCAGCCGCGGCAGCTCGTACAGCTGTTTGCCCGCCCAGCGCTGCGGGTCGTCGCGCAGCGGGCGCGCATCGGCGAGCAGGCCGCAGTACGGCAACCGGTCCGGGGTGGTCGCGCGGGTGCCGCTGAAATGCCGCAGCGCGGTCTCGTGGCCCGGCAGCGGCGGGGTGCTGGTCAACGCGGCCACTGCCGCGCGGTTGTGCGCCCAGGCCTCGGCGGCGCTCAGCGTGCGCCCCCCGGCTTCGAACGTGGCGCCGACGAGCAGCCAGTCGGCGCCGGCGTCGGGGTGGGCGTCTTGCAGCGCGCGTGCCGCGGCGGCGGGCAGGCGCAGCGCGTAGCCGCGGCCCATCCAGGCGTGCTGCAGGTCGCGCAGCGCCGGCCAGTCGCACGCCGGCAGAACCTGCGCCTGGCCGTACAGCGCGCGCAGCGGCAGCCAGTGCGCTGCCGGGATCAGCCCGCTGGCGGCAAGCAGCTCCGGGGTCTGCAGGGCGCTGGCGAGAACGACCAGCGGCGCGCGCGCCAGCGGCCGGTCTGCGGCGTCGAGGAGTTCCCAGCCGTCGCCGTCCTGCCGCAGCCGCGCCACCTGCACGCCGCACCGCAGCCGCACGCCCGGGGTGCGCAGCCAGTGCGCGCACAACGCCTGGTTGGCGAGGACCGCGCTGTCCACGCACCAGCCGGTAGCCGTCGGCCGGGCCAGTTGCGGCGGCAGTTGCAGCCGGGCCTGCCAGTCGCGCATGCGCTGCGCCTCGGCATCGTCCGCCGGGGTGAGTCGCGCCGGGGCGAAACGCGCCAGATCGTCGCGCCCGGCGGGCACGGCGCGGCGCAGCGCGGCCATGCCGGCGCGGGTCAGCCGCGACAGCAGGTTGTCGTCCGCCGAAAGCTGCAGATGCGCCAGCCCGGCCGGCATGGCCGAGCCGCCGCTGGCCGGCTGCGCCGCGGCGTCGAGCACGTCGACCGTCCAGCCGCGCTGCGCCAGCGCCTGCGCGCAGGCGGCACCGCTGATGCCGGCGCCGACGATCACCGCCTGCCGCGGCAGGTGCGCAGGCCAGGGACTGGGCAAGGGCTGACGGGTGCGCGTCCACACTGGCTCGAATTGCGCCTGCAGCCGCTGGCGCTTGCCGCCCCAGCCAGGGAGGCGCTCGACGCGGAACCCGGTCTGCGCCAGCGCCTGACGCACGCCTTGCGCCACGGTGTAGCTGGCGGCGCGTGCCCCGGGTTTGCAGTGCCGCGCCAGCAGGCGCAGCAGCTCGGGCGTCCACAGCGCGGGGTTGCGCGCCGGGGCGAAGCCGTCGAGGTAGAGGGCGTCGATGGCCAGATGCAGTCTGGCGGCGAGCTCGGCAGCGTCGCCCAGCGCCAGCAGGAGGTGCACCCGTCCACCGTCGAACGTCAGGCGGTGCAGGCCGCGCACCGGCAGCGGCCATTGCGCCGCCAGCTCGGTCGCCAGCGGCGCCAGCTCTGCCGGGGCAAAGCGCAGCAGATCGTCTGCGCGCACCGGGTGCAGCTCGATGCCGACGTAGTGCAACTGCGCGCAGCGCTGCGCGTCGGCGCGCCACGCCGCCCAGGTGGCGAGAAAGTTCACCCCCAGACCGAAGCCGGTTTCCAGCACGGTGAATTGCGCAGCACCTGCCCAGCGCGGCGGGGTGTCGAGCAGCCCGCAGCCGCGCAGGTAGACCGCGCGTGCCTGCCCCAGAGCGCCGGCACGGCTGGCGTAGACGTCGCCGTAGCGTGCGCTGGCCGGGTGGCCGCTAGCGTCCGTGGTGACATCGGCCTGGGCCAGCAGCGGGCCGTGGGCGACGGCGCTCAATTCAATCGATCAGCGACAGCGACAGGGCGTCCAGACCGTACAGCCCGTCCTCGGTCAGCACCAGATCCATGAGCTGGTCGTGCGGCTGCATGTCGAGCTGGTGCAACTCGCAGCAGGCGTAGCTCAGGCCGACGGTGTACACCTCCTCGCGGCCGGCGAGATAACGGTCGTAGTAGCCGCCGCCGTAGCCCAGCCGCAGGCCGACTTCGGCGAACCCCACGCAGGGCACCAGCAGGGTGGTGGGGTCGATGCGCTGCGTGCCGCTAGGTTCGGCGATGCCGTAGGCCCCCGGGCGCAACGGCTGCCCGGGCTGCCAGACGATGAACTCCATGGTCTTGTCGGCCTCGCTCACGCGCGGCAGCGCCAGCACGCACTCGGGGTGGCTGGCGGCCCACTCGCTCAGCGTGGGCAGCGGGTCGAACTCGCCGCGCGTGGCGCAGTACGCGCCCAGGGTCTGCGGCTCCAGCGCGTCGAGCACCTGACGCAGGCGCGCGGCCAGCTGCGCCTGGCGTTGCGCCAGATCGGGCAGCGCCTGCCGCCGCGCGATCAGCTCGCGACGCAAATCGGCGCGTAAATTCTGTTGCAAATCGGGGGACAATGGGTCATAAATCGGCGGGTTCACGGTAAGCTGACGTCCTATGAGCACGAAACGGTCCTGGCATATTGTGCGCCGCGTCGTCCGCCTGGTGTCGGCCGTGACGCTGGCCGCGGCGGCGCACGCCGCGCAGGCGCAGTCCGCCGCCGCCACGGGCAGCGCGCCGCAGGCGGTGGCAGCGGTGATGCAGCAGATTCCACCGCAGATTCCCCCGGCGCAGGCGCAGCGCATCGTGCAGGCGCAGCAAGCCGCGCAGCGCGGCGATCCGCAGCCGGCGCTCGACGCGCTGGCGCAGTTCAAGGGCAGCCTGCTCGAACCGTGGCTGGCGTACTGGGCGATCAAACCGACGCTGTCGCGCGCGACGCAGCAGGATTTCGACGCCTTTGCCGCCGCCTATCCGCACACCTACGTGCTCGACCGGCTGCGCAACGATTGGCTGCTCGAACTGGGCAAACGCCAGGACTGGGCCGATTTCGACCGCGTTTACGCCGGTTTCCTCATGCGCGACGACCCGCAGGTGCAGTGCTACGACCTGCAAAGCCAGTATGTCACGCAGCATGCCGACGTCACCGCGCAGGTATTCGCCCTGTGGATGGAGCAGCGGTACGGCGGCGCCGGCTGCAACAGCGCCGCCACCGCGCTGCTGCAGGACGGCGCCATGCCGCGCGACATGCTGTGGCTGCGCCTGCGCCGGTTTTACGCCGACGGCCGCGCCAGACAGGGGCGCGACCTGCTCGCGCCGTTCCTGCCGCCGGGCAGTTGGCGCATCCTGGAGCAGACCGACGCCGAGCCGGTGCGCTTTCTGCTCGATACCGTGCGCCGCGGCGCGGCAGCGGCCATTGCCGATGGCCAGCGGCGGCAGTACGTCGTGCTCGCGCTGCTGAGCATGGCACGGCAGGACCCGGCGCAGGCGGCACGGCTGCTGCAGGACGATTTTTCCGCCTTGCCGGCGCGCGACCGCGCGCAGCTCTGGGGGCGCATCGGCCTGGCCGCGGCGCTGAACCTGCAGCCCGACGCCGTGCGCTGGTTCTCCCGCATGCAGCAGGCCGACGCCACGTATTCCCCGGCGCCGGTGGTACGTGAGTGGCAGGTGCGCGCGGCGCTGCGCGCGCAGGACTGGGAGATGGTGCGCAGCGCCACCCGCAGCCTGATCGACCAGGGCAGCGGCGATGCGGCCTGGTCCTACTGGCACGCACGCGCGCTGGAAAAACTCGGCCACCCCATCGAAGCCCGCGCCCTGTTCGCCGAAATCGCCAATCCCTGGGACTTCTACGGTCAGCTCGCCACCGACGCGCTGGGCATGAAAATCAGCCTGCCGCCGTCGCTGCCGCCGGCCCCCGCGGCCGCCGTGGCGCAGCAGGCCGCGCGCCCGGGGATGCAGCGCGCGCTGGCGCTGTTCTCCATCGATCTGCGCAACGAGGCGGTGCGCGAGTGGAATTTCTCGCTGCGCGGCCTGGACAACGCGCAGATGCAGGCTGCCGCCGAGCTCGCCTGCCAGCAGCAGCTGTGGGACCGCTGCATCAACACCAGCGAGCGGGTCAAGGGCGGTGTGGACATCGCGCAGCGGTACGCCATGCCCTACCGCGACGCCATCGCCAGGGCGGCGCGCACCGAAGGCGTGAGCGAGGCCTTTCTGTACGGCCTGATCCGCCAGGAGTCGCGGTTCATCGCCAACATCAAGTCGTGGGTCGGCGCCTCCGGGCTGATGCAGCTCATGCCGGCCACGGCACGGCTGGTGGCGCGCAAAATCGGCCTGACCGACTACACCCACGACCAGATCACCGACGTCGGCGTCAACGTGCAGCTCGGCAGCGCCTATCTGGGCGGGTTGCTGCAGCAGTTCGGCGGCTCCGAGGCGCTGGCCGCCGCCGGCTACAACGCCGGCCCCGGGCGGCCGCTGCGCTGGCGCAGCATGGGGCTGCCGCAGCAGCCGCTGTTGCCCGGCGCGGTGTTCGCCGAAAACATCCCGATCGCCGAAACCCGCGACTACGTCAAACGCGTGCTGGCCAACGCCACGGTGTACGCCGCCATCCTGAGCGGCAAACCGCAGTCGCTCAAGGCGCGGCTGGGCGACATCGGCGTGCCCGATGCCATGCTGGCGAGCAACCAGCATTGATACGGTATGAGCCGCCCTGCCGCCGGGCGGGCGCGAGCCGGCTGCCGCGGCGTTTGACGCCGCACAGCCAGGCCGGCTGAGGTTCTGGCACACTTGCGGCTGTCGTGGATTTTGCGGAAGCGTCTATGCAGCAACAGAACATCCTGGTCATCGGCGGCAGCGGCTTCATCGGCAGCCGCCTGGTCAACGCCCTGTCGCTGGGCAACCACTTCGTCACCGTGCCCACCCGCCGCCGCCAGCGTGCGCGCCATCTGGTGCAGCTGCCGCTGGTCGATGTGGTCGAAACCGACGTGCACGACGACGCCAGGCTCGACAGACTGGTGGCCGGGCGCGACGCCGTGGTCAACCTCGTGGGCATCCTGCACGGCCGTCGCGGTCAGCCCTACGGCGCCGATTTCGCCCGTGCGCACGTCGAGCTGCCGCGCCGTATCGCCGCCGCCTGCGCCCGCCACGGTGTGCGCCGGGTGGTGCACATGAGCGCCCTGGGCGCCGACCCCAAAGGCCCGTCGATGTACCTGCGCTCCAAGGGCGACGGCGAGGCGGCGCTGCGCGCGCAGTCCGGCATCGACCTGACCATTTTCCGCCCGTCCGTGGTGTTCGGCCCCGGAGACAGTTTCCTCAACACCTTCGCCCGGTTGCAGCGGCTGTTTCCGCTGGTGCCGCTGGCCGGGGCCAACACCCGTTTCGCCCCGGTTTACGTCGGCGACGTGGTCAGCGCCTTCGTCAACAGCCTGACCGGCCCGCATGCGCGTGACACCATCGGCCAGACTTACGAGCTCTGCGGTCCGAAGGTCTACACCCTGGCCGAGCTGGTGCGCCTGGCCGGACAGTGGGCGCGCGTCGGTGAGGGCTGCGGCCGCATCGTGCTGCCGCTGCCCGACGCGCTCGGCCGGCTGCAGGCCCGGCTGCTCGAACTCGTCCCCGGTGAGCCGCTGATGAGCCGCGACAACCTCGACTCGATGAAGGTCGACAGCGTGTGCAGCGGTGCGCTGCCCGGCTTCGTCCCCGCGCTGGGCGTGGCGCACCCCGAGTCGCTCGAAGCCATCGCCCCGTCTTACCTCGATCCGCGCCGGCAGGAATCCGAATACGACGCCTTGCGCGCCACGGCAGGGCGCTGAACCCGGCAGCTCAGCATGCGCTGCCTGCATGGCGGCCATGCGAAAAAGCCGTTTGGATACGGCACATGGCGGCGGGAGAATGTCCTCGGTTCCACACCCCGTCCCCACCTCCCCTCTGCGATGCTGCGATCATGTTCATTCTCCACATCGGCAACAAAAACTATTCCTCCTGGTCCATGCGCCCCTGGGTGGCGATGACGGCCTTCGGCATCCCGTTCGAGGAACGTCTGCACCTGCTGGACACCCCAGCGTTCGCCACGGAGGTGGCGCCGTTGTCGCCGCTGGCGCGTGTGCCCATTCTGGAAGACGGCGCGCTGCGGGTGTGGGACTCGCTGGCCATCTGCGAATACCTTGCCGAGCGCTTTCCGCAGCATGCCCTATGGCCGCGCGACAGCGCCGCCCGCGCCCGGGCCCGCAGCCTGTGCGCCAGCATGCACAGCGGATTTGGCGCGCTGCGCGAGCACATGAGCATGAACATCCGGGCCGAATGGCCGGGCCAGGGCATGACCCCGGCGGTGCGGCACGACATCGACCAGATCCTCAGCATGTGGAGCGATGCGCTGCACTCCAGCGGCGGGCCTTGGCTGTTCGGCGCCTTCAGTCTGGCGGACGCCTTTTACGCCCCGGTGTGCATGCGCTTTCTCACCTACCGGCCGGCGTTGCCGGACTGGGCCTGGAGCTACGTGCGGGAGGTGGCCGCGCACCCGGCTGTGGCCGCATGGGTGCAGCAAGCCCGTGCCGAGCACGCCGTGCTGCCCGGGGAGGAACCGCCGTCCCGCCAAGCCTGAAAAGTCCTCATGCGTGGGGCGTTGCGCTAGCGGTTGCTTCACGCCGTGGCGGGGTCTGTATGGAGAGGACGTAGCGGTTAGACTGCATTCCTTTGCCTCAGCCAGCCTCATGCTCAACGCCGCCCAGGAACGCGCCGTCGCCCACCTGTCCGGGCCCTGCCTCGTCATCGCCGGGGCGGGCAGTGGCAAGACGCGGGTGATTACGCACAAAATCGCCCGGCTGCTGCGCGCGGGGCTGGAGCCCGAGCAGATCGCCGCCATCACCTTCACCAACAAGGCCGCGGCCGAAATGCGCGAGCGCGCGGCGCAACTGGTGGACAAGCGCGGCGTGGCCGGCAAGCTGGCCATTTCTACCTTTCACGCCCTGGGGGTGCGCATCCTGCGCGAAAGCGGGCAGGCGCTGGGGCTCAAGCCGCAGTTTTCCATCCTCGCTGCCGACGACGTCACCGGCTTGCTGCGCGATGCCGGGGCCACCACCGACAACGCCACCGCCCGCCGCTGGCAGTGGAGCATCAGCCTGTGGAAAAACGCCATGCTCACCCCCGAGCAGGCAGCGCGCGCGGCGCAGAACGACGACGAGCGCGTCGCCGCCAGGGTGTACGCGCGCTACGCCGACATGCTGCAGGCGTATCAGGCGGTCGATTTCGACGACCTGATCTGGCTGCCCGTCACCCTGCTGCAGCAGCACGCCGACGTGCGCGCGCACTGGCAGGACAAGCTGCGTTACCTGCTGGTGGACGAATACCAGGACACCAACGCCGCGCAGTACGACCTGCTGCGGCTGCTGGTGGGCGACAAGGGCCGGTTCACCGCGGTGGGCGACGACGACCAGAGCATCTACGGCTGGCGCGGCGCCACGCTGGACAACCTCAAACGGCTGCAGACCGACTGGCCGCAGCTCGAAGTCATCAAGCTGGAGCAGAACTACCGCTCGACCAACGCCATCCTGCGCGCGGCCAACGCCATCATCCAGAGCAACCCCAAGCTCTACCCCAAGAGCCTGTGGAGCGAGCACGGCGAGGGCGAGGCGGTGGAAGTGCGCGCGGCGCAGAACGAGGACGAGGAGGCGCAGATGGTGGCTGCGCGCATCCAGGCGCTGCGCAGCGGCCGCGGTGCCGAGCTGGCGCACATCGCCGTGCTCTACCGCGCCAACCACCAGTCGCGGCCGCTGGAGCAGGCGCTGCGCCGCGCCAACATTCCATACGTGGTCAGCGGCGGGCAGAGCTTTTTCGACCGCGCCGAAATCAAGGACGTCTGCGCCTACCTGCGGCTGCTGGCCAACGCCGACGACGACCCGGCGTTTCTGCGCGCCGTGACCACGCCACGCCGCGGCATCGGGCCGCAGACCTTGGCGGCGCTGAGCACTTTCGCCGGGCAGTGGAAGGTGTCGCTGTTCGAGGCGCTGTTCCGCGACGCGCTGCCCGCCGCGGTGGGCGCGCGCGCCGCCGATCACCTGCGCGAGTTCGGCCGTCTGCTGCACGACATCGAGTGGCGCGCGCGCACCGCGCCGGCGGGCGAACTGCTGCGCGAGATGCTCGACACCATCGGCTACCGCGCCTGGATCGAGGAACAGGCCGACAATTCCCGCGAGGCCGAGCAGCGCTGGAAGAACGTCGACGACTTCTGCGGCTGGATCGAGCGCAAGGCCGAAGAGGATCAGGTCGGCCTGACGCAGATCGCGCAGACCGTTTCGCTCATCACCCAGTTGCAGGAGCGCGGCGAGCAGCGCGACGCCGTCACGCTGTGCACCCTGCACGCCGCCAAGGGGCTGGAGTGGCCGCACGTCATTCTCGCCGGCTGCGAGGAAGGGCTGCTGCCGTTTTTCACCGAAGACCGGCCGCTGACCGACAGCGCGCTGCAGGAGGAGCGCCGGCTGATGTACGTGGGCGTGACGCGGGCGCGGCAGACCCTGGTGCTGAGCTGGTGCCAGAAACGCAAGCAGGGGCGCGGCGCCGCCGGGCGCACCCCCAGCCGCTTCATCGCCGAAATGCAAAGCGGCCAGCCCAGGGTGAGCGGCAAAGACGCGGCGATGGCGCGCATCGCCGCGCTGCGCAGCCGCCTAGGAGGCGCTGCCGCCGAGCCAGCCGGCGCCGGTCAGCAGACGGCTTGAACGGCGCGCTGGTCGTGCGCCGGGCGGATCGACCGCGGCGCTGCTGCGGGACCTAGCCGAAACGCGCCGAATCGGCTATGTTCCGAAAATCGAACGGCCGTGCTTTTTTCCGGCGCGCACGATCAACGACACCGCAGGAGACAGACTATGCAGCGGATCTGGCTGGCGAATTACCCCGCAGGCGTGCCAGCGGACATCGACCCCGATCTTTTTGCCAACACCGGCGCCTTGCTCGAACGCAGTTTCACGGCGTTTGCCGCGCGTCCCGCGTTTGCCTTCATGGGGCACCGCACCAGCTACGCGCAGTGGGGACAGCAGAGCACGGCGTTTGCGGCGTACCTGCAGTCGCTGGGGCTCAAACCGGGAGACCGCGTCGCGCTGATGATGCCCAACGTGCCGCAATACCCGGTGGCGGTGGCGGCCGTGTTGCGCGCCGGGCTGGTGGTGGTCAACGTCAACCCGCTGTACACCCCGCGTGAGCTCGAACACCAGCTCAAGGACAGCGGCGCGGTGGCCATCGTCATCCTGGAAAACTTCGCCCATACCCTGCAGCAGGTCATCGGGCACACGGCGGTGCGGCATGTGGTCGTGGCCAGCATGGGGGAGACCCTGGGGTTTCCGCTGGGGGCCATCGTCAACTATGTGGTGCGGCACAAAAAGCGGCTGGTGCCGCGCTGGTCTCTGCCCGGCCACGTGCGCTGGAGCCATGCCGTGCGCGCGGGCGCCGGGCTGACGTTCACCGCACCGCGGATCGGTGCCACTGACGTCGCGCTGCTGCAGTACACCGGCGGCACCACCGGGGTGGCCAAGGGCGCCACGCTCACCCACCGCAACATCGTCGCCAACATCGTGCAGTCCGCGGCATGGTATGCACCGGCGCTCAAGCAACTGCCCGAAGGCACGCAGCTCAACACCATCTGCGCGTTGCCGCTCTACCACATTTTCGCCTTCACCGTGATCATGATGCTCAGCGCATACGAGGGCGGGATGATGATCCTCATTCCCAACCCGCGCGACCTGCAGGCCACGCTCAAGGAACTGGCGAAATACGAGCTGCATTCGTTTCCCGCGGTCAACACGCTGTTCAACGGCCTGCTCAACCACCCCGATTTCGACCGCGTGAACTGGCGTACGCTCAAGCTGTGCGTCGGCGGCGGCATGGCGGTGCAGGAGGCCGTGGCGCAGCGCTGGCTGCAGCGCACCGGCTGCCCGATCTGCGAGGGCTACGGGCTGTCGGAGACATCGCCGTCGGCGATCTGCAATCCCACCGACACCGACCGCTACACCGGCACCATCGGCATGCCGCTGCCGTCGACCGAGCTCAAGTTGGTCGACGACGCCGGCAACGACGTGCCGCCGGGCCAGCCCGGCGAAATCGCGCTGCGCGGCCCGCAGGTCATGCGCGGCTACTGGAACCGGCCGGACGAAACCGCCAAGGCGTTCACCGCCGACGGCTTTTTGCGCACCGGCGACATCGGCGTGATCGACGACCGCGGCTACGTCACCATCGTCGACCGCAAGAAGGACATGATTCTGGTGTCCGGGTTCAACGTCTACCCCAACGAGGTCGAGGGCGTGGCGGTGATGCACCCCGGCGTGCTCGAAGCCGCGGCGGTGGGCGTGCCCGACGCGGCATCGGGCGAGGCGGTCAAGCTGTTCGTGGTGAAAAAGGATCCGGCGCTCACCGAGGCGCAGCTGCGCGATTTCCTGCACGAGCAGCTCACCGGCTACAAGCGGCCGAAATACATCGAATTCCGCACCGAGCTACCCAAGACGCCGGTGGGCAAGATTCTGCGCCGCGAGCTGCGTCCGCCGCAGTGAAACGCGCCGGCCCTGCCGGCGGGGCGGTCAGCGCGGCGTGTCCCGCGATGCACGCAGTTCGCGCAGCAGATTGAGCATTTGCTGCACGTTGAGCGCGCGGGCGAACACCCAGCCCTGGATCATCGGGCAGCCGGCGCGTTCCATCCACAGCAGGTCGGCGGCGGTTTCCACGCCTTCGGCGACGACTTCGATCCCCAGCGTCTTCGCCATGGTCAGGGTGGCGCGGGCGATCGCCGCCTTGAAGCGGTCGGTGCTCACCCCGGAGGCGATGGCCCGGTCGATCTTGATCTGCGTCACCGGCAGCCGGGTGAGGTAGCCGAGGTTGGAGTAGCCCACGCCGAAATCGTCGAGCGACAGCTGCACGCCCATGGCGCGAAAACCGTCGAGCACGGCGATGAGGTCGGGGTTGTGCTCGATTTCGACGTTTTCGGTGAGTTCGAGGATCACCTTGTCGCGCGGCACGCCGTACTGTTCGGTGACGTCGTACACGCACGGCACACAGGCGTTGACGTGCAGCTGGCGCGGTGACACGTTGTACGCCAGCGTGCCGTCGAAACCCTGTTCCCGCCGCAGCCGGGCGAAGTTTTCCAGCGCGATCGACAGCATCACCGGGCCGAAGGCGTCGAGCAGGCCGCAGTCGGCGAGGATGGCGATGAATTCATCGGGCGGCACGCGCTCGCCGTTACCGCGCGTCCAGCGCGCCAGCGCCTCGACGCCGACGATGTCGTAATGGCTGCGCAGCGTCTCGATGCAGGCGGTTTCGTCCAGCAGCAGCAGGTTTTGCTTGCGCGCCCACACCGGCTGGAAATGCACGTCGAAGCGGCGGTTGGCGATCGCCGCGCGCAGTTCCTCTTCGAGCTGCGAACGGCGCTCGATGCGCGACTGCAGCGCGGCGGAAAACGCCTCGACGCGGTTGCGGCCGAGCACTTTGGACTCGTGCATCGCGGCGTCGGCGCGGCCGAGCAGCTCGGCGCTGGTGCGGCCATGCTGCGGGTACACCGCCACGCCGATGCTGGTGCTGAACTGCACCGTGCGGTCGGCGTACTGCATCGGCTCGCTGAGTTTGTCCTGGATCTGCGCCGCCAGCCGCATGGCCTGCGTCAGGTCGTGCGCGTCGCGCGCGAGCAGCAGGAATTCGTCGCCGCCGAAACGCGCCGCCGTGTTGTTCGGCCGGGCGAGCTGCACCAGGCGCTGCGCGGTCTCGATGAGCACGCGGTCGCCCACGCCGTGCCCCAGCGCGTCGTTGATCAGCTTGAAGCGGTCCAGGTCGATGAACAGGACGGCAAACCCCTGGCCCGGCGGGGCGACGGCGATGGCGTCTTCGAGGTGTTTCTGGAACAGCGTGCGGTTGGCCAGGCCAGTGAGCGCGTCGCGGTAGGCGGCGAGTTCCAGCCTTTCCTCGTCCTGGTGCGCCCGGGTCACGTCGCGCACCACGCCGCGGTAGCCCTGGTACAAGCCGAGGTGGTCGATGATCGGCGCGGCGTCGATGCGCCACCACATCAGTGCCTGGTCCGGGCCGAGACGGAACGGCACGACCAGATCGTGCACGTCCTGCCGTTCTTCCATCAGATAGCGCAGCTGCGCACCTTCGGGCGAGAACTCCTGGCCGGGGTAGAGCGCGTTGAGGTTTTGTCCCAACAGGTTCAGCTGCGCCAGCGGCGACTCCTCCTTGCGCCGCGAGCTGCGCGAAATATAGGTGAGGATGTCGTTGACGTCGGATTCCCAGAACCACTCGTTGGACAACTCGGCGAGCATGCGGAACCGACTTTCGCTGCGCGCCAGCCGCGACTGCGTCTGCCGCAGCTCGCTGATGTCCCAGGTCAGGCCGAACACGCGGGTGGCCACGCCGTCCTCGCCGCGCTCGCGTACCACGCCGTGGTTCATGGTGGTGATCATGCTGCCGTCGGTGCGGACGAAGCGTGTCTCCACCGTTTGCGCAAAGCCTTCGGGAGCGCTGATGCGCGCGATCGCCTGTTCGAGCGCGGGCAGGTCGGCTGGCACCACATGCCCCATCCACTCGGCGATGGAAAAGGTTTTCGGCGTGTAGCGGTGCGCCGGGTCGAGCCAGTTCTGCTCGGCGTGGAGCTGGCCGGTGAGCAGGTCCAGCTCCCACATGGTGACGCCGGGGCTGGTGCGCAGCAGATCCAGCGGGGTGTCGCTGGCGTGCTGTCGCGTGGTGTCGAGCATGAAGCAGGAATAGCCGCCGGCGGCCGGGCCTTCACCGCGGTGAAACGGCACCAGCCGCACCTGCAGCCAGCGGCCGGCGTTGTTGCCCTCGTGCTCCTGGCGCTCGTACTGCACGATCTCGCCGCGGTGCACTTTGTCGAGCTGCGGCGCGACGGCTTTGAGCGTGGCCGCGGGGATGAAGTCGCGCAGCCGGCTGCCGGCGAGCTCGCCTGCAGGCCGCCGCAGCCAGTTGGCGTAGGCCGTATTGCAGTACAGCAAAACGTCTTTGGCATCGAAGCAGGCCACCATCAGCGGCAGATGCTCGGCCCACCGTGCAATGTCCTGGCACCAGGGATCGGTCACAGCCTGTCGGGTCGGTGGGGTCATGCGGTCGGGACGTCTTGGAACCAGGGCCTGTTCACGCGGGGTGTCCCCCGCCAGGGGGACAATCATTCCAGCCGAAACCCGATGCGGCAGCAAAGATCGAGAATCGTGACTTTACAAAGTTTATCGCAGCAGACTGATATGTAAAACAGCGCGCGCTGGCAGGGGGAAGCACGGCCGCTTGCCGGCAAAACGGCAAATTCCTGCAGCAAAAGCGCTCTCCTCTGGATATCTGATCAGTGAAGCGCGGTACCGTGCCGCTGCCCGGTCACAGCACCACTTTGACCATCGGATGCGCCGTCAGCGCCAGGTACAGCGCGTCGAGCTGCGCGCGGCTGGTCGCGCGGATGGTGCATGTGCAGCTCAGGTAGTTGCGCCCGCTCGACACCCGCAATTCCATCGCGGCAGGGTCGAAATCGGGGGCGTGCTGCAGCACCACGGCGGCGATGGCGTCGGCGAAACCTTCGACGTTCGCGCCCATGATTTTGATGGGAAAGTCGGTCGGATAGGCGATCAGGCTCGGGTCGTCTTCGGGCGGAGTGGGCATGGCGGGCGACAGGTGAAAGGCTTCAGGGCAGATGAGCGCAGATTATGCGGGTTCGCCCGCTGGGGCGCGGCGGCGGCTGCCCATACCATCGGAGTATGCGAATACATCAAAATTCCCCTGCCAAACTGCCCAGCCGCGGCGGGCGCCGCCCATCATGACGTTCGCCCACCAAACCGACATCACGGCGTTGCGTCGCCGCCTGAGCGCCGACATCGTCGGCCAGCCCGATCTGCTCGACCGCCTGGTCGTCGGGCTGCTGACCGCCGGTCACCTGCTGATCGAGGGCCTGCCGGGTCTGGCCAAGACCACTGCGGTCAAGGCGCTGGCGCGGCGCGTCAGCGCGAGCTTTCAGCGCGTGCAGTTCACCCCCGACCTGCTGCCCGGCGACCTCACCGGCAGCGAGGTGTTCAACCCGGCCGACGGCAGCGTGCGCTTCGTCCCCGGGCCGCTGTTTCACGACATCGTGCTCGCCGACGAAATCAACCGCGCACCGGCCAAAGTGCAGTCGGCGCTGCTCGAAGCGATGCAGGAGCGGCAGATCACCGTCGGCGGCCAGACCTACCCGCTGCCGCCGCTGTTTTTCGTGCTGGCGACGCAAAACCCGCTGGAGCAGGCCGGCACCTACCCGCTGCCCGAAGCGCAGCTCGACCGCTTTTTGCTGCACGTGCGGCTGAGCTACCCATCGGCCGACGAGGAGCTGCGGGTGCTGCAAATGCATCTGCACGCCAGCGACCCGGCGCGGCCGCTGGCTGGCGGCGACACTCAGGCGGTGCTGGACGTGCCCTCGGTGCTGGCCGCGCGGCAGGAAGTGCTGCAGGTATTCATCGCCGAGCCGCTGCAGCGTGCCGTCGTCGACCTGGTGCGCGCCACCCGCGACCCGGGCGCGCGCGTGGGCGAGCTGGCCGGCACGGTCGCTGCCGGCGCGTCGCCGCGCGCGGTGCTGGCGCTGGCGCACGCCGCGCGCGCGCTGGCGTATCTGCGCGGCCGCGACCACGTGCGCCCGGACGACCTGATCGCGCTGGCTCCGGACGTGCTGCGCCACCGCCTGGTGCTCAGCCTGGACGCCGGGCTGCGCGGGGTCGACGCCGACGCGGTGATCGCCGCGCTGCTGGCACACACCGTCTGGCCGTAAGCGGCATGGCCTGGGTCGAGGCGTTGGCGTTGCCGCACGCGGCCCCGAGCACGCGCGCGCTGCTGCCGGCTGGCGACGCCGCGGCGCTGATCGCGCTGGCGCGCGGCCAGCGCGTGACTGCCGGCACGCAGCCGGTGGCGCTGCGCAGCGCCGGCGACCAGCCCGCGGTGTGGCTGAGCCGCGGCCTGGACTACGCCGAAAGCCGCGCCTACGCGCCAGGCGACGACCTGCGCGATTTGCACTGGCGGCTGCTCGCCCGCACCGGGCGTCCCTACGTCAAGCGTTACCGCGAGGAACACGCGCCGGCGCTGCACCTCTGGCTCGATTTGCGCCCGGGCATGGCGTTTGGCACCCGCGGCCGCACCAAGGCCGAGCAGGCCGCGCGCGCGGCGCTGCTGGCTGCGGCGATGCAGCTGCTGGCCGCCGAAGGCGCCGCCGGGGAACTGAGCCTGACGCTGTGGCGCGGCAGCGCCGAGGGGGAGGGCGGGGCGACGCAGGCGCTGGGCCGCGGTCTGCCGGCGCTGCGCCGGCTGGCGGCTGTGCTGCAGCACCAGACCGTGCGGGCAGAGGCTGATGCGCCCAGACCAGATGAGGACGCGGAGATGCTTGCCGCCGCGCTGCAGCGCGCCGCGCGCGTGCTGCCCGCCGGCAGCAGGGTGCTGCTGGCCAGCGACGCCGCGGGTTTTGACGCGCCGGCGGTCGATGGCGCGCTGTGGGCGCTGGCGCAGAGGGCCGCGGTCGCGTTGCTGTGGGTGCAAGACGCCGCCGAAGCCGCGCTGCCGGCGGCGCTGCCGGCGCAGGTGCCGTTCGACGACCTGGCGGCGCGGCAAAGCGGGGTGCTGCCGCCGGCGGCGCGCGCGGCGTTCGCTTCGACGGCGCAGGCCGAACGCGCGGCGCGGCTGGCGCGCTGGCGCGCGCGCGGACTGGCGGTGGTGCCAACGCGCGGCGACGACGGCGACGCGGCGCTGCTGGCCGCACTGCGCGGCCTGGCGCGCTAGGGAGAGCGCATGGACCGCGCCGCGTTGCTCGCTGACATCCTGCCGCCGCCCGCCCCGCCGGCGCTGCCGCCGGCACCCTGGTGGAGCCAGCCAGCCCCGTGGCTGGCGCTGGCTGCGGCGGTGGCGTTGGCGCTTCTGGCGGCGTGGGCGTGGCGGCAGTCGCGGCCTTGGCGGCGACTGGCCGCAGCCGCCGCCGACGCCGCACGCAAAGCCGAAGCCGATCCGCGCGCCGCGGCGCTGCTGCTGGCCGCCAACCTCCGTGCGGTGTTGCCCGAGGCGCAGTGGCCGCCGCCGCTGCGCGCGTTGCTCGACACGCTGCGTTATGCGCCCGACGATGCCCAAGTCGCGCCGCAGACCGCGCGCGTGGCGCGTGAAATCGAGCAGGCCGCTCGCCGCGCGGCGGCGCGCGCCTGGCGCGGGCAGCGCTCCGCGCAGCATGCGCTCGTGTTGGCGTTGCAACGGGCCTGTTGGCCGGACGACGAGCGCGCCGGCACCGCCCCCGTGCGGCGCGCAACGGAGGTCGCGCGATGAACGCGCTGGCGGCGCTGACCGCATTCTGGGCCGAGCTGCGCTGGCATTGGCCGTGGGCGCTGGCGCTGTTGCCGCTGGCGCTGCTACCGCTGTGGGCGGCGCGGCGCGGTGCGGCAAGCGCGGCAGACGCCGCACTGCCGCATCTTCGCCACCCCGATCTGCACGGCCTGCTGCAGGCACCGGTGCGCGCGCGCATGCCGCTGGCGTCTCCGCTGCTGCGCGCGCTGGCGCTGGCGGCGTTCGTCGTCGCGCTGGCGCAGCCGCAGCGGCTGGGCGCCTGGGTGCAGCCGGCGGCGCAGGGGCGCGACATCGTCGTGCTGCTCGACACGTCGCTGACCATGAGCCTGCACGACGTGCGCTGGAACGGTCAGCCCGCGAGCCGGCTGGCGGTGGCGCAAAAGGTGTTTGCCGATTTCGCCGCCGCGCGCGCTGGCGACCGCTTTGCGCTGATCGCCTTCGGCAGCCATGCCGCGACCCTATTGCCGCCGACGTTCGACACCCGCGCCGCCGGGCAGGCGGCGCAACTGCTCGCCGTCGGCCAGCTCGGGCAGGACACCGCGCTGGGCGACGCGATCGCCCTGGCGCTGCGGCAGGTGCACACCCGGCTGAACCTGCGGCCGATCATCATCCTCTACACCGACGGCGGGGCGAGCAACGTCGGCCGCATCAGCCCGGCCGACGCGGTGGCGCTGGCGCGGCACGAAGGGGTGCGCATTTACACCGTCGAGGTCGGCAGCGCGCCCGACCCCGGCCAGCCGTACACCGTGCCGGCGTACCCCGGCCCGCAGCCCGATCTGCGGCTGATCGCGCAGGCGACCGGCGGCCGTTTCTACTTCGCGCCGCGGCCCGGCGCGCAGCAGGCGGCGATCCGCGACATCGGCGCGCTCAACCCGCGGCTGCACCCGCCACCCACGCAGCGCGCGACCCAGGCGCTGCTGATCTGGCCGCTGCTCGCCGGTGTGGCGCTGTGGCTGCTCGCTGCGGTGGTCGACGCCGCTGGCGGGTGGCGGCGGTTGCGCCCGGTGCCCAACCCAGCCGAGGCGGCCGCGGCGCAAGCCAGCGCAGCGCAGGAGCGCGGGCGATGAACGCTTTGGACGCGCTGTTCACCCCGCCCTGGTTCTGGGTCCGGCCGTGGGGCTGGGCGCTGCTCGCGGTGCCGTTGCTGCTGGCCGCGCTGCGCGCGTGGCGGGCGCGGCGGCTGCGTGCGCTGGCGCTTACCTATGCCGACGCCGAGCTGCTGCCGTTTGCCGTGCGGCTGCCGGCCGCGCGCGCCGGCTGGGGCGCGTTCGCCCGCGACGTGCTCATTTGGAGCCTGCTCGCCGCCGCCGCGGCCGGGCCGCGCCAGCCGCTGGCCGAAAGTGGCAGCGCTAGCGGGCTGCATCGCGTCGCGGTAATGGCGCTGCTCGACGCCGGCGCGGGGCAGGCGCAGGACGATGGCGCGCCGATTTCGCCGCTGGAGCAGCAGCGGCTGTTTCTGCGCGCGCTCACGCCGCAACTGCACGGCGAGCGTATCGGGCTGTTCGCATACGGCGCGACGCCTGCCGGGGCGCTGCAGGCGGCGCAACTGCTGCCGCCGACGGTCGACGCGCATCTGCTCGCGTGGGGTGCGGCGCAGGCGCGGCCGGCGCTGTTCGACGCTGCCGGCAGCGCAACCCTGCCGCAAATCGTCGCGCTGGCACAGCAGCGTCTTTCGCAGCAGGCTGGCGGCGAGCCCGGCGCGCTGCTGCTGTTCGCCGGCGGCAGCGCGCGGCTGCCGGCGGACTTCGACCCCGAAGCGGCCGGCGGCGAGTTGCGCCGCGCGCGCATGCCGCTGTTCGTGCTCGCGCTGCCCGACCTGCCGGCCGACACGCGCGCGGGGCTTGCGCAATGGGCGCGCGCCAGCGGCGGGGCGCTGCACGCGGTGGCCTCCGGGCAGACCGATGCTTCGGCGTGGGACGCGGTCTATGCCCGCGGCATCGCCCGGCTGCCGACATCTCGAGCGACGCTGCAGCACGTGGTTGCGTGGCGCGACCTGAGCGCAGGGTTTTTGCTGCCGGCGCTGGCGCTGCTGCTGGCCTCAGTCTGGCCGTGGCGGCGCGCGGCGGCGGGCGCGGCGCTCGGGCTGGCGATGGTGCTGACCGCGCTGCCTCACGCGGCGCGGGCGCAGCCCGTCACGCCGAATGCCACCGCGCCGGCCCCCGCGTTCAGCCGCGATCAGATCGCCCTCGAGCACGCCGCTCACGCCGCCTGGCAGCGCGGCGACTTCGCCACCGCGCAGCGGCTGTACGCCCGCCTGCCAGGCTTTGCGGCGCGCTTGGGCGAAGGCGCTGCCGCCTACCGCCGGCGCGAATTCCAGACCGCCGCACACGCGTTCCGCGCCGCGCTGCTGCTGGCCGACACCCCGGCGCAGCGCTTTGCCGCGCTGTTCAACCTCGGCGATGCGGCGATGCACCTGCCCGGCGGCACGCTGGAGGCGGCGCAGGCATTCGACGCCGCGCTGCGCATCCGTCCGCACGACCCGGCAGCGCAGCGCAACGCCGATCTCGCCCGGCGGCAGTACGAGGTCGAGCATCCGCCGGATTACCTCGTCGGCATCGCCAAGCGCGGCCCGCCGATCCACCATTCGCGCTTCGGCCAGCAGTCGTCGAGCACCCCATCGCAGATGCGCAAGCCGCCGCCGAAAACCGCGTCGGCGCCGCCGCAGCAAGCCGCGCCGCTGGCTGGCGGGCGCGTCACCGCAGGCGCCACCGAGAGCGCCGCGGGCGCGGCGGCCGCATGGCAGGTGCCGGTGCTCGACTGGGCCGGGATGGACAAGCGGGTGCAACTGCTGCGCGACGCCAGCGCCGAGCTGCAACAACGCCGCGCCGACATCGACACCCGCGCCGCCGCGGCGCTGGGCGCGGAGGGCGGGCGATGAGGCGGGGCGGGATCGCGGCGCTGGCGGCAGCAGTGAGCAAGGCCGCCGAGGTGAGCCGATGGCGGCTTGCCGCGCTGGCGCTGGCGGCACTGGCACTGGCGCCGTTAGCTCACGCCGCGCCCGCTCTGCAATGCCGCGCCGAGCCGCAGCCGGCGGTGCTCGGCCAGCCGCTGCGTTGGGAGCTCTCTGCGCGCGACGCGCCGCCACTGCCGAGTTTCACCGCCGCCGACTTCGCCCCCGACTGGTTGCTCACCGACCAGCAGGGCGCCAGCGGCAGCGACGCGCAGGGCCGGCGCGAGCAAAGCGCCCAGCTCACGCTGTACCCACTGCGCGCCGGGGCGCTTGCGCTGCCCGCGGTGACGGCGGGCAGCGCGCAGTGCCCGGCGCAGACCGTCGACGTGCTGCCCGCCCCGCCGGGGCAGACACCGCTGCAATGGCGCACCGCATTCACCCCGCCGCGGCCGTATGCGCTGCAGCCGCTGCGGCTGGAACTGCAAGCGATCGGCGGCGGCAACCTGGTGTGGGACACGCCGACGCCGCACAGCGCGCAGGCGCTGCTGCAGCCGTTGCCGGCGGTCACGCGCAGCGAAATCGTCTATGGCCAGCCGCAACTGGTGCAGGTGTTCGCTTGGCAGGTGCTGCCGCTGCAAAGCGGCGCGGTGACGGTGGATTTTGGTCTGGTGCGCGCGCACGCGTTCGGCCAGTTGCGGGTCTACGCCCCGCCGCCGCTGCACTTCACCGCCCGCGCGCTGCCGGCGTGGTGGCCGGCCGACGGCTTGGTCGGGCGGCCCGAGGTGCGGCTGCTGGCCACACCGGCGCGGGTGACGCTGGGGCAGACCGTGGCCTGGCGGCTGCGGCTGGCCGCGCCGGGGCTGGACCGGCGGCAGGTGCTGCGCGTGGTCAACCCCTGGGCCGACGCGTTGCCGGCGGACTTTGGCCTGGCCGGGGTGCAGGTCCACGCCGCCGAGGCTGAGGGCGAGGCCGGCGCGTGGGACGTCGCGGTGTTCCTGCGTCCGACCGCCGGCGGGCGGTTGACCGCGCCGGCGCTGCGGCTGCCGTATTTCGACCCGGCCAGCGAGCTGCCCGCCGCAGTGACCTGGCAGCCGCCGCAGCTGGTGGTCACCGACCCGCGACCGCTGCGCGTCGCGGTGGCGCTGGCCGGCGGCGCGGCGCTGGTCGCGCTCGGCTTTGCGCTGCGCGCGCTGGCGGGTGGCTGGCGCTGTGCGCGGCAGCGGCGCGCGCATTGGCTGGC
>JAJZAQ010000073.1 GCA_021799355.1 Pseudomonadota bacterium
ACGACGTGGGCATCGGCTGGAACCTGCTGGCCTCGCTCAAGCGCGTGGCCTACGGCTTCGGGCTGGCGGCGTTGGTGGGTATCCCACTGGGTTTTGCCATCGGCCGGATGAAGTTTCTCAACCGCATGCTGGCGCCGGTGATCAGCCTGCTGCGCCCCGTGTCGCCGCTGGCTTGGCTGCCGATCGGGCTGTATGTGTTCAGCAATGCCCCGGCGGCGGCGATCTGGACCATTTTCATCTGCTCGATCTGGCCGATGATGATCAACACCGCGATCGGCGTGCAGCGCATTCCGCAGGACTATCTCAACGTCGCCCGCGTGCTCGATCTGCCCGGCTGGACGGTGTTCACCCGCGTCTGGCTGCCCTCGGTGATGCCGTATCTGATGACCGGGGTTCGGCTGTCGGTGGGCACGGCGTGGCTGGTCATCGTCGCCGCCGAAATGCTCACCGGCGGCACCGGCGTCGGCTTCTGGCTGTGGAACGAGTGGAACAACCTCAACCTCGCGCACATCCTGATCGCGATTCTGGTCATCGGCATCACCGGCATGGTGCTCGAAGGCGCGCTGATGCTGCTGGCGCGCCGCTTCCAGTACGACGAAGCGCGCTGAACGCCGGCAAGGAGAACGACATGGAACGCTTCATCAGCATCGAGCAGGTCGAGATGGTGTTCGACACCGTCCGCGGCCCGTTTCACGCCCTCAAGGGCATCAACCTCGACATCGCCCGCGGCGAGTTCATCAGCCTGATCGGCCACTCGGGCTGCGGCAAGAGCACCCTGCTCAACCTCATCGCCGGCCTCACCCTGCCGTCGTCGGGCGTGCTGGTGTGCGACGGGCGGGAGATCGCCGCACCCGGTCCCGACCGCGCCGTGGTGTTCCAGAACCACTCGCTGCTGCCGTGGCTGACCTGCTTCGGCAACATCCACCTCGGCGTGGAGCGGGTGTTCGGCCGCAGCGAGAGCAAGGCGCAGCTCAAGGCGCGCACCGAGGCTGCGCTGGAACTGGTGGGCCTGCCCCACGCCGCTCACAAACACCCCCACGAAATCTCCGGCGGCATGAAGCAGCGCGTCGGCATCGCCCGCGCGCTGGCGATGAGCCCCAAGGTGCTGCTGATGGACGAGCCCTTCGGCGCGCTCGACGCGCTGACCCGCGCCAAGCTGCAGGACGAACTGCAGGGCATCGTCGCCCAAAGTGGCGCCACCGTGGTGATGGTCACCCACGACGTGGACGAGGCCGTGCTGCTGTCAGACCGCATCGTGATGCTGACCAACGGCCCGGCCGCGACCATCGGCGACATCCTGCACGTCTATCTGCCGCGGCCGCGCGACCGCTTGGCCTTGAGCGAAGACCCGCATTACGCCCATCTGCGCGCGCAGGTGCTGGACTTTCTCTACAAGCGGCAGGCGCATCCGCCCGCCAAGGCGGCGTGAGCGCCGCAGGACGACTGCCATGAGCAAACCCAGACTCGTTCTCGTCGGCAACGGCATGGCCGGGGTGCGCACGCTCGAAGAGCTGCTCAAGCTCGCCCCCGAGCTGTACGACATCACCGTGTTCGGCGCCGAGCCGCACCCCAACTACAACCGCATCCTGCTCTCGCCGGTACTGGCCGGTGAGCAGACCATCGAGCAGATCATCCTCAACCCGCTGGAGTGGTATGCCGAGCACGGCATCACCCTGCACCTGGGCAAGGCGGTGACGCAGATCGACCGCGTCAAACGCGTGGTGCGCACCGCTGACGGCATCGAGGCGCCGTACGACCGGCTGCTGCTGGCCACCGGTTCGCTGCCCTTCATCCTGCCGGTGCCGGGCAAGGAGTTGCAAGGCGTGATCGCCTACCGCGACATTGCCGACACCGAAACCATGATCGAGGCTGCGAAGACCCACAAGCACGCGGTGGTCATTGGCGGCGGGCTGCTCGGGCTGGAAGCCGCCAACGGCCTGAAGCTGCGCGGCATGGACGTCACCGTGGTGCACATCATGCCCTGGCTGATGGAGCGCCAGCTCGACGAGGTGGCGGGCAAGCTGCTGCAGAAGTCGCTGGAAGATCGCGGGCTGAAGTTTCTGATCGGCGCGCAGACCCAGGCGCTGCTGGGCAATGAGGCGGGGCGCGTGCGCGCCGTGCAGTTCAAGGACGGCACGGAGATTCCCGCCGACCTGGTGGTGATGGCCGCAGGCATCCGCCCCAACACCGCGCTGGCGGAAAGCGCCGGCATTCACTGCAACCGCGGCATCGTGGTCAGCGACACCTTGCAGACCGTCACCGATCCGCGCATCTACGCGGTGGGCGAATGCGCTGCGCACCGCGGCATCGCCTACGGCCTGGTCGCGCCGCTGTTCGAACAAGCCAAGGTCGCCGCCAATCACCTCGCCCGATTCGGTATCGGCCGCTACACCGGCTCGCAGGTGTCGACCAAGCTCAAGGTCACCGGCATCGATCTGTTCTCGGCCGGCAACTTCATGGGCGGCGAGGGCTGCGAGGACATCGTGCTGTCCGACCCGTTCTCCGGCGTGTACAAGCGCCTGGTGGTCAAGGGCGACCAGCTCGTCGGCGCCTGCCTGTACGGTGACACGGTGGACGGCGCGTGGTATTTCAAGCTGCTGCGCGAAGGCCGCAAGGTCAGCGACATCCGCGACAAGCTGATGTTCGGCGAAAGCGCGCTGGGCGACGCCGGCCACCAGGGCCAGAGCAAGGCCATGCTGATGGCCGACAGCGACGAGGTCTGCGGCTGCAACGGGGTGTGCAAAGGCACCATCGTCAAGGCGATCAAGGACAAGGGCCTGTTCACGCTGGAAGACGTGCGCAAGCACACCAAGGCCAGCGCCTCCTGCGGCTCGTGCACCGGGCTGGTCGAGCAGATTCTGATGTTCACCGTCGGCGGCGATTTCTCCTCCGCGCCGAAGAAAAAGGCGATGTGCGGCTGCACTGACGCCAGCCATCAGGAAGTGCGCGACGCCATCCGAGAGCAGCACCTGCTGAGCATTCCCGAGGTCATGAGCAGGCTTGGTTGGCGTACCCCGGCCGGCTGTTCGAGCTGCCGCCCGGCGCTGAATTACTACCTCATCTCGACCTGGCCGCACGAGGCCAAGGACGACCCGCAAAGCCGCTTCATCAACGAACGCAGCCACGCCAACATCCAGAAAGACGGCACCTACAGCGTGGTGCCGCGCATGTGGGGCGGCGAGACCAGCGCGGCCGAACTGCGCCGCATCGCCGACGTGGTCGACAAATACCGCATCCCCACGGTGAAAGTGACCGGCGGACAGCGCATCGACCTGCTCGGCGTGAAAAAGGAAGACCTGCAGGCGGTGTGGCGCGACCTCGCGATGCCCAGCGGCCACGCCTACGCCAAGGCGCTGCGCACCGTGAAGACCTGCGTGGGCAGCGAGTGGTGCCGCTTCGGCACCCAGGACAGCACGACCATGGGCAAGATGCTCGAGCGCGCCACCTGGCGCATGTACGCGCCGCACAAGGTCAAGTTCGCGGTCAGCGGCTGCCCGCGCAACTGCGCCGAAGCCGGCATCAAGGACGTCGGCATCATCGGCGTCGATTCCGGCTGGGAGATGTATGTGGCGGGCAACGGCGGCATCAAGACCGAGGTGGCGCAGTTCCTGGTCAAGCTCAAAACCCAGGAGGAGGTGCTGGAGTACACCGGCGCCTTCATCCAGCTCTACCGCGAGGAGGGCTGGTATCTGGAGCGCACCGTGCACTATGTCGCGCGCGTCGGCATGGACTATGTGAAACGGCGCATCCTCGACGACGCCGAAGGCCGCAAGGCGCTGTGGGAGCGGCTGCAGTTCGCGCTGCAGGGCGAGCCCGACCCCTGGGTCGAGTTCGACAAGGCGCAAGTGGACACGCGGCAGTTCATTCCCCTCGTACCCATCCCGCCCACCGAGGCCACGCAGGGAGAGCCGGCATGAACGCGCCCGCACCCCACGTGATCTGGACCGCCGTGTGCGCGGTGGCCGACATCCCCGCGCTGGGCGCGCGCCGTGTGCGCCGGCCGGACGGCATCGACATCGCCGTGTTTCGCGCCGAGGCGGACCGCATCTACGCTCTGCTCGACCGCTGCCCGCATAAGGGCGGGCCGCTGAGCCAGGGCATCGTGCTCGGCGACGCCGTGGCCTGCCCGCTGCATAACTGGACCATCCGCCTGGAAGACGGCCACGCCAGGGAGCCGGACAAGGGCTGCACCCCGAGCTTCGCGGTGAAGGTGGAAGACGGCCAAGTCTGGCTGCGCAGCGACCAGTTGCTCGCGCCGCTGGCCGAGATCGCCGCGGCCCACTGCCCCGGCGCGTCCTGCGCCGACTGAGCCGGAATGCCTGCAGCGCCGCACGCCATGAAGCCCGTCGACCTCCTCGCCCGCTCCATCGCCATCGTGCCCGAGGGTGCGAACAGTACGAACGGCGCCGCCTGGCGCACCACGCGCTCGACCTGCCCGTATTGCGGCGTGGGCTGCGGCGTGCTGATCGAAAGCGAAGGCGGGCACATCACCGGGGTGCGCGGCGACCGGGAGCATCCCGCCAATTTCGGCAAGCTCTGCACCAAAGGCGGCGCGCTGCACCTCAGCACCAAGCCCGAATTGCTGCTGCAACTGCGCGCGCTGCAGCCCGAGTTGCGCACCTCGCGCGGCGTCGCGCGCCAGACCGTGAGCTGGGATATCGCGCTCGACCACGCCGCGCAGCGCTTCGCCGCGCTCATCCACCAACACGGCCCCGACAGTGTGGGTTTCTATATCTCCGGCCAACTGCTGACCGAGGACTACTACGTCTTCAACAAACTGGCCAAGGGGCTGATCGGCACCAACAACGTCGACACCAACTCGCGCGTGTGCATGAGCAGCGCGGTGGCTGGCTACAAGGCTACGCTAGGTGCCGACGCCCCGCCCTGCGCGTATGAGGACATCGACCACGCCGCCTGCCTGTTCTTCGCCGGCAGCAACGCCGCGTGGTCGCACCCCATTGCGTTTCGCCGCATCGAGAAGGCCAAGGCGGCGCGGCCCGAGATGCGCATCGTCGTCGTCGATCCGCGTCGCACCGAAACCGCCGAGCTCGCCGACCTGCACCTGCAACTGCTGCCGGGTACCGACGTCGCGCTATTCCACGCCATGCTGCATGTGATGGTGTGGGAAGACCTCGTCGACCCCGATTACATCGCCGCGCACACCAGCGGCTACCCCGCGCTGCGCGACCTGGTGCGCGACATGAGCCCGGCCGTCGCTGCCAACCTCTGCGGGCTGAAGGCCGAGGACATCGTCACCGCCGCGCGCTGGTTCGCGCTCGGCGCACCCGGAGCGACGCCACAGACGCGCCAGCCCACGCTGTCGCTGTATTGCCAGGGGCTGAACCAGTCCAGCAGCGGCACCGCGAAAAACGCCGGGCTGATCAACCTCCACTTGGCCTGCGGCCAGATCGGCAAGCCGGGCGCAGGGCCGTTTTCGCTCACCGGCCAGCCCAACGCGATGGGCGGGCGCGAAGTCGGCGGCATGGCCAATCTGCTGTCGGCCCACCGCGATCTGGCCAACCCCGCGCACCGTGCCGAAGTCGCCGCGCTGTGGGGCGTGGCCGAGGTGCCCGCTGCGCGCGGCAAGACCGCGATCGAGCTGTTCCAGGCCGCGGCCGACGGCGAAGTGAAAGCGCTGTGGATCGCCTGCACCAACCCGGCACAGTCACTGCCCGATCAGGCGCTGGTGCGCCGCGCGCTGGAGCGCGCCGAGTTCGTCGTGGTGCAGGAGGCGTACACCACCGCCGCCACCGTGCCCTACGCCGACCTGCTGCTGCCAGCCACCACCTGGGGAGAAAAAGAAGGGACGGTCACCAACTCCGAGCGCCGCATCAGCCGCGTGCGGCGCGCCGTGCCCGCCCCCGGCGCGGCGCGCGACGACTGGGCCATTGCAACCGATTTCGCTCGCCGCCTCGAAGCTTTGATACCGGAACGCCTGAATGGCAATTTGACCTTGTTTCCTTACTCCACGCCCGAGGAAGTGTGGAACGAACATCGTGAGTCCACCCGCGGCCGCGACCTCGACATCACCGGCCTGTCGTGGGCCGTGCTCGAACGCGACGGTCCGCAGCAATGGCCCTACCCCGAAGGCGCAACGGCGGGCAAGACCCGCCTCTACGAAGACGGCATCTTCCCCACCGCCGACGGCCGCGCCCGCTTTTTCGCTCAGCCCTTCAAGCCCGTGGCCGAACCCTGCGACGCCCGCTACCCGCTGGCGCTGACCACCGGGCGACTGCGCGACCAGTGGCATGGCATGACCCGCACCGGGTCGGTGCCGCGGCTGTTCAGCCATGCGCCGCAACCCTGCATCGACCTGCATCCCGCCGAGCTCGCGCGGCGCGGCCTGCGCGATGGCGAACTGCTGCGCGTGGCTTCGCGCCGCGGCGATCTGCTGCTGCCGGCCCGCGCCACCGACACCGTGCGCCCCGGCCAAGCCTTCATCGCGATGCACTGGGGCGCCGAATACCTTGGCGGGCGCAATGCCGAAGGCGTGGCGCGGCTGGGCGTCAACGGCCTGACCCTGCCCGCGCTCGACCCGCAGTCCTTCCAGCCCGAGCTCAAGCACAGCGCGGTGCGGGTGGAGGCGGCCAACCTGCCCTGGCACCTCGCCGCCTTCGCCTGGCTGCCCGAGGACCGTGCTATGGCCTTGCGCGCCACGCTGATGCGCGAGCTGGCCGAACTCCCCTTTGTGATGTGCGTGCCCTTCGGCCGCGAGCGCACCGGGCTGCTGCTGCGCGCTGCCGCGCGCGGCGCGCCCGATGCCGCGCTGCTGGCGCGCATCGAGGCGCATTTCGGTGTGCAGGGCAGCGCCGCGCTGCACTACGCCGACCCCGGCCGCGGTGTGCGCCGCGCCGTGCGGCTGGACGGCGAAGCGCTGGCCGCCGCGCTGCTGTGCGGCCCGGCCGACAGCGTGGTGGCACAGGGCTGGCTGCATGAACTGCTGCAAAGCGAAGCCAGCGCCAAGCCCTACGGCCGCTGGCTGCTGCTGCCTTCCACCACGCCGCCGGCGCAACTGCCCAGCCGCGGCCAGCAGGTGTGCAACTGCTTCGACGTCTGGCAAAGCCAGATCGACGCGGTGCTGCCCACGCTGCAGGGTGATGACGACTCGCGCCTTTCCGCGCTGCAGGCCCAGCTCAAGTGCGGTACCAACTGCGGCTCTTGCCTGCCCGAGCTGCGGCGGCGGCTGCGTGCCACTGCAACCGCCGCGGAGGCTTGAGCGATGGACGCCGCCACCCTCGCGCCCCATTCAGCGTATGCCCTGCCGGCGCTGCTGCACATCATCGGCCGCGGCGCCCGCGGCAGCCGCGACCTCGGCCGCGACCAGGCGCGCGATCTGATGCACCAGTTGCTCGATGGCAGCGCCGACCTGAGCCAGACTGGCGCGGCATTGATGGCGCTGCGGCTCAAGGGTGAGACCGCCGAGGAGCTGACCGGCTTTGCCGACGCGCTGCGGCCGCGGCTGCCGCAGCCGCCGCTGCACCGCCCGGCCGTGGTGCTGGCCAGTGTCAACGGCGCACGCAAACTGCCCAACCTGGTGCCGCTGCTCGCGCTGTTGCTGCGGCAACACGGCGTGCCGCTGTTGGTGATCGGCCATGAGCAGGCCGATGGCCGGATGCACACGGCAACGCTATGGGCGCGGCTGCGTCTGCCGTTTGCCGACTCGGCCGAGCAGGCCGCCACGGGTCTGAACGCCGGCGAGGCGGTGTATCTGCCGCTGGCCGCGTTCAGCCCCGAACTGGCCGCGCTGCTGGACCTGCGCCAGCGGCTGGGGGTGCGCAACATTGCGCACACCCTGGTCAAGCTGATCGCCCCGCTGCGCGGCCCGCATCTGCTGCTGGCCGGCTACACCCACGCCGCCTACGCCCCGCTGATGCAAGAGACGCTGGACGCGCACGGCAGCGCCGCGCTGCTGCTGCATGGCTGCGAGGGCGAGGCGGTGCCCCACCCCAGCCGCGCGACCACCCTGCTGCCCAGCGCCGCCGCCGCAGCCACCGGGGTCGACTGCACCACCCCGCTGCACAGCGCACCGGTGGCCGACCCGCTGCCCGATGGCACAGACGCCGCGTCCTGCGCGGCGTGGAGCGAGGCCGTCGCCAGCGGCCATGTACCGGCGCCGCCCGCGCTGGACGATTTCACCGCCCGCGTCGCCCGCACCGCGCTGCGCCTGGGCGCATCGCCCGCTCCTGCCCCATCCCGCTCACCTCAATTGTCGGAGGAATTGCGATGAACCCCGCCGATCGCCGCGCCGTCACTGCCTCGTCCACACCCACTGTGCATCTAGTCGGCGCCGGCCCCGGCGACCCGGATCTGCTCACCCGCAAAGCCGTGCGCTGCCTGCGCCAGGCCGATGTGATCCTGGTCGACGATCTGGTGTCCGATGCCTGCCTGCGCTTTGCGCGCAGCGGCTGCCGCATCGTCCGCGTCGGCAAGCGCGGTGGCTGCAAGAGCACGCCACAATCGTTCATTATTCGCCTGATGATCCACGAGGCCCGTCGCGGCGAGTGTGTAGTACGACTCAAAGGTGGTGATCCACTCGTCTTTGGCCGCGCAGGAGAAGAAATCTCTGCACTTCGCGCTGCTGGTCTTACCGTGGAGATCGTTCCGGGAATCACCGCGGCGTCAGCCGCTGCAGCCACGGTCGGTGCATCACTGACGCATCGCGACCTCTCACCAGGCGTGGCTTTTGTCACAGGACACCGTCAAGCCGGCGCGTCCTCCGTGCGCTGGAGCGAAATCGCTCGCAGCGGACTGACCATCGCAGTCTACATGGGTCTGAGCGAAGCCTCACGTCTCCAGTCCGATTTGTTGTGCAGCGGGCTAGCACCGACGACTCCACTCGTGTTGGTCGAGGCAGCAAGTACACCTGTCGAACGCCGCGTGGCCACGACCATAGGTGCTCTGCTCGACACTTTGAACGCAGTAGGTATGACATCACCCTGCGTTATGCTTATTGGTGCCGTCTTCGCCGATACGAGCGCCGTACTCTACCCAGCGCATCTTCTCGCTCCGGAGCCAAAAACTGAACCGCCCCAGGTATCGCGGAAGTGAACCGCCCCGGATTTTGAGGGGGCTCCTTCGATTGAGAGAATGGAGCCATGATGAGGAAGTCCCCGAAGTTTTCCCCCGAGGTGATCGAGCGTGCGGTGCGCATGGTTTTTGACGCCAAGGCAC
>JAJZAQ010000074.1 GCA_021799355.1 Pseudomonadota bacterium
TGGCCGCGCACAGTCTGGCGCTGGCGCAGCCGGGGAAAACCGTGGTGCTGCTCACCGGCAGCGTGCACGCCGACCGCACGCTGGGCGTTGCGCTGCATCTGCCGGCGCACGCCGCCGCGGGGCCGGCGGGTGCCGCGGCACCGCCGACGGTGTTCAGCCTGTTGCTGCAGGGTCTGGCCCCCGGCGCGGCTGCGGAAGTACCCGCGGGCTTGGATGCGGTGTGGTTCACTCCCGGCACGCCGCCGGTCGACCATTGCGCCGAACTGCGCCGGCAGCTGCAGCGGCGCTGAACGCGGCGCAAGCCCAAGCGCCTTCAGCGGCGGCGCTGCACCGCCTGCAACAGGCCCTGCAGCAGCGCCTGCGGGCTGGGTGGGCAGCCGGGTACGCTGACGTCCACCGGCAGCACGTCGGCCACGCGGCCGCAGGTGGCGTAGCCGCCGCTGTGCACGCCGCAGCCGCAGGCGCAATCGCCGGCGGCGACGACCAGTTTGGGATCGGGCATGGCATCAAATGTGCGGCGCAGCGCCAGTTCCATGTGCCGCGTCACTGGCCCGGTGACCAGCAGCAAATCGGCGTGGCGAGGGCTGGCGACGAACTGGATGCCCAGGCCTTCGAGGTTGTAATAGGGGTTGGACAGGGCGTTGATTTCCAGCTCGCAGCCGTTGCACGAACCGGCGTCGACCACGCGCACCGCCAGCGCGCGGCCGAGCAGGCGCAGCAGGTCGGCCTGGATGCGCGCCTGCGCGGCTGCGGCGGCGTCGGGCAGCGGTGCGGGCTGCGGCGGCTCGCTGATGCGGCCGACGCGGGCGATCTGGCGCAGGATGGTCCACATGATCAGAGGTCGTGCCCGGAGTACGACAGGTTGAACGATTTGTTGATCAGCGGAAAGTCGGCGACGATGTCGCCGATCACCGCCCATTCGAGCGCCGGCCAGTTCTGCCACGACGGATCGTGCGGGTGGCAGCGGGTGATGCGGCCATCGGCGCCGGTGTGTAGCGCGATGCCGTGCGGCCCGCGCCAGCCTTCGGCCAGCCCCAGCGCCAGCCCGGGGCCGACGCGCTCGGGCCAGGCAGCGCGCACCGCACCGGCGGGCAGGGTGTCGAGCAGGCGGTCGGCCAGTTGCAGCGCCGTGAACACTTCGGCAAAGCGCACGGCCACGCGCGCGGCGACGTCGCCGTCGTCGTGCGTCGCCACCTCCACGGCCAGCTGGCCGTATGGCGCGAACCCCGGCCAGGTGCGCAGGTCCAGCGCCTGGCCGCTGGCGCGCGCAGCCAGGCCGAGCAGCCCCAGGCGCGCGGCGAGTTCGGGACGCACCCGGCCGGTGGTGCGCAGCCGGTCCTGCAGGCCCTCGTGTTCGTCGAGGATGGTCTTGAGCCGTTGTACCTCGGTGCGCAGCAGGGCGTGCTGGTTGCGCAGCATGGCGCTGGCGTCGCCGTGCAGATCGACCGCCACCCCGCCGGGCTGCACCGCGTCGAACGGGTAGCGTGCGCCGAACACCGTGGCGTTGAGCCGCAACAGGTCTTCCTTCAGCCGCGAAAACTGCGCCAGCGCGAAACCGAAGCCGCCGTCGTTGGCGATGGCGCCGATGTCGCCGAGATGGTTGGCCAGCCGCTCGCGCTCCAGCAGCAGCGCGCGCAGGTGCAGCGCGCGCGGCGGCACGTCCACCGCGGCCAACGCCTCCGCCGCCATGCAGTAGGCCCAGGCATTGGCCACGGCGCTGTCGCCGCTCAACCGCGCCGCCAGGCGCACGCCCTCGATCAGGGGCAGGCCCTCGAAGCGCTTTTCCACGCCTTTGTGCGTGAAGCCCAAGCGTTCCTCCAGCCGCAAAATTTTTTCGCCGACCACGGAGAAGCGGAACTGTCCCGGTTCGATCACCCCGGCGTGCACCGGGCCGACCGGCACTTCGTGCACGCCCTCGCCGTCGACAGGGACGAAGGCGTAGGCGTCGGCCGCGATCTGCCCGCACGCCGGCACGGTCAGCCGCGCGTCGCGCAGCGGGTGCTGCTGCGCCGGCCACGCGGTGTGGCGCAGCCACGGCCTGGCGTCTATGCCCAGCGCCTGCAGTCCGCTCAGGTCGCGCAGCGCCCGCTGCAGCCGCTCGGCTGCGGGAAACAGGCTGTGCAGGCCGGGGTAGTGCGTCACGCCGGCGGGCAGGTCGTGTTGCGCAAGAGTCAGCGCGTCGCCGTCGAGCCACAGCGCGTACAGCGACTGCCCGCCGTCGCCAGAGGCCGCGGCCCATAGCGTGAACAGCCGCGCACCGCGCTGCTGCAGGCGCTGCGCCAGCGCCTCCCATTGCAGCGCGTCGACCACGTGATGCGCCACCGCTCCGGGCAGACAGCGGACTTCGGCCATGCTCAGGCTCCGATCATCCCGGCGGCCAGACGCCACCAGCCGACGAGGAAGGGGGGAATCCACAAGCCC
Source organism: Pseudomonadota bacterium (assembly GCA_021799355.1). Lineage (GTDB taxonomy): Bacteria > Pseudomonadota > Gammaproteobacteria > Burkholderiales > Burkholderiaceae_C > Thiomonas. The sequence continues at coordinate 2,422 of JAJZAQ010000074.1, forward strand.
AGCAGCAGCACCAGCGCCAGGTGGAGGAAGACCGGCAGCAGATCGGGCGGGTGCGGCAGTTTTTGCAGCGTGCTGCGGCCGAACACCATGCCCTGGGTACGCAAGAACAGCGCGCCGAACGCCACCCCCAGCCCGGCGAGCAGAATCGGCGTGGCCCACGGCTGCTGCTGCATCGCCGTGGTGAGGATGAGGAATTCGCTGGCGAACACGCCAAACGGCGGCATGCCGACGATGGCCAGCACCCCCATCATCAAGCCCCAGCCCAGCGGCGGCGACACCTCGCGCAGACCGTTGATGGCGTCGATGCGCTGGCTGTGCGCCTTTTGCGCCGCATGGCCGGTGGTGTAGAAAATGGCGCTCTTGGTCAGCGCGTGGCCGGTCATGTGCAGCAGCGCGGCGAAGTTCGCCACCGGGCCGCCCATGCCGAAGGCGAAGGTGATGATGCCCATGTGCTCGATCGACGAGTAGGCGAACATGCGCTTGACGTCTTTCTGCCGCCAGATCAGCAGCGCGCCGAGCACGACCGACAGCAGGCCGAAGCCCATGAGCATCTGCCCCGGCCAGGCGGCGTGCACGCTGCCTTCGACCAGCACCTTGCCGCGCATCACGGCGTACAGCGCGACGTTGAGCAGCAGCCCGGAGAGCACCGCGGACACCGGCGTCGGCCCTTCGGCGTGGGCGTCGGGCAGCCAGCTGTGCAGCGGCACCAGACCGGCCTTGGTGCCGTAGCCGACGAGCAGGAACACGAAGGCGATGCCGATGATCCCCGGCTCCAGCCGGGTCTTGACCGCATCCAGATGCGTCCACAGCAGCGCGTTCATCCCCTCGCTGCCGAGCACGCGCTCGGCAGCGAAGTACAGCAGCACGGTGCCGAACAGCGCCAGCGCGATGCCCACGCCGCAGAGGATGAAGTATTTCCACGCCGCCTCCAGGCTGGCCTTGGTGCGGTACAGCGACACCAGCAGCACGGTCGACAGCGTGGCCGCCTCCATCGCCACCCACAGCAGGCCCAGGTTGTTGGTGGTCAGCGCCAGCAGCATGGTGAACATGAACAGCTGGTACATGCTGTGGTACAGCCGCAGCCGCGCCGGGGTGAGGCGGCCGCGATCCTGCTCGATGCGCATGTACGGGCGGGAAAACATCGCCGTGGTCATGCCGACGAAGCTGGTGAGGGTGACGAGAAAGACGTTGAACGGGTCGAGGAAAAACTGCCCGCCCAGCACCTGCATCGGCCCGCCGACGATGACCTGCAGCGTCAGCGCGCAGGCCGCGGCGAAGGTGGCGGCGCTGGCGGCAAGGTTGACCGCCGGCGCTGCCGGGCGGCTGCCCACCAGCGCCAGCAGCGCGCCGGCTGCCAGCGGGATGAGGAGCACGGCCAGCAGCAGGTCCATTCAGTCCTCTTTGAGCGATTCCATGTGCTGCAGGTCCAGGCTGTCGAACTGCTCGCGGATCTGGAAAAAGAAAATGCCCAGGACGAACACGCCGACGAGCACGTCCAGGCCGATGCCCAGCTCGACGACCATCGGCATGCCCTGCGTGGCGCTGGTGGCGGCAAACAGCAGGGCGTTTTCCATCGACAGGAAGCCCACCACCTGGGCGATGGCCTTGCGCCGCACGATCATCATCAAAAACGCCAGCAGCACCAGCGCCAGCGCGATGCCCAGCACCCCGCGCATGTTTGCCCCGGTGAACTGCGCCACCGGCTGGGCGACGACGAAGGCGAAAATCACCAGCACGATGCCGATGAGCTGCAGCGTCGGAATGTTGACCAGGGTTTCCACGTCCCAGTGCGCCTGCAGCCGTTCGATGAGCCGGTGCAGCACCCACGGCAGCACGATGACCTTGATCAGCAGGGTGAACGCCGCCGACTGGTACAGCTCGCTCTGGTGGGTGGACCAGCCGACCACCGCGGCGCTGACCACCAGCAGCGCGCCCTGCGCGGCGAACAGGTGGACCAGGTTGACCACGCGGCGCTGCGCCAGCATGGCAAACGACAGCAGCAGCAACAGCGCGGCGCACAGGTGGATGATCTGCACCGCCAGCGGCAGGCTGACCAGCGGCGCGATCGCCGCGGACGCCGCACCCACGGCAGGCTGGGCGGGAACGGCTGGCAGCAGGCTGGCGGCCACGGCGGGTCTCCTCAATGCGCGAGCATCAGCCGCACCAGCACGCCGAGCACGGCGAGCAGGAAGGCGGTAGCGAGAAATTCCGGTGCGCGGAAGATGCGCAGCTTGGCGCTGAGCGTCTCGATCAGCGCGATGCCCAATCCGGCCACGGCCAGCTTGAGCAGCAGCGGCGGCAGCGCCGGCAGCAGCCACAGCAGGCCGTCGGCGCGGCTGGCCATGCCCCACGGCAGGAACAGGGCAAAGCCGATGCAGGTGTAGTTGAACAGTTTGAGGCTGCTGGCCCATTCGACCAGCGCCAGATGCCGCGCCGAGTATTCGAGCACCATGGCCTCGTGGATCATGGTCAGCTCCAGGTGCGTGGTCGGGTTGTCCACCGGGATGCGCGCGTTTTCCGCCAGCAGCACCATGATGAACGCCACCGCAGCGAACGCCAGGCTGGCGTGCAGCGCGAGCTGGTGCGACTGCAGCGCCTCGGCAATCGTCGGCAGCAGCGTGCTGCCGGTGATCAGCGACGAGGTGAACACCACCATGAGCAGCGCCGGCTCGGCGAGAAACCCCACGAGCATTTCGCGCCGCGACCCCAGCGTGCCGAACGCCGTGCCGATGTCCATGCCGGCCAGGGCGATGAACACCCGCGCCAGCGCGAACAGTCCAACCAGCGCGATGACGTCGGCCGCCTGGGCAAACGGCAGGTCGGTCGACAGCGACGGAATGATCGCCGCGGCGGCGACCATGCTGCCGAACAGGATGTACGGCACGGCGCGGAACAGCGCGGTGGCGTCGGTGGCGAGCACGGCGTCCTTGCGCAGCAGCTTGGCGATGCGCGCGTAGGGCTGCCACAGCGGCGGCGCGCTGCGGTTGGACAGCCAGGCGCGGCACTGCATCACCCAGCCGGAAAACAGCGGCGCCAGCAGCACCGGCAGCAGCGCGGCGAGCAGTTGGACGAACAGTGCGGAAGCCGTCATCGCGTCACCACCAGCAACAGCACGAGCAGGGTGACGAAGCTGTAGAGCAGGTAGACCGAAATCTTGCCCTGCTGGATGCGCCCGGCCTGGCGCGCGATCCACAGCACCGCCTGCGCCAGCGGCGCGTACACCTGCGCCCAGAAGCGGTCGGCCACGGTCACACGGTAGCGCGGCGCGGTGTCGTCGGGCCGCGGCAATTCGACGTGCGTCTGAAAAAACGGCTCGAAAATCCGCCGGATCGGCTGGCCAAAGCCCTCGGCGGTGTCCTGCATGCGTGCCGTCAGGTTCGGTGCGCCGCAGTCCCACGCCGCGGCACGCCGGCTGCGCCCCGGGTAGAGGCGGTGGGTGACGAGCACCGTCAGCCCGATGACCAGCAGGCCGACGAGCAGCACGGCCAGCGGGCTGTACGCCGCGCGCTGCGGCGACACCGGCACCAGCCACAGCCAGTTGCCCGCCTGCGCCAGAGGCCGGCCGATGAGCAGGCGGCTGACCGCGTCGATGCCCTGCAACACCGTGCCGGGCAGCACGCCAAGCGCCACGCACCCGGCGGCCAGCCATACCAGCCCAGCGCGCTCCAGCCAGCCGGGGTCACCCGCGGCGGCGAGCTGCGCCTCGCGCTCGCGGCCGAGGAAAATCACGCCGTAGAACTTGACCATCACATACCCGGCCAGCGCCGCGGCGAGCACCAGCACCGCCGCGCCCAGCGGGATGAGCAGGTTGAAAAACGCCTGCGGAATCTGCGGCGTGGACAAGAACGCCTGCAACAGCAGCCATTCGGCGATGAAGCCGTTGAGCGGCGGCAGCCCGGCGATGGCCAGCGTGCCGATCAGCGCCGTCCATCCCACCCACGGCATGCGCCGCAACAGCCCGCCCAGATGGCCCAGGCTGCGCTCGTGCGTGGCGTGCAGCACCGAGCCGGTGGCAAGAAACAGCAGGCTTTTGAAAAACGCGTGGTTGAGCACGTGGTACAGCAGCGCGGCCAGCGCCAGCGCCGCCAGCAGCGGCATGCCGGCGCCGCGGAACACCAGCGTCAGACCCAGCGCGGTGAAGGCGATGCCGATGTTCTCGATCGACGAATACGCCAGCAGCCGCTTCATGTCGGTCTGCACCGCGGCGAACAGCACGCCAAGCAGCGCGCCGAACAGCCCCAGCGCCAGCAGCGGCACACCCCACCACCACTGCGCACCGGGCAGCAGGTCGAGGCTGACGCGCAGCAGGCCGTAAATCGCCGTCTTGAGCATCACCCCGCTCATCAGCGCCGACACCGGCGACGGCGCCGCGGGGTGGGCCTCGGGCAGCCAGACGTGTAGCGGCACCAGCCCGGCCTTGGCGCCAAAGCCGATGACCGCCAGCCCGAAGGCCACGCTGGCCCACGCCGGCGACAGATGCGCCGCGCGCATGGCGGCAAACGTCAGCCCGGCCGCGCCGCCCTGCATCATCACGCCAAAGCACAGCAGCAGCGCGATCGCCCCCAGGTGCGCCAGCAGCAGGTAGACATAGCCGGCGCTGCGGATTTCGGCGATGCGGTGCTGCGACACGACGAGGAAGTACGAGGCCATCGCCATGACCTCCCACGCCAGCATGAAGCCGTAGGCGTCCGCGGCGAGCAGCACCAGGCTCATCGCGGCGAGAAACACGTGGTACTGCATGCCCAGCAGCCCCGGCGCCGTGCCCTCGCCCTCGCGGAAGTAGCCGGCGGCAAACGTCGAAATGCCGGCGCTGGCCGCCCCCAGCAGCAGCAGGAAAAACCCCGACAGCGCGTCCAGCCGCAGGTGCAGCGGCAATTCGGGCAGGCCCACCGGCAGCACCAGTTGCTGCGCCGGGGCGAACAACGCCTGCAGCCCGACGGCGGCCATCACCAGGCTGCCCAGCGCGCCCAGCGGAAAAATCACCCGCGCCACCCAGCGCACCGAGCGCGGATGGACGAACCCGGCCAGCCCCATGGCGACCCAGGCAGCAGCCACGCCCAGGGCGACGGGAAGCAGCAGGGAGTCAGGCATGGCCGGTTTGCGTCAGCATCTTATTCGCATAAGATATGCATCGAATGTTAATCCCATTTGCATTGGAATGGAACAACGCACCAGCCGGCTCACCGTGTTGATCGATCCGCAGAAAAAAGCGGTGTTCGAACACCTCTGCGCGCGCGAAGATCAAACCCCGTCGCAGGTGGTGCGCCGCCTCATCCGCGAGTACATCGAAGCGCAGCTCGGCCGGCCTTGGCAGCCGGGAGAGACGGTGGAAGACGCGCTCAAGCCGCGCTGACGCCGCCGGCGGCAGCGCGCGCGGCAAGCGACAATGCCGCATGGATTTCCTCGTTCTGCTCGGCGGCGGCGCCGTGCTCGGCCTGGCCGGGGTGTTCGTCCGCCTGGCCGACACCACGGCGCACCTGGGCCCATTCGCCAGCGCCTTCTGGCGCATGACGCTGGCCGCGCCGCTGCTCGTCGCCTGGGCCGTGTTCACCCGCCGCGGCGCGCCAGTGGCCGCGCCCGCCGCGTCAGGTTCGCCGCAATGGTTCAGCCGCCGCCCCGCGCCGCCGGCGCCGCTGGCGGGCTGGAGCACGGCTGCGCTGGCCGGCTTTGCCGCGGCCATGTTCGCCCTCGATCTGGTGTTTTTCCACCTCGCGGTAGTCTGGACGGCGGTGGGCAACGCCACGCTGGAGTCGAACTTCGCCCCGGTGCTCATCACCCTGGCCTTCTGGGCGCTGACGCGGCGCGCGCCGCAGCCGGTGTTCGCTGCCGGGCTGGTGGCCGCCGTCGGCGGCGCGGCGCTGATGATCGGCCCGAACCTCGGCCACACCCGCGCGCTGCTGGGCGACGTCTGCGGCCTGGTGTCGGCGGTGTTCTACGCCGCGTACCAGGTAGGGGTGCAGCAGGCGCGCCAGCGCCTGGCGACGGCGCCGCTGATGGCCGCAGTCACCACGCTGGCGGCGCTGGTGCTGCTGCCCTTCGCCGTAGCCGAGGGACGGATGTGGCCGACTGCGGCCATCGGCTGGGTGTGGATGGCCGCGCTGGCGCTGCTGGTGCAGATCGGCGGGCAAGTGGTCATCGCCTACGCGGTACGGCGGCTCAGCCCGGTGCTGTCGTCGGTCGGACTGCTGGTTCAGCCGGCCATGGCCGTGGTGTACGCCTGGCTGCTGCTGGGCGAAGCGCTGTCGCCGCTGCAGGGGGTGGGCGCGGTGCTGGTGCTGGGCGGCATTTACCTGGCACGCAAGGGCATGTGACGGCAGCGCGGGCCGCGGCTTGCTACGCTGCGCACCGCGCCGTGTCCGCGCTCACGGCAGACCCGACCCCGCCATGCCAGACGCCACCGCCCGCCCCAACCAGTTCGCCCTGCTCGGCCAGCGCCGCTTCGCGCCGTTTTTCTGGACGCAGTTCGGCGGCGCGGGCAACGACAACCTGTTCAAGTTCGCCTTCACCGTGATGGTGGCGTACCGCGCCGAGGGCGCGACGACGCTGTCCACCGGGCTGATGGTCAACCTCATCGCCGCGCTGTACATCCTGCCGTTCGTGCTGTTCTCGGCCACCAGCGGCCAGCTCGCCGACAAGTTCGACAAGGCCGCGCTGATGCGCCGGGTGAAGACGCTGGAGATC
>JAJZAQ010000002.1 GCA_021799355.1 Pseudomonadota bacterium
GGCAAACGGCCCCGAAAGGGGGAGCCCAAGCGGCTGTCGGAGCCCAGAAAAACGGCTTGCGTTGGCCTCGGATCCACGCAAACGGGTGCGCGGCCGCAACGATGGGAATTTTTTCAACGGTCTGTTAGAATCTCGCGGCAGCGCTTGTGCGGGTTTTCTCTCATCCCGGCAGAGCTCTGCCTTAGACTGAATCCTCATGCAGCGACGTCGATTTGTCCTTGGTTCCCTGGCTGCTCCGCTGGCGCGCGGTGCCGGTGTCCTCGCCGGTCTGAGCGTTTTGGCCGCGCCGGCGCGTGCGCAGTTCAAAGTCGATGTCTCGGGCATCGGCGCTACGCAGATTCCCGTGGGCATCGGCGTGTTCCGTGATTCCGGCAATTGCCCGCAGCCCATCGCCGACATCGTCCGTGCCGACCTGACACGCAGCGGGCTGTTTGCCGTGAGCAATCTGGGCGGGCAAACGCTGACCGAGCAAGGCCCGCCGAACTATGCCGCATGGCGCACGCAAAACCTCGAAGCCGTCGCCGGCGGCAGCGTCACACCGGCGGCGTCGGGCCGCTGGCTGATCCAGTTCCGGCTGTGGGACGCGGTCAAACAGGCCGATCTGGGTGGGCTGGCGCTGACCGTGCTGCCCGGCGACCTGCGGCTGGCGGCGCACAAGATCAGCGATTACATCTACCAGAAACTCACCGGCCAGCGCGGCGTGTTCGCCACGCGCATCGCCTACATCAGCAAGGCCGGGCCGCACAATTTCGCCCTGAACATCGCCGACAGCGACGGCGCCAACCCGCAATACGCTCTGCGCAGCCGCGAACCGTTGCTCTCGCCGGTGTGGTCACCCAACGGGCAGGAACTGGCTTACGTGTCGTTCGAAACCGGCAAGCCGGTGGTCTTCGTGCAGAACGTGCGCAGCGGCGCGCGCCGCATGGTGGCCAACTTCAAGGGCAGCAACAGCGCGCCGGCGTTCTCTCCCGACGGCGGCACCATGGCCGTGGTGCTCACCCTGACCGGGCGGTCGCAAATCTATCTGCTGCCCAGCAGCGGCGGCACGCCGCGGCAATTGATGCGCTCATACTCGATCGACACCGAGCCGGTGTTTGCGCCCGACGGCCAAAGCCTGTATTTCGTCAGCGATCGCGACGGCGGGCCGCAAGTCTACAAGGTCGCGCTCGACGGCAGCGGCGTGCAGCGCATCACCTATACCGGCGGCTACAACGTCAGCCCGGCGGTCAGCCCCGACGGCAAAACGCTGGCGTATATCTCGCAGCAGGGCAACAGCTACCAGCTCTGGTCGATCAACCTGGCGACCAGCGCCACGCAGCTGCTCGACGACGGCAGCGACTGCGGCCACCCCAGTTTTGCCCCGAACGGCCAGATCGTGCTTTATTCTGCAGGCGGCCGGGGCGGCGAAGTGCTCAAGACCGTGTCGATCGACGGCCGGGTCCGCTCCACGCTGTCGCAAGCCGGTGTCCAGGTGCGCGAGCCGAGCTGGGGCCCCTGGACGCCGGATCGCTGAACGCGCCGCCGCCCATCTTCTTCATTTCGTCCGTTTTTTCCACAACCCGTTCCGATCGGAGAATCCCGTGAACATGCGCTCTACCCTGGTCTTCACCGCTCTGGCCGCTGCCCTGGCTCTGGGCGGTTGTGCGTCGCCCGTCCCCGTCAAACAGGCCCCCGTCGAGTCCAAGACCGCCACCCCGGTGGAAAGCGGCACCGCCGGCGCGAACGCCAACGGCGCCGGGCAGAACCAGGTCGCGGCGGTGCAGGCGCCCAGCGAATCCAACGCCGGGCCGGGACCGAACGTGCCCAAGAGCATCTACTTCGCGTTCAACAGCTACACCATCGAAAGCCAGTACACCCCGGTGCTCAACGCCAACGCCACCTACCTGACGCAGCACCCGCAGGCGCATGTGCAGCTGCAAGGCAATACCGACGCCCGCGGCAGCCGCGAGTACAACCTGGCGCTGGGGCAAAAACGTGCCGACGCCGTGATGAAGGCGCTCGAACTCCTCGGCGTCAAGCCGTCGCAGATGGAAGCCATCAGCTTCGGCAAGGAAAAGCCCAAGGCGCTGGGTGACACCGAAGCCGATTACGCGGAAAACCGCCGCGTCGACATCGTCTATCAGCGATGAGCCGCCCCGCTGTGCGCCTCCCACGTTGCGCTCCCGCGTTACCGGCAGTGCAGCGCGTGGCCGCCTGCGCCGCGCTCGCGTTGAGCCTGGGCGCGGGCCTGGCCACCCCGGCCCGCGCCGACATGTTTCCCGACAACGAGGCACGCCGGGCGATTCTCGACCTGCGCGCGCAAGTGGCGCAAAACCAGCAAACCACGCAGTCGCAACTCGCCCAGCAGGCGCAGCAAATCCAGCAGATCCGCAACGCGCTGCTCGACCTGTCCAACCAGATCGAACAGATGCGCGGTGAAATCGCCCAGCTGCGCGGCAAGCAGGACGCCGCCACGCAGCAGCTCAGCGACACCCTGGCCAAACTGCAAAGCAGCCAGCAGCAGCTCACCCAGCGGCTGAAACCGCTGGAGCCGGTGCAGGTGCAGATCAACGGCCAGACCTACACCGTGCAGCCGGCGGAAAAAGCCGCTTTCGAACAGGCGCTGACCGCTTTCCGCAACGGCGATTTCGCTGGCAGCGCCACGCAGCTCAAGGCGTTTCTGGCGCAGTATCCCACCAGCCCCTACGACGCCGATGCGCAGTACTGGCTGGCCAACGCGCAGTACGCGCAAAAGCAGTACAAGGACGCGATCACCACGTTCCAGGGCCTGATCCAGAGCAGCCCGAACAGCCCGCGCCTGCCCGAAGCCATGCTCGGTCTGGCGAACTGTCAGATCGAACTGCGGCAAATCGCCGCTGCGCGCAAGACCCTGAGCGAGCTGGTCAAGACCTACCCGCAGTCCGAGGCGGCACAGGCCGGGCGCGACCGTCTGGCGAAACTACGGTGACACCGCCGTCGTTGCCGCGCGCCGTCGTGCTGCTGTCCGGCGGCATGGATTCGGCCACCGTGCTCGCGCTGGCGCGGCAGCAGGGCTTTGCCTGCTTCGCGCTGTCTCTCGACTACGGCCAGCGCCACCGCGCCGAACTCGACGCGGCGCGGCGCGTCGCCGCAGCCCTGGGGGCGCAGCGGCATGAAGTCCTCCCCCTGGATCTGAGCCGTTTCGGCGGCTCGGCGCTGACCGACCCGGCCATCGCCGTGCCGACCCGGCACGCCGACGCCGGCATCCCCGTCACCTACGTTCCGGCGCGCAACACGGTGATGCTCGCCCTGGCGCTGAGCTGGGCCGAAGCCCTGGGCGCACAGGACCTGTTTTACGGCGCCAACGCGGTCGATTATTCCGGCTACCCCGACTGCCGGCCGGAATACGTCGCGGCGTTCGAACGCCTGGCCAATCTGGCGACCAAGGCCGGTGTCGAAGGCCGCCCGATGCGGCTGCACGCGCCGCTGATCGCGCTGAGCAAGGCGCAGATCATCCAGACCGGGACGCGGCTGGGGGTCGATTACGCCATCACGGTCACCTGCTACCAGGCAGACGCCGAGGGACGGGCTTGCGGCCGCTGTGACGCCTGCCGCCTGCGCGCGCAAGGGTTCGCCGCCGCCGGCCTGCCTGACGTCACCCGTTACCAGCCCGGCGCCGGGCGCTGATTCCCCGCCGCGACAAGCGGCAGGGCGCGTGGTTCGGCGCGACATGGAACAATATCGCCCTGCGGCGCAGCGCCGCGCCCGTCGTTCGACCCCCGACCCGATGCCGTCCGTTTCCGTTTCCGCCATTCACGCCACCGTGCTGTGGGGCACGTTCGTGCTGAGTCTGTTGTTTGGCGCCATCATGCAGCGCACGCGGTTTTGCACCATGGGCTCGGTCAGCGACATCGTCAACATGGGCTCATGGCTGCGCATGCGCATGTGGGTGCTGGCCATCGCCACGGCCACCGCCGGCTTCAACCTGCTTGCAGCCAGTGGACAGATCGACGCGGCGCAAACCATCTACACCACCTCCAGAGTGCTATGGCTGTCCGCGCTGGTGGGCGGGGTGCTGTTTGGCTTTGGCATGGTGCTGGCCTCCGGCTGCGGCAGCAAGACCCTGGTGCGCATCGGTGAGGGCAACCTCAAGGCCGTCGTCGTCTTCCTGATGATCGCGGTGTTCGCCTACATCACCCTGCGCGGCCTGACCGCCGAAGTGCGTGTGCACGTGCTCGACCGCGTGGCCGTCCAGTTGTCGGGGCCACAGGATCTGCCGGCCATCGTCTCGCGCCTGACCGGGCTGCCGCTGGCGCGGCTGCAACTCGCCTTCGGCCTGGGGGTCAGCCTGCTGCTGGGCGGCTGGGCGCTGAGCGCGCGCGAGTTCCGTACCGCCAACAACCTGGTCGCCGGGTTCGGCCTGGGGGCGATCATCGTCGGCGTCTGGTTCCTCTCGGGCAAGCTGGGTTTTCTCGCCGAAGACCCGCAAACGCTGCAGGCGGCGTACATCGGCACGCAAAACAACAAAATGGAGTCGCTGAGCTTCGTCGCGCCGCTGGCCTACACGCTGTTCTGGTTCATGATGTACAGCGATGCGAGCAACGTGCTGACCCTGGGCATCGTCTCGGTGTTTGGCGTCATCGCCGGCTCGGCCATCATGGCGCTGCTCGGCCGCCACTTCCGCTGGGAGGGATTTCGCGGTGTGGAGGACACCGCCAACCACCTGGTCGGCGGCGCGCTCATGGGCATCGGCGGCGTCACCGCGCTGGGCTGCACCATCGGCCAGGGCATGAGCGGTGTGTCCACCCTGTCGGTGACCAGTTGGATTGCGTTTCTGTCCATCGTCGGCGGCGCGGTGCTGGGGGTCAAATACCAGGCATGGCGGGTCGAACGCACGATGTGAGCGACATGCCGGCTGGCACGGACACTGCGTCCGGATTCGACCGGCAACGGCGTTTCGGCGGCATCGCCAGGCTGTACGGCGAATCCGCCGCGCAGCGCATCGCGCAGGCCCATGCCGTGGTCGTTGGCGTGGGCGGCGTCGGCTCGTGGGCGGCCGAAGCGCTGGTGCGCAGCGGCGTGCAACGGCTCACCCTGATCGACCTCGACCACGTCGCCGAGTCGAACATCAACCGCCAGCTCCAGGCCCTGGACAGCACACTGGGCATGTCCAAGGTACTGGCGCTGCAGTCCCGCTTTGCCGACATCAACCCCACCTGCACCGTCTGCTGTATCGAAGACTTCGTCGATGCCGGCAACGCCGCGCAGCGCATTCCGGCAGACGCCGACGTCGTCCTCGACTGCTGCGACCAGGTGCGGGCCAAAGCGGCGATTGCCGCGCTGTGCCTGCAGCGGCGGCAGCCGGTGTTGATGGCCGGCGCCGCCGGCGGCAAACGCCATGCCGACGCGCTCCAGTGCGCCGACCTGTCGGCGGTCACCCACGACCCGCTGCTGGCCAGCGTGCGCCAGCGCCTGCGCCGCTGGCACGGCGCGCCGCGCCGCGGTGACATCGGCGTCCTGTGTGCTTACAGCAAGGAAGCCGTCACCAGGACGGCAACCGACGGCTGCAGCGTACCGACCACGCCGCCGGCATCGCAGAACAACAGCCTGAACTGCGCCGGATTCGGTTCCAGCGTGATGGTCACCGCATCGATGGGCATGATCCTGGCTGCACGCGCGCTCGATGCCGTGTTATGATTACAGGCTTGTTTGCGTTGGGTCGTTAGCTCAGTCGGTAGAGCAGCGGACTTTTAATCCGTTGGTCGCGTGTTCGAATCACGCACGACCCACCAGCCCCGATGCGGGTTGTTAGCTCAGTTGGTAGAGCAGCGGACTCTTAATCCGTAGGTCGGGCGTTCGAGCCGCCCACAACCCACCAAGAAAATCAACGGATTAGCCATTGCCCCCGACATTCTTCGCGGGGTCATGTGGCAAAATCGTGTCGAGCACCCGCACTGACAGCGCCTGCGCGTGGCTCGCCAAATGTGCAGGGTGCGAGATGTGCAGGTCGCTGCACCATTGCGGTGCTTTGCCAACCGCCCATCTCCTGCAACACAAACAGCGGTGTGCCATGTTGCGCGTGCCGTCACCCGTCAGTGCTTTCCGCAAGTCGGCCCAGCCGTCTGGGGCGGCTGGCTGCACGCAGCCAGCGACCGGGTTTCAGCGCAATCACACCAGTAACACCAGCACGGTTTCGCAGCCGCCCCCTCAGCACCGTCTGTTGCGCGGGGTGTGCCGTTTTCAGCGGCGGTGCGGCAAGTCACTGCCGAACAGCGCCTGCCGCGGCGAAAAAAAGTAGCGCAGACCGAGGTACAGCGCGCGATCCTGATACGCCGGCCCGGTGCGCCAGAGTGCGCTGCCCTCCACCGCCCAATGCGGCGCCAGCAGGCTGCTCCACTGCAGCGCCGTGCTCGTGCCGATGCCCTGCGAGCGGCTGGCGGCCAGCGGTGCACACGGCGTATCGACGACCAGCGGTGGCGGCAGCGCGAAGCACGCGGTGGCGTCCTGCCGTACCGATTGCCAGCCGACCTGCACTTGTCCGGCGACCACCCAGCGGCGCGCATCCGCCGTCTGGAACACGGCGAGCAGCGAGGCGCTGGAAAACTCCTGCGGGCTGAAATACCCGCCCTGCCCCCAGGTGAAGCCCGACAGATTGCGGGCGTAATGCTCGTAGGCCAGATTCGGCCCGATGCTGACAAACCGCATACCGGGCAGCGGCACATCGCGCCCCAGGCCGAGGCTGGCGGCGAAATGCGCATTGCGCGCGACGTTCTCGCCGCTCAATGTCTCCGCATCGACCCGCGCGCTGACGTTCCACTGCGGCCAGAGGTTTTGGTAGCCGCCGGCGCTCAGCCCTTGCCGCAGTACCCGTCCCCATGCCTGGCCGCTGGCCGGATCACGCAGGCCGGTCAACGACAGGACGGAGTCGTCCACCGCGCTGCGACGCAGGGCGACGCTCCAGTCGTGCGTCGGGCCCAAGTCACGCCAGGCAAGCGCTCCGGTCCATGTCGGGGATACCGCCCCGCCCGCGGGAGTGATGCCGACACTCGCCTGCACCCCCTGCGGACCGACGCTGCGCCAGCGCAGCGTGCCGCTGGCGCCCACATGCTGCTGCGCCGCCGGCAATGTACTGCCGATACTGCCCACCGGGGGCGTGCCCCCGGCATCGACCGTGGTGCGCGCGATCTGCGCATCCCAGATGCCCAGCGCATTGGCCCAACGCAAATGCACCACTGGCGATTGCTCCAGACGCAGCCGGCTGGTGCCTGCGGCGCCAGACTTGCTGCGCACCTCGCCGCCCAAGGCGACACTGGGCGCAGCCGCGCCAGCGAGCGCCGGGTCGGCAGCCGCGTCGAGCACGGCGGCATCGCGGGCCAGGCCGAGATCGCGCCAGCGCTGCGCGCGTTGGCGCCGCACCAGCTCGGCGAACGCTCCCGGCTGCGCCGCCAGCTGGGTGATGCGTGCGGTTTGTCCGCTGCGCTGCAGACTGAGCAACAGCCCTTGCGCCGCGTCGGCGTCGTCGGGCCGGTCGTGCACCAGGGCGGCAAACTCGGTCGCTGCCTGTGCCGCCTGCCCGGCCTGCAGCAGGCTCCACGCCAGCAGCGCACGGTCGCCGGCGGTGTCCTTGCCCAGAGCGATCGCCCGCCTGAGCCACTCCACGGCCTGCCCCGGCTGGTCTTGCTCGCGCGCGCGCAGCGCCAGCTGCACGGCGACATCGGCACGCGCGGCGCGCAACGCCGGATCGTCCTGCGCGATGGCGTAAGCCGCCTGCAGATGCCCGGTTTTTTGCAGGGCGTAGAACGCGCCCTGCCGCGCCGATGCCAACGTCGGGTCCCTGTCCAGCGCCAGCTCGAACCACGGCAGCGCCTGGGCCTCGCGCTGCATGCGGTACAGCGCCCAGCCCAGCCGTGCGGCCAGGGATGGGCTGGCCAGCGCACGCAAGGCAGCGGCATGCGCGTCGATACGTTGTGCCAGCTCCGGCTGCGGCGTCCCCTGTTCGTCGGCCTGCAGCATGGCCTCCAGCGCCTGCCACCACGCCGGCAGCGGGGCCGAGGCCGTGCCAGCCTCGGCGGGTGGCTCGGGTGACGCCGCAGGTTGTCCCAGCGCGACGTGCTGCGCCGGCCATTCCAGCCGGGTCGACAGCTTCAGCTGCAGCACCGGCCAGCCAGGCTCAGCCACCTGCCGCGCCGTGGCGCGGTGGTGCGTGGCCGCAGCCGGCGCGGGGCGTCGTGCCGTGGGCGCTGGCTGCACCGGCGCGGGCGGCGCGGGCGCAGGCCGCGCTGCCGGCGGCGCCGTGGGCTGCCACGGGTATTGCACGCCGCTTTGCGGCAGCTGCTCGATGCGCGTACCGGGTTGCGGCAAATAGTCCACCCGCGGCGCCGCGGCCACCGTGGCATCGAAGGCATAGGCCAGCGCCGCGGCCAGACACAGCGGTCTGGCCCAGGACGCAGCAGCGCCGCCCACGCGGGGTGCCGGGCGCCGTGACCAGCCATGCTGCGGTGAACGCATCATCCACTTGCCTCAGCTTGCCGGGCCATACGGCGGCGGCGCCTGGCGCGCTGCGGCCTGCACCAGCAGCGCCAGAGTCGCCGAGTAATAACCCGATTGCGCCAGAGCCGCGCTGGCCAGGCTGGGCGGGCGGCGGGTTTCGATCCAGTCGCGGATGGCGCGCATTCCCGGGCTGGCGCCGAACGAATCGATCGAATCGTCGGCAAAATTGGTCCACGCCGGCAGATACCCTTCGCAGCGGAAACTCCCCCAGAACGCACGGAACGGCGCGAGCAATTCCTCGCTGGCCAAACCTGCCCAGGCCAGATACAGCGGGATGCGCACCGCTTCGTAGCCGTAGCGCTGCGGCCGCGTCGGATCGGGAGTCAGCGGGTTGACCAGCAGCAGCCAGTCCGGCGGCAGCCCCCAGCGGCCGAAGCGGGCGATGGACAGCAGCTTGAGCCCGCTGCTGCGCAGCGCGTCCCACTGCGGCGACGGGTCGATCCGCGCCAGTTCGGGCAGCGCCGGAAACACCCAGTAGGACAGATTGACCACCTGCCCTTTGGGCGTGTCGAACCCCTCCACAGCGGGCAGCAGCACCGTGCCCCACGGGGTGTCGCGCAGCAATTTGGCACGAATCGCCTGCGCCATGGCGCGCGCGGGCGCGGCCAGCGCCGGGCGCTGCTGGCTGGCAAGCGCCAGCGCCCAGGCGACGAGCAGATCGCTGTCGGCAGCGTCGTTTTTGTCGGTCACGCCCTGGCCGGGGATCCAGCGCCACGCCAGCAAGGCATCGTCGCGCACCGCCAGGTGTTGCTGCGCCCACGTCCACATGGCGTCGAATCCGGCCTGATCCGCCGCGGCCAGCGCCAGGATCATGCCGTACCCTTGGCCCTCGGAGGTGCTGGCATCGTGCTGCCCGGGGTCGACCACCCGGCCGTCCGCACGCACGAAAGCCTGTTTCCACGCGGCATACCCCGGCAGGGACGGCGGCAGAGCCGCTGCCGCCAGCGGCCACAGCGCGGCGGCGCCGAGCGCGGCCAGACCGGTGACGGCGCGGCGGCGGGAAAGCAGGCAGGGCGCAGCGTCGGACATGGCGTCGGTTCAAACCAGCGGCGTCGAATCATCCGCATTGTGCTTGATGCGGGCATGGTGGCGATGACGGAAGCGCATGAGCAGGCGCAGCGTCACCGCCGCCAGCAGCAGGCTGAGCACGCCGATGACCACCGCCCAGAACCACGGATGCAGCGAGAGCAAAAAGCCCAGCCGGGAGCTCAGCCCGGCCTGACCGACGGTGTAGCGCGGGCCGACCATCTGCTGCGCGACATGCTGCTGTCCCTGCCACAGCACCAAATCCCCGCCGAGCTGGCTCCACACCGCGGGCTGGATCAGCGCGTCGGTCTGCGCCAGCAGCGTGCTGCCCTGTGCGGCGCTGAGCACGGTCAGCGTGCCGCCGGAGCGGCCGGGCAACGCGGCCTGCAGCAGCGCCGCCTGCCGCCCCAGACCGATGCCGTCTTGCGTCGCCCAGGCCGTGGTCGGCACCGCTGGCTCGGGGCTGACGCGCAGGTGACTGGCCAGCCAGCGCCACAGCCGGTCCAGCGGGCCGAGCTCCCCCGGCCCTGCCGCCGCCACCGCCACCGGATAAGGCGCCACACTCACCCCGCCGAACCGTAGCGGCAAGGCCTCGGTCAGCGTCCGCGGCAGTTCACCGGCTGCGCCGACGACGATGGCGTTGTCCGCCCCGGCCAGTCCCGCGGTGCCGATTTGCCAGCGGGCGTCGAGCAGCGGCAGTTTCTGCACCTGCGCCAGCTTGGCCGCGAGCATCCAGGCCGCCGCGGCGTTGGCGGCATCGGCGCGGACGATGGCGAACACGCTGCCCGCACCAAAGGGCTTGCGGGTATAGGGAAAGCCGGTGCGCTGCAGCAGGTCGAGGTTGGGCAGACTGGTGACGCGCGCGGCGTTGGGCAGTTCCAGCCGCGAATCGTCAAACAGCGTCAGGCGCAGGTTCTCGGTGTTGATCGCGATGCAGCGCCCGGTGACCAGCGGCATCATCGACGCGCTGAACGTCAGCACATTGCTGCCCGGCTTGAACGACGTCAGCGGAATCTGCACGTCGTAGTCGCGGAAGTACCCGCCGTCGCGCGCCGACAGCGCGATGGCCGCCTGGAAGCGGCCGTTGAGCAGAATGTTCAGCACCGAGTCCTCGCGCAGCCCGGCGCCGTAGGCAAAGCGCAGTTTGAGGTGGACCATGCTGTTGTCCGGCGCGAACAGGTCCGCCGGCAGGGTGAAATCCAGGTTCTGCTTGCCGTACAGCCCGGCGAACGTCTCGGTTTTCAGCCCGAGTTGGGCAAAACTGACCTTCTGGTTGGGATAGACCATGCGCGGCCCGGGATCGTCGGGCAGGCGCGGCAGATCGATTTGCCGCACCACCGCGGCGGCGGCATCGGGATAGGGGTAGTCGAGCAGGTTGAGCGCGCGCAGCGCCACGTCCACCTGCTGCGCCGTCTGCCCGCTGACGATGAGCACGTAGCGGCCCGTGTCGCCCAGCGGCTCGATGGCGAGAAACGGCCCGGTGATGCGCGCGGCCAGGGCAGCCGACAGATACGGTTGCAGCTCGGCGCGGGTGCCGAGCAACACCGCATCGCCCGCCGGCAGTTGTGCCGTGTCCAGCCTGAGCGGGGCACCGGCGGGCGCATCCGCCGCGGGCGCGGCCAGTTGTCTGAAGCGCAGTTGCAGCGGGGCATACCCCAGATACAGTGCCACGGCCTGCGCCGCGAGCCCGCCCCAGCGCAACACGTCGGCATTCACGCCGCTGGCGGCGAGCACGGTGAGCTGCTGCGGCCCCCACAGCTTGGGGTCGAACACATCGGGCAGCGCCGCCAGCGTGGGGTGCAGGTCGCGCAGCGTGGCGTCCAGCCCGATCCAGGACTGCGCCGTGTCGATCTGCGTCCACAGTTCGGGCGCGCTGGGGTCTTCACACTCGTTGGTGTAGTGCTGGGCGACGGCGAACGTCAGGGTGTCGTAACCAGGTTGCAGCAGCACCGGCGGCAGGTCGATTTGCGCCTGGATCTGCGGCAGTCTGGGGTCGAGCGCGATTTGCGCGATGATCTGCCCGCCCAGGCGGACCTGCAGTTGCGAGCGCGGCGCCAGCAGCGACACCGAACTGGTAGCCACCAGGTGCAGCACGGCGCGGCGGATGAGCAGCCGTGGCGACACCGGCAGCGACAGCGATTCCTGCCCACTGGCGCTGCGCAGCATCAGCGGCGCCGGCTGCGGCATGAAACTTTGCAGGCTGGCGGCGAACAGCGTGGGCTGCACCGGCGCGGCTTGCACCGCCTGCACGCCGGCAGCCGCCGCAGACTGCGGCTTGGCCCAGGCCACGGCCGTCAGGCTGCACACGGCCAGCAGCACCAGCCAGCGCAGCAGAAAAGAGGTCGAGGGGAACAACGCGGTCAGAATGGTCATGAAGGAGGAGTCAAGATCGGGCGGGTGCCTGGTCGAGCACCCAAGCGCGGGCTGCGCGCCACGACAGACGCAACGTGCGCCAGACGATGATGTGCGCCTGCCGGCTCAGGCCGTGCAATTGACGCAGCGACACGCGGCTGAGCTGGGCGAAATGCTGCACCAGGCCGACGGCACCGTGACGCACCAGAAACCACGCCGCCGCCGGGATGCTGCGCGCCATGGCCTCGCGGCCGTGGCGGAACGCCACCCAGCGCTGGCTGTCGCCATACGCCAGCGCCACCACCTGGCGTTTTTCCTCGATGCTAGCCGGTTCGAAGTGCGCGCCGAGCTCGCGGCCACGTTGCCAGGCCAGACGCAAATGTAACCTTGCCTGGAGTTTGAACGCCGGGATGAACACGTCCAGCGTCAGCGGCGAGTGCAACGGCAGCAGCAGCGATCTGGACAACGTCAGCCTGCAGCCGGTGGCCGACAGATCGGCGAACCGTGCCGCGGCCCTGCGTCCGTCGGCGGCGATGAGCACGGCTGCGGTGTCGATGGGCATGCGCGGCGCACCGCGCCGCTGGCGGCGTTCGAGCAGCACGCCCATGACGCCGGAGAGCAGCACCAGATTGAACAATTCCCAGCCCATGGTGATCAGCGTGGTGTCGCGCGTGAGCGGGTCGCTGAACCAGCGCCAGACGCCGAATGCCATCGACACGATGGCCAGCACGAACAGCCAGTAAAACGGTGTGGCCAGGTCGGAAATGAATTCCTCGTCGCGCTGCTCCCCTTTGGGCGTGACGAGGAAACTCGGCGACCGCGGGCTTTTGAGCACACGGATCAGGCCCGACAGCGCGTACAGCGACTGCGTCAGCTCGTACAGCTCGGAAACGAAGGCCCAACGCACCCGGCCGAACAAATAGTCCGAGGCCATCACCGCCGCGACCACGTGCGGCAGGGCATAGGCAAAGAACTGCGGCAGGTTGGCGTTGTAGATGTGCAGGCCGAAAATCAGGTAGGCCGCCGGCGCCAGCATGAACGCCACCCGGGCAAACGGAAAAAACCAGAAGAACGCGCTGTTGAAGTACGCCAGCCGTTGCCACCAGCGCAGGCCACGCTGCGTCAGCGGGTTTTTCAGCAGCAGGATCTGCAGCATGCCCTGCGCCCAGCGCACGCGCTGGGTGATGAAACCGGAGTACGTCTCGGGCTGCAACCCGGCGATCATCGGGTGGTTGATGTAGGCGCTGCGCCAGCCGAGCGCGTGCAGCGACAGCGCGGTTTCGGCATCTTCGGTGATCGAGTCGCCCGACACGCCGCCCACTTCCAGCAGCGCCGCGCGCCGCAGCACCGCCGCCGAGCCGCAAAAAAACGACGCCTCCCAGAAATCCAGCCCGTGCTGGATGACGTTGTAGAACATTTCGTTCTCGCTCGGGATGCGTCCAAAGATTTTCCAGTTGTGTTCGAGCGGATCGGGATTGATGAAAAAATGCGGCGTCTGCACCAGAAACAGCTTCGGATCGGCGACGAAGCTGCCGACGGTGCGTTCGAGAAAATCCACCGTGGGCACATGGTCGGCGTCGAAGATCACCACCAGATCGCCGCTGGTCTGTTGCAGCGCCGAGTTGATATTGCCTGCCTTGGCGTGTTCGTTGCGCTGCCGCGTCAGATACTGTGCGCCGATGCGCGCGCACAGGGCCTGCAGGGTGTCGTGGCGCAGCTGCGCGGCGTGGGCCTTGGCCGGGTCGGGGTCGTGGCGCTTTTGCTCCGTGCCGCCGTCGTCGAGCAGATACACCTTGAGCCGCCCCGGGGCGTAGCGCATGTTCAGCGCGGCGATCAGCGTGGTTTCGAGGATTTCGGCGTCCTCGTTATAGCTGGGGACGAACACGTCCACCGTCGGCCAGGTGCTGCGGTCGGCGGGCAGCGGCGGCGGCGCACGGCGCAGCGGCATCATGTTGATGAACAGCCCCAGGCCGTACACCGTCACGCCGTACAGCTCGGCGGCAAACAGCAGCACCGCGGCAATCCACGACATCGGGCTGTCGAACCCCAGCGTCGAGGTGGCCCGCCAGATGATGTAGCGCGCGGTGACCAACGCCGCCAGGCACAAAAACAGCAGGCGCAGCACGGCGGCGCGTCCGGCCAGCCCGAACCGCTTGAGCGCCCACAGCACCACCACCAGGCTCCACGCCAGCAACGCCTGGCTGGAAATCGACACGGGCAGCCACGCCAAGTACAGCCAGACCAGGGCAAGCGCGCTCCAGAGCACCGCCCAGGCTGAGGGCAGGCGCAGCGACGGCAAGTGAACGCGACGGTCTGTCCTGACGAAAAAAGGCACGGGTGAAAGAGGGCGAAAACCTTGGGCCGCGGCTGCTCGATCGCACGACCACGGGGCGTTCCATGCGGCAGCGCGCGCCCGGCAGACCGCCACAGCGCTGCAGATTGCGCCGCATGAAGACCAAATTGTCTTCAATTGCTCGCTGCTTTCCGGATGCAGCGAATGTAAAAAATGATTTTTCGTGACTTTTTGCGCAGATTGCCGCGCGGCCGCTGCGACGCGCGGCGGCGGCGATCCCGCCTGCAGGCGGGCGCGCGCCTCAGCTCAGCAGAATGGCGCGGCGCAAGTCGCGCGCGAGGACGGCGCGGCGGTCCGGACGCAGATGGCGGCCTATCCACACCTGCCGGGTTTTGTCCCCCACCTGCACCAAGCCGTGACCTTCGGCGACGATACGCACCCGGCGGGGGTGAAACTCCAGCCGGCCTTCGCGCCCACCGAACGCCCATTCGACCACCACCGCCTGGTCGCTGATGCTGATGCGTTCGTAGTCGGCGGCGTGGCGTGCGTACACCAGCAGCGCCGCGCCCACGGCGAGCACTTCGATGGCGGCAAACGGCGCCACCAGCCGCGCGCCTTCGCTCCAGCAGTACACCGCCAGCAGCGCCGAGCCGAGCGCGAACGAGACGAACACGCCGAGGAGCTGCCGCGGGGTGATCGAGCAGTTGCGTCGGAACCGCCAGACCCAGGCGTTTTGCTCGCGCAGCGGGCGGGTGAGCAGACTGCCGCTGAACGCTGTTTGCGCATCCTGCGGCGGACACAGAGCGTCGGTCATGTCGTGCACTCGCAACGGGGTTCAGACGGAGGGGGTGCGCTGCTAGGCGGCGGCGAGCCCGTGGGTCAGCGCCGTCAGCGCGGCCAGATCGACGACTTCCAGGCGGTGCAACGGGCCACGCACCCAACCGTTTTGACGGAACGCCGCCAGGGTGCGGCTGACGGTCTCGGCGCGCAGGTGCAGATAACTCGCAATATCGGCACGCGCGATGCTGGGCAGAGTCGCGCTCACCGGGCGGCCCTGGCGCTGACCGGCGCGAACGAGGGCGACGAGATAATGCGCCAGGCGCACCTCGGCACCGTCGGCGACGATCTGGCGATGGTGGAAATTGGCGCGGATGCGGCTGGCCATTTCCGCGTTGAGCCGCTGGCAAAACTGCGCCGACGCCTGCCGCGCCGTCTCGGGGTGGACGCGTATCCGGCACACTGCGGTCATCGACACCGAGGTCTTGTACGACACCCCTGCCGGTTCGGCATCGGCCAGCGCCTCCAGCGCGATGAGCTCGCCGGGAAAGCTGAAGCCGACGACGTGCGATTGCCCCTGCGCATCCTGGCACAGGGTTTTCACCGCGCCGGACTTGACCGCCAGCAGACAGCCGCCGACAGCGGGGATTTCGCTGTCGGCGCGGTATTCCTCGATGCGGATGTCGAGCTCGGGCGCCCCCGGCAGCCCGCGGCCGAGATCACGCAGGTCGCAGCGCACCTGATTGCTGCAGCCGTCGCAGGGGCAGGTGCCGTGGAGCATGATGCAGCGCGTGGCGGCGAGGGCTCAGACCGCGTGCCGGTTCATTCTGCCGCCAGCACCCGGGTGGCGTCGGCGTTGAGCCGGGGCGGGGTTTCAAAGGTGTGGAACGGCGCCGGCGACGGCACTTCCCATTCCAGCCCTTCGGCGCCTTCCCACGGCCGCTGCGGCGCCTTTTCCCCCTGGCCGCGCAACACCGGGAGGACCACGGCGAACACGAAGTACGCCTGCGCCAGACCGAACACCCAGGCACCGATGGTGGAGATCTGGTTGAAGTCGGTGAACTGCACCGGGTAGGCGATGTAACGCCGCGGCATCCCGGCCAGGCCGAGGAAATGCTGCGGGAAGAAGGTGAGGTTGAAACCGATGAAGCTCAGCCAGAAATGGATCTTGCCCGCGGTTTCGTTGTACATCGTGCCCGTCCACTTCGGCGACCAGAAGTAGAACGCCATGAAAATCGCAAACAGCGTGCCGGCGACCATGGTGTAGTGGAAATGCGCGACGACGAAGTAGGTGTTGTGCACCTGGGTGTCGATCGGCACCATCGCCAGCATCAGCCCGGTGAAGCCGCCCAGGGTGAAGACGATGATGAAGCCGATGGCAAACAGCATCGGGGTTTCAAACGTCAGCGAACCGCGCCACATGGTGGCGATCCAGTTGAACACCTTCACGCCCGTGGGCACGCCGATGAGCATCGTGGCGTACATGAAAAACAGCTGCCCGACGGTGGGCATGCCCGCGGTGAACATGTGGTGCGCCCAGACGAGGAAGGACAGAATGGCGATCGACGCCGTGGCGTACACCATCGACGAATAGCCGAACAGCTTTTTGCGCGAAAACGCCGGCACCACCGAGCTCATCACGCCAAACGACGGCAGAATGAGGATGTACACCTCCGGATGGCCCATGAACCAGAACAGATGCTGGTAGAGCACCGGGTCGCCGCCGCCGGCGGCGTTGAAAAAGCTGGTGCCGAAATGACGGTCGGTCAGCGTCATGGTCACCGCACCGGCGAGCACCGGCATGACGGCGATGAGCAGATAGCCGGTGATCAGCCAGGCCCAGCAGAACAGCGGCATTTTCATCAGCGTCATGCCCGGTGCGCGCATATTGAGCACGGTGACGATGATGTTGATCGAGCCGAGAATGCTCGACGCGCCCAGCAGGTGCACGGCGAAAATGGTCAGATCCATGCCCATGCCTTGCTGCATGGTCAGCGGCGGGTACAGCGTCCAGCCCACACCGGGCGCGCCGGCAGGGACGAAAAACGCCGCCACGCCGAGCACCGCGGCGGGAACCAGCAGCCAGAAGCTGAGGTTGTTCAGCCGCGGAAACGCCATGTCGGGCGCGCCGATCATCAGCGGAATCATCCAGTTGGCCAGCCCGGTGAGCGCCGGCATGACGGCCATGAAAATCATGATCAGGCCGTGCATGGTGCTGAAGGCGTTGAACAGCTCGGGGTTCATCAGCCACACATACGGGTGCCACAGCTCGGTGCGGATGGCCAGAGCGAGCACACCGCCGACAAACAGCATGACCAGGGCATAAACCAGGTACATCGTGCCGATGTCTTTGTGGTTGGTCGAAAACAGCCAGCGCCGCCAGCCATGGGGATGGTCATGGGCGTGGTCGGCCGCATGCGCGGGGGCGTGGGCCGGATCGAGCACGACGCTCATCGGAGACTCCTTTCAGGGATGCGGGACACTGCGAGTGATCGCTACGGCGCGCACGCGACCTGCGCGGCGCATGACCGCGCACGGCGCGCAGCGCCAGCTGAAAGGCATTTTGTCTGCTGCACCGCACCGCACCCGTCAGGGTTTTGGCGTAGTGAAGTGATGCAGATCAACAGTTTCTCAAATTTCCCCGCGCCGGCGGGTGCGGCGAACGCTCAATTTTGCGTTCCATCACCACGCCAGAACCGCAGCGCGGCATACGCCACCCCCGCTGCCGCGCCGAGCTTGATCAGACGCACCAGCCCGGCACGGGCCAGACGTTTGCGCAGCAGCAGCGACAGCGCCGAGCCCAGCAGCGAGCCGACGTAAGGATGGCGGCGCGAGTAGCTCCACGCACGCCACAGCGCGTCCGCCGGCCGGGACGCTGCGGGCAGCGCGCCGGACACGATCTGCCGCACCAGCGACCCCGGCCGCGCCTGCTCGCGGAATTGCTCGACCGCCTGGGCGAATTCGACACGCTCGACCGCCATGCGCGCGATCAGGATCTGCTTGCGCACCGCAGCGGGAAGCGATGCCGGCGACGAAGGGGGCATGGCGGGTCCGTCCACGACGTCCTCAGGGTTTGGAGCGCCACATCGCACTGTCTTTGGCCAACTCGGCGCGGGTGGCGGCAAACGGCGGCGGCGCGTCGTGCAACGCCGCGCGCAGTCGGGCAAGGCCATACGCGGCCACGCCCGCCTCGGCGGCGCCCAGCACGGCCAGCACCAGCCAGTGGCTGCGATCCCAGAAGACGATGACCAGCAGCGCAGTGAGAGTGCCGATGGCCAGCAGCGCCGCCACCGCCGCCACCAGCAGCCACAGCACCATGCGCTGCAACCGTCTCCACTCCTCGGCAAACTCGATGCCGGCGAGTTCCAGCCGGCTGCGCAGCAGGCTGCCGCCGCTGTCGAGCAGCCGCCGCCATGCCGCGCGCAGATCCTGCGGCTGCGCGCTGGAATCGGTCTCGGTCATACGCTGGGCAGGGCGGGGCTCAGCGGCCGCGGTTGATCAGCAGCCCGATGGCCAGGCCGACGGCAGCGGCCAGGCCGATGGCCCTCCACGGATGGTCGTGGACGTAGTCGTCGGTGGCCTGTGCCGCGGCCTTGCTGCGCTCGACGACGGCGTCCTGCAAATCCTGCGCTTTTTCCACCGCCTGGCGCAGCAGCTTCATGCCGCGACGCTGCAACTCGGCGGCCTGCTCGCCGCTGCTGGCTGCGGCCTGTTTGAGAAGATCCTCGGCGTGGTCGATCACCTGGGCGACGTCGGATTTGATCTCTTGCACGGATTTGGTCATGGCAGGCTCCTGAACGGATGAAAAAACGATTTGCTACAAAACATGTTAGCCCGCATTGCCGCGACACGGGTCGGTGCGGCCCACGGATGAGGGAGACAGCCGGCGCTGGCCGACCCGGCGGGCAGCCGGCACCGGCTGCCGGCGCGCCCTCTCAGGGGCGCAGCACCGCCACCAGCCGCTGCGGCTGGACGAACAAATCGAGCGCGGCGACGATGTCCGGGGCGACGAGCTGCGCGGCGGCCAGCACCAGCGCATGGCTGCATTCGGCACCGAGCACGGCCACGCCCAGCGTGGCGGCGCGCAGCATGTCGACGTCGTTGCGTCCATTGCCCAGCGCCGCGACTCCGGCGGGCCGCAACGCACGGGCGCGGGCGGTTTTGTCGTCGCCGTGACGCACCACGGTATGGCGCAGGCCCAGGCCGTGCAGCGCCTGCGCCACGGTGCCGTAGGTATCGCCGGTGAGCACTTCGACGTCGAGTACGCGGCCGAGCTGCTGCAGGCGCGCGGCAACGCCGTCGATCAGGCGTCCGTCCAGCGCGATGGTGCCATTGAAATCGAGCAGCAGATGCTGCAGCCGCAGCACCGGCGCGCCGGGGATGGTCAGGGTCAGCCCGGGCGGCGGAGCGCTCACCGCTGCCCCCGGATGCGCTGCACCAGCGCCGTGGTCGACCGCCCGGCGAGGAAATCGATAGCCACCGCCCTGCCGCCCCAGCGCTGCACCAGCGCGGTTTCGGCCAGCGTGGCCATGTCGTAGTCGCCACCCTTGACGTACACGTCGGGCCGCACACGCTCGATCAGCGCCAGCGGCGTGCGTTCGTCGAACAGCGTCACCAGGCTGACGCTTTCCAGCGCGGAGAGCACCGCGGCGCGGTCGTCCTGCGGGTTGAGCGGCCGCTCCGGCCCCTTGCCGAGCAGCCGCACCGAGGCGTCGGAATTCAGGCCGACGACCAGGCTGGCGCCCAGCGCGCGCGCCGCCGCCAGGTACTCCACATGACCGCGGTGCAGGATGTCGAACACCCCGTTGGTAAACACCACGGGCCGCGGCAGCGCGGCCACGGCGGCGTCCAGCGCCTGCGGCGCGACGATTTTGTCCAGAAAATGCATGGCCGCAAGCTTAACCCCGCCGCTTGCGCCCGCGCGCATTCACCATTGTTCACGCCTGCGCGCGGCGAACGCCGATATGATTTTCATCAATCCAAACCTCTTGATCGATCGGCTGGGGTGCTGCACCCTGTGATCGAGAAAGCGAGTCGCCCCGTGTCTTCCGCCTTGTTCGGCCGTCTGCGCCTGTTCTGGCAGAACCTCGACCCGATGGTGCCGATGACCCTGGTCAGCGCACTGGTCGGCTTCGTCAGCGCCATCGCCGTCGAGGGCTTTCGTCAGGCGATGTACGCCATCATGCGCCTGTACTCCACGCAGGAACACCTGGTGGCCGCCGCCGCCGGACTGCCGCTGTGGGCGCGGGTGGTGATTCCGACGGTGGGGGCGACGCTGGGCGGGCTGGTGATGTGGGCCGGGCATCGCTGGATCAAGCGGCCGCGCGGCCCCGAATACATGGAGGCCGTGCTGGTGGGCGACGGCGTGCTGCCGCTGGGGCCCAACCTGACGCGCACGCTGTCGTCGCTGGTAGGAGTCAGCAGCGGCATCACCATCGGCCGCGAAGGCACGATGATCCAGTTCGCCGCGGTGGTGTCGTCGCTGCTGGGCCGGCTGGGCCGAACCGACGCCGCGCATCGCCGCCTGATCGTTGCCTGCGGCGCCGCCGCCGGTTTTGCCGGGGCGTACCACGCACCGATCGCCGGCACGCTGTTCGTCGCCGAGGTCATTCTCGGCGGCCTGGCCCTGCGGGAAATCGCCGCCGTGCTCATCGCCGCGGTGATGGGCGAACTCACCACGCAGGCGCTGTTCGCCACCGGCCCGCTGTATCTGTCGCACACCATCCCGGTGGTGGGTTTCTCCGACTTGCTCGACGCCGTGTTCATCGGCGTGCTCGCCGGGCTGCTCGGCCCGGCGTTTCTCTGGCTGCTCGACACCGCGCGCAAGCGCTACCAGTCGTGGCTGGGCTTTTTGCCGCTGCGCATGGGGCTGGCGGGCCTGCTCATCGGCCTGCTGTCGACGATCCGCCCGGAGGTCTGGGGCAACGGCTACAGCGTGGTGCAGTCGATGCTGGTCGAGCACTGGGCACTGTCGACGCTGGTGCTGGTGTTCGTGCTGCGCATCGTCGCCGTCACCGCAGCCAGCGCCGCGGGCATTCCCGGCGGCGTGCTCACCCCGACGCTGATGCTCGGCGGCGCCATCGGGCTGATGGTGCAGCACATGGCCCTGCTCGGCGACGCCACGCACGCGCAGGCGCTGTGGGTACTCGTCGGCATGGGCAGCCTGCTGGCCGCCACCACGCACGCGCCGGCGATGTCGGCGATCATGGTGTTCGAAATCACGCGCAATTACAACGTGGTGCTCGCCGCCATGCCTGCCTGTGTCGTCGCCTCGGTCCTCGGCAGCCTGCTGCGCGAACGCTCGGTCTACGCCGAAGCGCTCGGGCTGAAAGAAGGCATGACCACGCGCACCTCGTTGTTCGACGCCATCACCGGGCGGCATCCCCGCGCCGCCCAGCCGGTGGCGGTGAGCGTGCCGGGCGACAGCCCCCCGCCCCCGCAGGGCGGTCAACGCAGCGACTGAACCCCGGCGTGACGCACACGCCAGTCGCGCACGGTGGCGGCCAGGTCGCCGAGGGCGGCGGTGACGCGGATCCCCGCGGGCAGCCGCCTGCGCAGCGCCGGGTTGGAGCCGCCAGCCCAGATGTCGATGCCCGCGGGCAGCCGCTGGCGCAAGGCGTGCAGCGCATCGATCACCTGCGCCGCCGGCAGGATGGAGGAAAAACTCAGCACCAGCACGTCGGCGGCGTGCGCGCGCACGGCCAGAAGGATGTCGGCCAGCGGCAGTTGCGGCCCGAGCTGCACACAGCGGCAGCCTTCGAGGGCGAGCATGGCCTCGGCCATGAGCAGCCCCAGGGTATGCGGTTCCTGCGGAATGGTGGTGAGGAGGATTTTCGGCCGGGACTGCGCCGCGTCGCCCGGCGGAATGGCGCCGATGGCCGTGCGCAGCACGCGCTGGATGACCTCGGAGTACAGATGCTCTTCGAACACCTGCAGCTCACCATGCATCCAGGCCTGGCCGACGGCGGTGTTCAGCGGCGCCACCACTTCGGTGACGCAGCGTGCCAGCCCCAGCCGCATCACCGCCTGCAGCAGACGCCGACGCAGCAGCTCGGCATCGTGCTGGCGCAGCACGTGCAGATACTCCTGGATGTCGGCGTCGCCGGGCGGCGCGGCCACCGGCTGTTCGGCGGAGGCTGACGGGCTGTCTGCCGCGGCTTCCGCCTGGCGGCTGAGGGCGTCGAGCCGGTCGATGGGCAGGCCGACGACCTGCGCCGGGCGGTGCCCGGAGTCGAGCAGGCGTTTGATCAGACGCAGCCGCTCCACCTGGTCGAGCGGGTACAGCCGGTCACCCGCGGCGTCACGCTGCGGCTGCGGAAAGCCGTAGCGCCGCTCCCAGACCCGCAGCGTGTCCTTGCCGATGCCGGTATCGCGCTCGACGGCGGCGATTCCCAGCAGCAAGGCGGAGTTGGCGGAGCGGTCATTCATCTCAAGGTCATGTCCTGGACAAACAGCAAAAGGACGATTGCGGCAACCCTCCCGCGCCGCACGCAGCATGCATCGCGATGAGCGGGTATTTGCCCTGTGCTGCATATGGTAGCCGCATCGACAAGGCGGCGATGCCCCTACTATTGTCTAGGACAAATCAGCGAGAAGCTGGAGGACGGCGGCGAATTCACGCATCATTGTCCTAGACAAATTCGTCGGCCTGAAGGAGATGTCCATGCCCCCCTCCCGATTCCTCCGCGGCGTGGCCGCCGCTCTGGTGCTGTCTGCCGCCAGCGGCGTGGCTGCCGCCGCCCAGACGGCTGCCCCCGGCGCAGTCTGCCCCGCCGTCCTCGACACGACGCTGCCTCGCCTGCAGGACGATGCGCCGCAGAACCTGTGTCAGTACGCCGGCAAGGTGATTCTGGTGGTCAACACCGCGAGCTACTGCGGTTTCACCCCGCAATACAAGGGCCTGGAAGCGTTGTACCGCGAGTACGGCCCGCAGGGCCTGGTAGTACTGGGTTTCCCGTCCAACGACTTCCATCAGGAGATGGACAACAACGCCAAGATCGCCGCGTTCTGCAAAGACACCTACAACGTGCAGTTCCCGATGTTCGCGCCGTCGCACGTCACCGAGCCCAGGCCGAACGCGCTGTTCGAGCGGCTGATCCTGGCCACCGGCACCCAGCCGAAGTGGAACTTTTACAAATACCTCATCGCCCGCGACGGCCAGGTCGTCGGCGTCTACCCCAGCACCACCACGCCGGACAACAAGGAGTTGGTCGGCAAGATCAGGGCGCTGCTGGCGCAAAAACCCTGAACCCGTCCCCGGCCCCTGCCCCCCCTTTGAAAGGACCGCCATGAACGCCCCGGAAACCCTGTTTGCCCATGCCGCCGCCGTCAGCCTGCCCGACGTGCAGTCCTGCCCCGACCTGCGCCACATCGCCATCGAGCAGGTCGGAGTGCGCGGTGTGCGCTACCCCCTGCACGTGCGCTGCGCCGAGGGCGTGCAGCCCAGCGTGGGCACCTTCGAACTGACGGTGGCGCTGCCGCCACAGGTCAAGGGCACGCATATGTCGCGCTTCATCGAGGTGCTCGAAGCGCACAAGGAGCCGCTCGATGCGCAACAGCTCGGCCACCTGCTGCAGCACATGCTCGCGCGGCTGCAGGCGACGGAGGGCGCCATCACCGTGCGCTTCACCTACTTCGCGCGCAAAACCGCACCGGTGTCTGGCGTGCAAAGCCTGATGGATTACGAGGTGACGCTGCGCGCGCAGCAGAAAGCCGGTGCGGTGACGCTGACGCAGACGGTGCAGGTGCCGGTGACCAGCCTGTGCCCGTGCTCCAGGGAAATCTCCAACTACGGCGCGCACAACCAGCGCTCGCACGTCACCATCAGCGCCACGCTGCGCGGCGATCTGCCGCTGGACGAGCAGATCCGCATCGCCGAGACCGCGGCGTCGTGCGAGCTGTGGGGACTGCTCAAGCGGCCCGACGAGAAATACGTCACCGAATACGCCTACGACCATCCGAAGTTCGTCGAGGACCTGGTGCGCGACGTCGCCGTGGCGCTGCAGCGCGACGACCGTGTGGCGGCCTTCAGCGTCGAATCGGAAAACTTCGAATCCATCCACAACCACTCGGCGTATGCCCGCGTCGGAGGCGGCAACGCCTGACCTCTGCACATCCCGGGAGCAGCCATGCGTCTTGCCATCATCGGCACCGGTATTTCCGGCCTGGCCGCCGCCTGGGCGCTGCGCCGGCACGCCCAGCTCACACTGTTCGAGGCCGGGTCGCACTTCGGAGGCCACACCCATACCGTGGACGTGGAGCTGCCCGGCGAGGCACCGTTCGCCGTGGACACCGGCTTTCTGGTGCTCAACGCGCGCACTTATCCGCGGCTGCTGACGCTGTTCGCCGAGCTGGGCGTGCCGCTGGCCACGTCGGACATGTCGTTTTCGGTGCAGATTCCACTGCCCGCGGGCGACACCCTGGAGTGGAACGGCTCCAGCCTGGATACCGTGTTCGCCCAGCGGCGCAATCTGGCGCGGCCCGCGTTCTGGCGCATGCTACGCGACATCCTGCGCTTCAACCGCGAAGCCACGTCGCTGGCGCGGCGGCCCGACACCGAGCTCGACCCCACGCTCACCGTCGGCGCCTACCTGCAGCGCGCAGGCTACAGCGCAGCCTTCGTGCACTGGTACCTGCTGCCGATGACGGCGTGCATCTGGTCCTGCCCGCCCGGGCAGATGCTCGACTTCCCGCTGGCCACGCTGGTGCGCTTTTGCGACAACCACGGCCTGCTGCAAGTGAACCACCGGCCGCAGTGGTTCACCGTGCGCGGCGGCGCGCGGCAGTATGTGCAGGCCATGCTGGCACACCTGCCCGACGCCCGGCTGCGCACCCCCGTGCAGCGCGTGACCCGCCATGCCGACGGCGTCGAGGTGCACACCGCCGACGGCGCAATCTGGTTCGACCGCGTGGTGTTCGCCTGCCACAGCGACCAGGCGCTGGCGCTGCTCGACGCCCCCACGCCCGACGAACGTGCCGTGCTGGGCGCCATCCGCTACCAGCCCAACCGCGCGCTGCTGCACACCGACACCGCGCTGCTGCCCCGCGCGCGCCGCGCCTGGGCGGCGTGGAACTACGAAAGCGGCCCGGCTGGCGGCACGCAAGCGCCCACGGTCTGCCTGCACTACCTGCTCAACAAGCTGCAACCGCTGCCCACCACGCGCCCCCTCATCGTCTCGCTCAACCCGCTGCGCGAGCCCGCGCCACATACCGTGCTGCGCAGCATGGAGTACGCCCACCCCATCTTCGACCAGGCGGCGATTGCCGCGCAGCAGCGGGTGCCCAGCCTACAGGGGCAGCAGCACAGCTACTTCTGCGGTGCCTGGTGCGGCTACGGTTTCCATGAAGACGGTTTGAAGTCCGGCCAAGCCGCGGCGCAGGCCGTGCTGAACGACATGGCGGCGCAAGGCGCCGACCGCGCGCTGGCGGCATGAGGGCAAGCGCCATGGCCGAGGCTGCCGCCACCCTCAACCGTCCGCTGCTGGGCAGCGGCCCGGTGCGACACCGCCGCCTGCGGCCCACCGCGCACGCCTTCAGCTATCGCGCCCTGTTTTTGCTGTTACCCATGCGCAGCCTGGCGCGCGACCCCGGCCTGCTGCCCATCGCCCGCAACCGCTTCGGCGCCATGAGCTTTTTCGACGCCGATCACGGCAACGGCGGCAGCGACAGCCTGGCGTGGATCGAGCATCTGCTGGCGGCCGAAGGCATCACCGACGCCGACGGCGAAATCTGGTTGCAGACCTTTCCCCGGCTGTGGGGTTATGTGTTCAAGCCGGTGAGCCTGTGGTACTGCGAGCGCGCCGACGGCAGCCTGCGCTGCGCCGTGGCCGAGGTGAACAACACCTTCGGCGAGCGCCACTGCTATGTGCTCACGCCGCCCGCAGGCAGCGACCGGCTGCACTGGGGGGCGCAGTACCAGGCGCGCAAGGCGTTTTACGTCTCACCGTTCTGCCGCGTCGAAGGCGGCTACCGCTTTCGCTTTTTGCGCAGCACCACGTCGACACCGCAGCGCTTCGTCCTGCGCATCGATTACGACGATGCCGACGGCCCGCTGCTGCAAACCAGCCTCAGCGGCACGCTGCAGCCGCTGACCGCCGCCCGCGCCCGCCTGGCGCTGCTGCGCCATCCGCTGCACAGCTTCGGCGTGATCGCGCGCATCCACTGGCAGGCCTTCAAGCTGTGGCGCAAGCGCGTGCCGCTGCATCCCAAGCCCCTCCCACCCGACCACTTTGCGAGCCGATCATGAACGCCAGCAACCGCACCTTGTCCCCGCTCTCCCTCGACCCGGCGTGTCCCGCACCGCGGATGAACCGGCGGCGCAAGCCCCCGCTGGCCGCGCGCGGCGTGCTGCGGCTGCTGCAAGGGCTGCAGGTCGGCCGGCTGGAGTTTCACGGCCCCGATGGCATCTGGCGTCACTTCGGCCAGACCGCCGGCGGCCCGGTGGCGCAAATCGCGCTGCACGACTGGGCGGTGCTGGGCGAGGTGCTCAAGCGCGGCGACATCGCCTTCGCCGAAGCCTGGATGCGCCGCGCCTGGGACACGCCCGACCTGCCCGCGCTGCTCAAGCTGCTGGCGGCCAACCGCGACAGCATCGCCCGCGCGCTGCACGGCAGCGTGCTGGGCCGGCTGCCCGACCGCATCCGCCACCTGCTGCGGCGCAACAGCCGCGCCGGCAGCCGCGACAACATCCACGCCCACTACGACATCGGCAACGCCTTCTACCGCCTCTGGCTGGACCCGAGCATGACCTACTCCAGCGCGTTGTTCAACGGCGATGCCACACAGACGCTGCAGCAGGCGCAGGCGGCGAAGTACGCCCGCGTGCTCGACCAACTGCAGCTCCGGCCCGGCGCGCGCATGCTGGACATCGGCTGCGGCTGGGGCGGTCTGGCGCAAGCCGCGCAGCAGCGCGGTCTGCGCGTCGACGGCATCACCTTGTCCACCGAACAGCTCGACGAGGCCCGCAGGCGGCTGGCCGGCGGCGCACCGCAAGCCCGGCTGGAGCTATGCGACTACCGCGATCTCGACCGTCTTGCGCCGCCGGGCGGCTACGACGGCATCGCCTCGATCGAGATGTTCGAGGCCGTAGGCGAGGCCTACTGGCCGGGGTTCTTCCGCACTCTGGCGCGGCATCTCAAGCCCGGTGGACGCGCCTGCATCCAGACCATCACCATCGCCGACGACCTGTTCGCCAACTACCGCCGCAGCACCGACTTCATCCAGCGCTACATCTTCCCCGGCGGCATGCTGCCGTCACGCACCGCGTTCATCAATCAGGCCCAGGCTGCGGGCCTGGAGGTGGTGGACGAACTGGCCTTCGGCGCCGACTACGCCCGCACCCTGGCGCTGTGGCGCGAGCAGTTCACCGCCCGGCTCGACGCCGTGCGCGCGCAGGGTTTCGACGACCGCTTCGTGCGGCTGTGGACCTTCTACCTCGCCTACTGCGAGGCCGGCTTCAGCCAGGGGTCGACCCAGGTCTGGCAGTTCACCCTGCGCCATGCGCAAGCACAGTGAAACACCCGGCGCCGGACTGACGCGGCGTCACCTGCTGCTGGCCGCAGCCGCCAGCGCCTTGCCGCTAGCGGCGCGGGCCCAGGCCGCCCCGTCCGCGCCCGAGGAGGTGCGGGCGGCGATCGCCAACGCCAGGCTCTCGGGCAGCGGCGAGTTTCGTTACTTCGGTTTTCTGGTGTATCGCGCCACGCTGTGGGTCGGCCCGCAGGGCTTGGGCTCGCCGCTGGGCACCGCGCCCTTCGCGCTGCAACTGCGCTACGCCCGCAGCCTCAGGGGTGCCGACATCGCCGCGCGCTCGGAGGAGGAAATGCGCAAACTCGGCGAAGGCAGTGCGCCGCAGCGCAGCGCCTGGCTGCAGGCCATGCAACGCCTGTTCCCCGACGTCGCCGCGGGCGACACCCTCACCGGGGTATTCACGCCAGCCGCAGGCGCAACCCAGGCGGCGCAAACCCGCTTCTACTTCAACGGCACACTAAGGGGCGCGGTTCCCGGCACGGCATTCGCCCAGGCGTTCTTCGCCATCTGGCTGTCGCCGCAGACGCCCGCGCCGGGCCTGCGCAACGACCTGCTGGCAGCCGCCAGCACCGGCAGCGCACCATGACCGCGCCCACCTGCGCCCTGCCCGCAGCCGTCGGCACCGCCACGGCGCCGGGCCCGCTGCAGCCGCTGGCGCTACTGCGGTTTGCCGCACCGAGCCTGGCGCTGGCCTTCGTCGCCCTGCCGCTCTACGTTTACCTGCCCGAGCACTACGCCACACGCTACGCCGTGCCGCTGGGCTACCTTGGCGCGGTGTTGCTGCTCACCCGCTTTGCCGACGCGCTGTTCGACCCCTGGCTGGGGCGGCTGGCCGATCACTTGCTGCGCTGCGGCCTGGCCAAGCCCGCGTTGCTGGCGGCCTGCGCGCTGATGTTCTGCGGCTTTGCCGCGCTGTTCGCCCTGCCCGCGCTGCTGCCCTGGCGCAGCGCGGACGTCGCGTTCACCGTGGTGTTCGTCGCCGCGCTGTTGCTCACTTATCTGGGGTTCAGCGCCGCGTCCATCATCCACCAGGCCTGGGGCGCCACGCTGGGGCGCGATGAGGCCCAGCTCGCCCGCACCGTGGCCTGGCGCGAGGGCTTGGGCCTGGCCGGGGTGTTGCTCGCTGCCTTGCTGCCGCAACTCGGCGGAGCCCGCGCCCTGGTCGCGGTGTTCGCCCTCGCGCTGGCGATCGGCCTGGCGCTGGTGTGGCGCGCGCCGGAGCCGGCGCCGCACCAGCCTGCGGGCGCGGCGCTGCGCTGGCGCGCCCTGCTGGAGCCGCTGCGCAACCGGCGCTTTGTCGCCCTGCTGGCGGTATTCGCCACCAGCGGCATTGCCGCGGCGATTCCGGCCACACTGGTGCTGTTTTTCATCCGCGACCGGCTCGATGCCGCGGCGTTGGCGGGCGCCTATCTGTTCGCCTACTTTGCCGCGGCCGCGCTGTTGCTGCCGCTGTGGCTGCGCGCGGTGCGCCGCTTTGGCGCGGCGCGCAGCTGGCTGCTGGGCATGGCGTTGGCGGTGGCGGCATTCGTCTGGGCGGCGCTGCTGCAACCGGGCGACCGCTGGGGCTATGCGCTGGTGGTGGTGCTGTCGGGTGCGGCGCTGGGACCCGATCTGGTGATGCCGCCGGCGCTGCTGGCCGGGGTGATCCGCGCCGGCGGCCACGGCAACCGGCTCGAAGGCAGTTACTTCGGCGTGTGGAACTTTGCCGCCAAGCTCAACCTCGCACTGGCAGCGGGCCTGGCATTGCCGCTGCTGGCGATGTTCGGCTACCGGCCGGGCACGCTGGAGACCGGCGTGCTGCCGCCGCTGGTGGTGGCGTATTGCCTGCTGCCCTCGCTGCTCAAGCTCGTGTCCGCCGCCCTGCTCTGGCGGTTTTTCCTGCGCCGCCGCGCCGCGCCGGCTGCCCTGATTTTTTGAATGGAGAGTGCTCGCATGTCGTCCCCCTTTGCCCTGCGTTCCTGGATGGCGCTGCGTCGCGGCTGGCTGCTCGCCGCCGTCCTCGGCATCAGCCTGCTGACGGGCTGCGCCCACGTCACCCCGCTGGCCTACCGCGGGCAGACGCCCACGCTCGACCTGAAACAGTATTTCAACGGCCGCGTCACCGCCGTGGGCATCGTGTTCGACCGCTCGGGCAGGATGACGCGGCGCTTTCACGTCACCATCGACGCCTCGTGGAAGGGCGACGTGGGCACGCTCGATGAGCACTTCGTCTACCACGACGGCGCCAAGCAGGAGCGCATCTGGACCATCCGCGAACTGCCGGAAAAAGACGGCGAGAAGCGCTACGTCGGCACCGCCGGGGATGTCGTCGGCGAGGCCATCGGCCGCGCCGCGGGCAATGCGCTGAACTGGCGCTACACCCTGGCGCTGCCGGTCGACGGCACGATCTACGACGTGCAGTTCGACGACTGGATGTACCTGATGGACGACCATGTGCTGCTCAACCACTCGGTCATCACCAAGTTCGGCTTCAAAGTCGGCAGCGTGTTCCTGTCGTTCCACAAGCCATGAGCCTGAATCCGCGAATCGACGGCTGGGGCGGGCGGCGGGTCTGGGTGATCGGCGCCTCCAGCGGCATCGGCCGCGCCACGGCGCAGGTGCTGCTGCAGCGCGGCGCGCGCGTGGCGGTGTCGGCGCGGCAGGCCGACGTGCTGCGGGAAATCGACGGCGCGCTGGCGCTGCCGCTGGACGTGGCTGACGCCGCGGCGCTGCACGCCGCAGCGCAACGACTGCAGCGCGACTGGCAGGGGCTGGATCTGCTGCTGTACTGCGCCGGGACCTACCGTCCGATGCGCGCCACGGCCTTCGATCTGGACAGCGCACTGCGGCATGACGACGTCAACTACCGCGGCGCGCTGCACGCGCTGGCCGCGGTGCTGCCGCTGCTGCTGGCGCAGCGCGCCGGACACATCGCGCTGGTCAGCAGCGTGGCCGGCTTCGGCGGTCTGCCGCAGGCGCTGGCCTACGGCCCGACCAAGGCGGCGCTCATCAACCTGGCGGAAACGCTGTACCTCGACTTGCGCCCGCTGGGCATCGGCGTGCACGTCGTCAACCCCGGCTTCGTCGATACTCCGCTGACGGCGCAAAACACCTTCGCCATGCCCGCGCTCATCAGCCCGCAGCAGGCGGCCGTCGCCATCCTCGCCGGACTGCAGGCCGGCCGCTTCGACACCCACTTCCCGCGCCGCTTCACCCTGTGGCTGAAGCTGCTGCGCTGCCTGCCGCGGGCGGTGTACTTCCCGCTGGTGCGCGGCATCACCGGGTTGTGAATCAGCCGTTTTTGATGCGGCGCACCACCGCGGCGGTGAAGGTTTTGGTATCGGCGGTGCCGCCCAGGTCGCCGGTGCGGATCTGGTCGCGGTTGAGCGTGTCGCTGATCGCCTGGCGCAGGCGGCCAGCCTTGTCGTGCAGGCCGACGTGGTCGAGCATCAGCGCGCTGGCGAGCATCAACGCCGTGGGGTTGGCGATGCCCTTGCCGGCAATGTCCGGCGCGCTGCCGTGCACCGCCTCGAAAATCGCCGCGTCCTCGCCGATGTTCGCCCCCGGCGCCATGCCCAGGCCGCCGACCAGACCGGCGGCCAGATCCGACAGGATGTCGCCGAACAGATTGGTCGTCACCAGGGTGTCGAACTGCCAGGGGTTGATCACCAGTTTCATGCAGCAGGCGTCGACGATGACGTCGTCGATGTCGATCTGCCCGGCGTATTTCTCCTTGTGCAGCAGGTAGGCGGTTTCGAGAAAAATCCCGGTCAGCGCCTTCATGATGTTGGCCTTGTGCACCACCGTGACCTTTTTGCGTCCCAGGGCGATGGCGGTGCGGAAGGTGTAATCGAGGATGTTGCGCGCCCCCTGCCGGGTATTCACCCCGGTGGCGATGGCCACGGCGTGCGGATCGCCGTCGATCGGGATGTAATGCTCGTACCCCATGTACAGCCCTTCGACGTTTTCGCGGAACACCAGCAGGTCGATGTTGTCGTAGCGGCCGCCGGGGATCAGCGTCTTTGCCGGGCGCATATTGGCGTAGAGCTTGAACGCTTCGCGCAGCCGCACGTTGCTCGAACGGTAGCCGCCGCCCGACGGGGTTTCCAGCGGCCCCTTGAGCGCCAGCCGCGTGGTGCGGATGCTCGCCAGCGTGGCGGGCGGCAGCGGGTCTCCGGCGGTTTTCACCCCGCCCAGACCTGCAACCTGGCTGTCCCAGTCGAATGGCGCGTCCAGCGCGTCCAGCGCAGCCAGTGTGGCGTCCATGATTTCGGGGCCGATGCCGTCTCCGGCGATCAGGGTGGCGGGAATGGTCTGGCTCATCTGCGTGTCTCCGTTCATCGAGTGGATGTGTTGTAGCAAACGCTGTGCCGCAATGCAGCATTGCCTACACTTTAGCGAAAGCCATCGACCCGGGAGGCCCCATGAATCTGCGCAGCGTTCTGCTCATCGTCGTGCTGCTGCTCATCGGTGCGTTTGCCGCACTGAACTGGAGCGTGCTGCTCGCCCCCACCGATCTGTCGCTCGGCATCGCCGTGGTCAAGGCGCCGCTGGGGCTGATCCTGCTCGGGCTGATGGTGCTGCTGGCCGTGGCGTTCCTGATCTACATCGTGGTGCTGCAGGCCGGCATGATGGCCGAGTCGCGGCGCGTCGCCAAAGAGCTCAAGGCGCAGCGCGAGCTGGCCGACAAGGCCGAGGCCTCACGCTTCGAGGAGCTGCGCGCGCTGCACGCCGCCGACGTGGACAGGCTGATGTCGCGCCTGGAACAGCTCGACCGCGAACTGCGCAGCGCCATCGACGCCAACGCCAACGGCATCCACGCCGCGCTGGGCGAGATCGACGACCGGCTGCAGCGCAACGGCGCCGGTGCCTCCGCCGCGTAAGGCGCTCCGGCGCTCAGTCTGGCGGCGGCAGCGGCAGCGTGCTCGGCGCCAGGCACGACGTGGCGTTGCACGCCTGCAGCCGCAGCGCCAGCGCCGCTCCTGCGGGCAGCGCGGCAACGTGCAAATCGACCTGCCCTTCCCAGACCGCGATGCCCTGCGGGGCGAACGCCGGGCGGAACTGCCGGGCCGGGGGATAGCGCACGCCGGGCACGGGCCGGCCATCGGCCAGCAGGGTGGTGGCGATCAGGTTCGGCGCCGAGGCCGGATGCGCATTGATGTGAAACCCCGGGGCGATGCGCAGGCGCAGCACCCACGGCGCGGTGTTGCCCGGCAGCCACTGTGCCTGCACACGGTCGGCGGAACACGCCCCCGGCGGCAAGCCGGTGCAGTCCGCAGGCCGGCTCTGCGCCGCCGGGGCGGGCGCGGCGAACACCGCCTGACCGGCTGCGCTTCCCAGGGTCTGCAGCAGGTCGGGCCAGTCCAGCGGCCGGGCGCCGACTTGCACGGCCATGGCCTGCAGCGCCTTGCGCGCCGCGCCGGCCCATTGCGGCTGCTGTGGCTGGCGCTGCGCCAGTTCGACGAACACATCGATTGCCGCACTCTGCCCGGCCGGACGGTGCACATCCCCCTGCAGCGGCACGGCAAACGGCAGCGCGTCTGCCGCCGGCGCCGAGCGCAGGCTGCCGTCGGCAGCGGCGAACTGCTGCAGCATGGCGGCAGCGAGGTCGCCGGCGCGCTGCGCCCAGCGGGCGTCGTGCCGCACCGCGGCCAAAGCGAGCGCGGCACGGGCAAACTCGGCGTAATCGTCGAGAAACCCGGGGTTGCCTGCCTGCCCTGCCGCCCACTGGTGCAGCAGCACGCGCTGCTGCGGGTTCCAGGCATGCCGCCACAGCCAGTCGGCGGCCTGCGCCGCAGCGTCGCTCCACGCCGGGCGGTCGAGCGCGGCGGCGGCCTGCGCCAGCGCGCGGATCGCCAGGGCGTTGTCGGCGACGACGATTTTGTCGTCGCGCTGCGGCTGCGGGCGGCGGTTGCGCGCGGCAAGCAGCGCGTGCCGCAGCGGCGCCAGCGCCTGCAGCCTTGCCGCGAGTCGTCCGTGGCGCAACAGCTCCTGCGCGACCTCACGCCGCTGGCGCAGCACGCCCTGCGTCGCGCCGGGCCTGATGGGCACCAGGGCGTAGAGCGAAAACCAGCGCGCGGCGCCGCGGGCACCGAGCACGGCGGCGATCTGCTGCGGCGTCCACAGGTCGGTGGCGCCTTCGACACCGCCGGTTTGTGCCGACAGCGACGTGGCAAACACGCCCTGCGGCAGCCGCAGGCGTTGCAACAAAAACGCCGCGGTGCGCTGCGCCACCCAGCGCAGTTCGGGCGAGCCGGTCTGCGCCGCGGCATGGGCGTACACGTCGAGCAGCTGGGCGTTGTCGGCGAGCATCATTTCGAAGTGCGGTAGCGACCAGCCGGGATCGACGGCGTAGCGGCGAAATCCGCCGCCGAGCTGATCCATGATGCCGCCCTGCGCCATCGCCTGCAGCGTGAACAGCGCCGCGTGCTGCGCCGCCGCATCCCCGCTGGCGCCGCGCCCCAGCAGCCAGCGCAGCAGTGGCGGCTGGGGAAAGCGCGCTGCGCGGGTGGCCGCGGCGAAACCGCCGTCCAGGGCATCGAAGCGTTGCAGCGCCTCGGTCTGCGCCGCCTGCTCCCACGCCGCGACGTCCAGCGGCGCCGCAGGCGCGGCCGCAGGTGCGGCAGCGCGCATGGCCGCGGCAATCTCCCCGGCGATGCGTTGGACCTCGGCGGGATGCTGCGTCCAGTTGCGGTGCAGCGTGGCCAGCAGGGTGGGAAATCCCGTCTGCTGCGGCGTGTCGCTGGGCGGAAAGTAGCTGCCGATGTAAAACGGCTGCAGGTTAGGGGTGAGAAAGACGTTGTTCGGCCAGCCGCTGTCGCGCGTCATGATCTGCCGTGCCAGCATGTAGATGTGGTCGATGTCGGGGCGTTGTTCGCGGTCGACGAGCACGTTGACGAACCAGCGGTTCATCAGCGCCGCGATCTGCGGGTTGCTGTAGAGCTCGCGCTGCGCCACATGGCACCAGTAGCACGCCGCGTAGCCGATGGACAGATAAATCGGCTTGTTCTCGCGCTGCGCGCGCTGCAGCGCCTCGTCACCCCAGGGGTACCAGTCCACCGGATCGTGGGCGTGTTCGCGTAGATACGGATCGTGCGACTGCGCCAGGCGGTTGGCGGCTTGCGCAGCCATCGCCGTCAGGGCGAGCACGCCCACCAGCAGCATCCGCCTCCAGCGACTGCG
Organism: Pseudomonadota bacterium; assembly: GCA_021799355.1. Classification (GTDB taxonomy): domain Bacteria; phylum Pseudomonadota; class Gammaproteobacteria; order Burkholderiales; family Burkholderiaceae_C; genus Thiomonas. The sequence goes on from JAJZAQ010000002.1 coordinate 34,643, forward strand.
GCTGGCGTGGCGGGCCCCGGCCGCACCGCGCATGGTCTTACCCCGCAGCGGCCGCCGGCAGTTGCCGCGCCAGCGCCTGTTCGCGCGCGGCCTGCACCGCCGGGGCGATCGCCGCCGGCTTGCCGCCGGCCTGTGTGACCTGCCGCGCAATCTCCCCGGCATCGACCTGCAGCGCGGTGTGCAGCGCCGCAAGCAGCCGCCGGCGCTGCGGGTAGGGCTGCTGCGGAAAATCGCCGCCACGGCCGCGGTGGTCGGCCTCGCACGCCAGTAGCACCTGGGCGAAGCGTGCCGGGCGGCGCAAGGCGTCGCAGCGCTGCAGCAGCCGCAACGTCGCCGCCGCACCGAGGCCGAGGCTGGCGTGGATGTTGCCGTGCTCGGCGGCGACCACGGCGGCGAGTTCGGCACAGTCGGAGGGCACGCGCAGGCGGCGCGCCACCGCTGCGGCCAGCGCCACGCTGCGCTGCTCGTGGCCGATGTGCCGTGGCCAGAGGTCTGGCGGCGTCGTGCCCTTGCCCAGATCGTGCATCAGGCAGGCCCAGCGCACTGCCAGGTCGCCGCCCAGCGCCACCGCGGCCTGCAGCACCAGCATCACGTGCTCGCCGGTATCGACCTCCGGGTGGTAGTCGGCGCGCTGCGGCACGCCCCACAGCCGGTCGACTTCGGGCAGGAGGCGACCGAGCGCGCCGCAGTCGCGCAGCACCTCGAACATCCGCCGCGGCTGCGGCTCCATCAGCCCGCGCGACAGTTCCTGCCACACCCGCTCGGGGACGAGGGCGTCGACCTCACCGGCGGCGACCATGTGGCGCATCAGCCCCAGGGTCTCGGCAGCGACGGTGAAGTCCGGCCAGCGCGCGGCGAAGCGCGCCAGCCGCAAAATGCGCACCGGATCTTCGGCAAACGCCGGGGAGACATGCCGCAGGACCCTGGCGCGCAAATCGCGCAGGCCGCCATGCGGATCGATGAGTTCGCCGTCGGCGGTCTGCGCCATGGCGTTGATCGTCAGGTCGCGGCGCAGCAAATCGTCGTGCAGCGTGACGTCGGGGGCGGCGTGCACCGCAAACCCGCGGTAACCCGGTGCGGTCTTGCGCTCGGTTCGCGCCAGCGCATACTCCTCGTGCGTCTGCGGGTGGAGAAACACCGGAAAATCGCGCCCGACCGGGACAAAACCGGCGTCGATCATCTGCTGCGGCGTGGCCCCGACCACGACCCAGTCGCGGTCGCCGTGCGGCTGCCCGAGCAGCGCATCGCGCACCGCACCGCCGACGATGTAGACCCGTCCAGGAGGAGTGACAAACGCTGGCGCCATGCGGACAAGTTTAGGCCCTGTCCAGGCAACATCGCACGAGCCGCACGACCCGGGTTACCCCGTAGACTGTACCCGTATGGACTCGCGCAAACTCAAAGACCACCTGTACGAACAAGTCGCGCGCATCGGCCGGGCAGTGTCGAGCCCGAAGCGGCTGGAGTTGCTCGAAATCCTCGCGCAGGGGGAAAAGGCCGTCGAGCAGCTCGCGCAGGAGGCGTCGATCGACGTCAAGCTCGCCAGCGCGCATCTGCGCGTGCTCAAGGCGGCGCAACTGGTGCAGGTCCGGCACGCGGGCAAAAGCCGCATCTACCGCCTCAGCGGCGCCGATGTCGCCGCGCTGTGGGTGGCGCTGCGCAGCGTGGCCGAAGCCCATGTCGCCGATCTGCAACTGGTGATGCAGCAACTGTTCGCCGGGCCGGAGCGGCTGACGCCGGAGAGCAGCCAGACGCTGCTCGCCAAGGTGCGGCAGGGGCAGGTGACGCTCATCGACGTGCGCCCGGCCGACGAATACCGCACCGCGCACCTGCCGCAGGCCCGCTCGTTGCCGCTAGCCGAGCTCGAATCGCGGCTGCGCGAACTACCGCGCGACAAGGACGTCGTCGCCTACTGCCGCGGGCCGTTTTGCGTCATGGCCGATGCCGCGGTCAAACTGCTGGTGCGGCAAGGGTTTCGCGCCGGCAAAATCGCCGAAGGCGTGGCCGAGTGGCAGGCCGCGGGGCTGCCGCTGGCGCACGGTGCAGCGCAGGACTAGACCTGCTCGCGCCGCCGCATCGTCCGCGTGGGCAGGCTCTCGGCCGCGGCGGTCGATCTGTGCAGCCGCACGTTGCGCCGCCTTGCGTCTGCGGGTATACAGACGGCGTGAACAGGCTCTAGCATGGGACGTGTCCGTCCCCCCTCTTCAGGAGCGCGTATGAAAAAGACCTATGTCCTCGTTGCCAACCGCGCCAGCGCCCGGCTGTTTACCATCGACTCGCCCATCGGGCCGCTGCACGAAATCGAAGTCCTCACCCACCCGCAGGCGCGGCTGAGGAACGAAGAACTCGGCAACGCCACGCCGGGACGCACGCAGGACCGTGTCGGCACCGGCCGCCACGCCATCGACCCCGACGAACCGCCGCGCGAACACGAGCTCGACGTCTTTGCCAAATCGCTGGCCGAGCGCCTGCAGCGCGCCCGCACCACCGAGGGCGTGCAGGCGCTGGCGCTGGTGGCCGCGCCGGAAACGCTGGGCGCGCTGCGGCAGCACCTGGACGCCGCGACGCGCGCGCTCATCGTCGCCGAAGTGAGCAAAAACCTGGTGCACCTGCCGCCCGAGCAAATCCGCAAAGACCTGCCCGAGCGCATCGGTTCGGCCGTGGCCTAGCACACCGCATGCGCGATCCGGCGCCCGCGCCATGAACGCCGACATCGCCGCGGTTTTCGAGGAGATCGCCGACCGCCTCGAACTGCAGGGCGACAACCCGTTTCGCATCCGCGCCTACCGCAACGCCGCGCGCACGCTCACGGCAACCACGCGCGATGTGCGCGACATCCTCGAAAAAACCGGGGAGTTGCCGAAAATGCCCGGCATCGGCGCCGATCTTGCGGCCAAAATCCGCGAAATCGTCACCACCGGGCATTGCGCTCTGCTCGACCGCCTGCGCCACGACATGCCGCAGACGGTGACGGACCTGCTGCAGATCCCCGGGCTGGGGCCCCGGCGCGTCAGACTGCTCTACCACGATCTGGGCATTGCCAGCGTCGAGCAGCTCGACCGCGCCGCGCGGGACGGCCGCATCCGCGGCCTGCCTGGGTTTGGCGAAAAGACCGAACAGCACATCCTCGACGCCACGCGCGCGCATCTGAACAAAACCCGGCGTTTTCTCTGGGCAGAGGCGGCGCCGTCTGCGCAGGCGGTGTGCGCTGCGCTTGCCGCGATCGCCGGGGTCGGGCAGGTGACCGTGGCCGGCAGTTTCCGCCGCCGGCGCGACACGGTGGGCGATCTGGACGTGCTCGCCACCGCCGCGCCGGCGCAGGCCGCGGCGGTCATCGACCGTTTCACCCACGACCACGAGGTGGCCGAGATCCTGTCCGCCGGCGACACGCGCGCCAGCGTGGTGCTGCGCAACGGGCTGCAGGTGGACTTGCGCGTGGTCGCGGCGCAAAGCTATGGCGCCGCGCTGCACTACTTCACCGGGTCGAAGGCGCACAGCATCGCGCTGCGGCGTCTGGCGCAGGCCAAGGGGCTGAAAATCAACGAATACGGCGTGTTCCGCGGCGCCACGCGCGTGGCCGGCGCCGACGAGGCCTCGGTCTACGCCAGCGTCGGCCTGCCCTACATCGAGCCCGAGCTGCGCGAGAACACCGGCGAAATCGACGCTGCACGGCTGGGCAGGCTGCCGCACCTGGTCGATCGCCCCGACCTCGCGGGCGATCTGCACGCCCACACCACCGCCGGCGACGGCAGCGCTGCACTGCGCGACATGGCGCTGGCGGCGCAGCGCAGCGGCCTGCGCTACCTGGCCATCGCCCAGCGGCTGGACGCGCAGCAGCTGCAGCGCCAGAGCGACGACATCGACCGTCTGAACGCCGAACTCGGCGGCGTCACCCTGCTCAAGGGCGTGGAAGTGTCGATCCGGCAAGACGGCCGTCTCGACCTGCCCGATGCGGTGTTGGCCCGGCTCGACCTGGTCGTCGCCGCGGTGCACGACGACTTCGATTTACCCCGCCAGCAGCAGACCGAGCGCATGCTGCGGGCGATGGATCACCCGCATTTCACCATTCTGGCGCATCCCAGCGGCAGACGGATCGGCACACGCCCGCCAATGGACGTCGACATGCCGCGCCTGATCCGCCACGCCAACCAGCGCGGCTGCTTTCTCGAACTCAACGCCCAGCCGGATCGTCTGGATCTGGACGATACGCACTGCCGCATGGCCAAGGAGGAGGGGGTGCTGGTGAGCATCAGCGCCGACGCCCGCGCCACGACCGATTTCTCCCGCCTGGACGGCGGCATCGGCCAGGCACGGCGCGGCTGGCTGGAAGCCGGCGACGTGCTCAACACCCGCCCCCTGTCCGCGCTGCGGCCGCTGCTGCAACGCACCATGTAGCCCGTTGCCATGCCGTGGACTGCCGAGCGTTTTCCCGCCTCGATGCGGCGTTTGCCGCCCGTGGTGCGCGACAAGGCGATCGACATCGCCAACGCCCTGCTCGCTCAGGGCTATGACGAAGGCCGGGCAATCCGCATCGCCATCGCGCAGGCCAAACCCTGGGCGGCGCGGCACGGACTGCAAACCGGTCGCAGCGATTGAGCCTGCGCTGAAAGCGCCTCAGCCCTCGCCGACCAGCGCCCGGGCGAAGGCCGCGGCGTCGAAGGGCTGCAAATCGTCCAGCCCCTCGCCGACGCCGATGAAATACACCGGCACCGGGCGCTCGCGGGCGATGGCGGCGATCACCCCGCCTTTGGCGCTGCCGTCGAGCTTGGTGAGCACCAGACCGGTCAGTCCCAGCGCGTCGTCGAACGCGCGCACCTGCGCCAGCGCGTTCTGGCCGTTGTTGGCGTCGATGACCAGCAGGATTTCGTGCGGCGCGCCGTCCATCGCCTTGGCGACCACGCGCTTGACCTTTTTCAGTTCCTCCATGAGGTGAAGCTGGGTGGGCAGCCGACCGGCGGTGTCGACGATGACCACGTCCACGCCGCGGGCGCGGCCGGCGCTGACGGCGTCGAACGCCACGGCCGCCGGATCACCACCCTGCTGCGCAATGACCTGCACCGCGTTGCGCTGCCCCCAGGCGACGAGCTGCTCGCGCGCCGCGGCGCGGAAGGTGTCGCCTGCGGCCAGCAGCACGGTTTCGCCGGCGCGCAACAGATGCTGGGTGAGCTTGCCGATGGTGGTGGTCTTGCCCGCCCCGTTGACGCCGACCATCATCAGCACCGTCGGCGTCTGCCGGCCGATGTCCAGCGGCTTTTGCAGCGGGCTGAGCAGATCGGCCAGCGCGTCGGCCAGCAGGGCGCGGACCTGCTGCGGGGTTTCGGCGCGTGCGGCTTTCACCCGCTTGCGCAGATCGGCGAGCAAGGCGGTGGTCGCAGGCATGCCGGCGTCGGCCATGATCAGCGCCGCTTCCAGTTCTTCGTACAGCGCCTCGTCGATTTTGCTGCCGGCGAACAGGCCGCTGATGCCCGCGCCGGTCTTGCGCAGCCCGGTGCGCAGGCGGTTGAACCAGCCTGCCGCCGGCGGCTGCTCGGCGACGGGCACGGCCTCGCCGGCGCTGGCTGCTGGCTGCGTCGCGGTCTGGGGAGCGGCAGACGGCGGGTTCTGCGCCGGCGGTTCTGCCGCGACGGCGGCTTCGGCGCCGACGGGCTGCGCAGTGGATTTGCGTTTGAAAAAACGGAACATGGACGTCAAGGAAAAAGAAATCAGTGTGCGCCGCAGCGAGCCGCCGCGGCCTGTCCCTACAATTTAACCGCCCATGACCATCCAGCGCGTTCTTTCCCCCGGCAAATCCCCGCCGCAGCGATCGCACCGCGCCGCAGCCGGTGCGGTGCGCATCATCGGCGGGCGGTTCAAACGCAGCAAACTCGCCGTGCCTGACGTCCCGGGGCTGCGCCCCACTCCCGACCGGGTGCGGGAAACCGTGTTCAACTGGCTGGGGCAGACGCTGGCCGGGCGGCGCGTGCTCGATCTGTACGCCGGCAGCGGCGCGCTCGGGCTCGAAGCGGCCTCGCGCGACGCCGCGGCGGTGCTGTTGGTGGAGCAGGACCCGCGTTGCGCCGCGGCGATCACCGCGGCCATCCAGCGCCTGGGTGCGGTCGGGGCGCAGGTGCGCTGCGCCGATGCGTTGGCCGCCACGCAGGCGCTGGCGCGGCATGGCGAGCGCTTCGACGTGGTGTTCATCGACCCGCCGTATGCCAGCGCGCAGCAGACGGCGGCGCTGGCCGCGGCGTTGCCGCTGCTGTCCGACCATGCGCTGGTGTACGTCGAAACCGACGACCCCGCGCTGTTCGCCGCGCTCGATGCGGCGACCTGGGAGGTGTGGCGGCGTAGCCGCGCCGGTCAGGTGCATTTTGCCTTGCTGCGTCGCAGCAACACTGTGCGGCCTTCGGCCCCGCAAACGGCGTAAACCGCCTACACTGCAGTTTTTGCCTCTGCATCGCTGCGCATGCTGCTTGCCATCTACCCCGGCACCTTCGATCCGCTGACCCGCGGGCACGAGGATCTGGTGCGCCGCGCGAGCAAGCTGTGCGACCGTCTGGTGGTGGCCATCGCCGCCGGGCACCACAAAAACGCCATGTTCACCCTCGACGAGCGGCTGGACATCGCCCGCGAGGTGCTGTCGCCTTATGCCAATGTCGAAGTCAGCGGTTTTACCGGGCTGCTGCGCGATTTCGTCGTCGGCCGTGGCGCGCAGGTGGTGGTGCGTGGGCTGCGCGCGGTCAGCGACTTTGAATACGAATTCCAGATGGCCGGGATGAACCGCCAGCTCATGCCCGACGTGGAAACCCTGTTCCTCACCCCGGCCGATCAGTACCAGTTCATCTCCGGGACGTTCGTGCGGGAAATCGCCATGCTCGGTGGCGACGTGAGCAAATTCGTGGTGCCATTGGTCATGGAGCGGCTGCAGGCCAAAGTGGCGCAACGCCGCGTGGACGCCCCGGCGAAACCCTGAATCCGACGTACCAGCATGGCCCTGTGGATCACCGACGAGTGCATCAACTGCGATGTGTGCGAACCCGAATGCCCGAACCAGGCGATTTCGATGGGCGCGGAAATCTATGTCATCGACCCGGATCGCTGCACCGAGTGCGTCGGCCATTTCGACACCCCGCAGTGCGTGCAGCTCTGCCCGGTCAATTGCATTCCGGTGCGCCCCGACCGGGTGGAAACACACGCGCAACTGCTGGCCAAATATCACCGCCTGATGGCGGAAAAGGTCGCCGGATGACCGCCTGCCTTCCCCTCCCCTGCCGTCGCCCATGCAGCTGACCGCGCACTGGTGGTTCTGGGCATTGCTGGCGGCGCTGGCGGCGGCGCTGACGGCGGTGTTCGCCAAAATCGGCCTCGAAGGGGTCGATTCGGACTTTGCCACCCTCATCCGCACGCTGATGGTCGTGGCCCTGCTGGCGTTGATCGTTTTTGCCACCGGCAAATGGACCAACCCGCTCGCACTGGCGCCGCGCACCTGGCTGTTTCTCGCCCTGTCGGCGCTGGGCACCGGCGCGTCGTGGCTGTTCTATTTCCGTGCGCTGCAAATGGGGCAGGCTTACCAGGTCGCTCCGGTGGACAAACTCAGCGTGGTGCTGGTGGCGCTGCTGGCAGTAGTCTTTCTCGGCGAACGCCCGGCGCCGCGCGACTGGGCCGGCATCGGCCTGGTCACCGCGGGGGTGGCGCTGCTGGTGTTCAAGCGGTAGCAGGCCCCCAACTTGCTGCAGGGGTGAGGGCGGCGTTTTCGGCGTGACGCCAGCGCCGGTCAACGCCGCGGCGCAGAAGCCGCCGGCCGCAACGCCTTCTGCGGTCTTGCGGCGCTGTGGGATGCGGCGTCTGCGGCGCCTGCCGTGCGTTTGCGCGCGGCGCGGCGCAGCGCGGCCTGCTGCTTGGCCAGCGCCTTTTGCTGCGCGAGCTCTTCGCGCCGCCGCTGCGCATCGCGCGCGGCATTTTCGCGGTGCAGCGCGTCGGCAAACGCGCGGGTCTGCGCCGCCTGCCGTCGTGCCTGCGCCTGCTGTTCGGCGGTACGCGCGTCCTGCACGTCGACCTGCCGGCCTTGCGCGCAGGGCTCGTGCGAGTACGCATTGCCGCAGCGCCAGACCGGCGGTTGCTGCGCCCACGCCAGCCCGGCCAGCGCCAGCGCGGCGCCGACGAGGGGAAACACGGCAACCCGCGGCCACATCGCGCTCACCCTGCGGATGGCGTGCCCGGACGTGGCTGGCTGCCGGCAGCTGGCTTGGCGGCGGCCGGCCGGTTGGCCCGGTGCAACCGCATCATCGCCGCCTCGAACTCGCCGGCGAGCAGTTGCGGCAGCACCGCCTGCGCCTGCTCCAGCGCCTGTTCGATCCGCTCGAGCTCGGCCTGCGGCGGCTTGCCCAGGACGAAGCCGACCACCGCCGAGCGGTCACCGGGATGGCCGATGCCCAGGCGCAGCCGCCAGAAATTGGGCGTGCCCAGATGGGCGATGAGGTCGCGCAGTCCGTTGTGCCCGGCATGGCCGCCGCCGAGCTTGAGTTTGGCTTGGCCCGGTGGCAGGTCGAGCTCGTCGTGCGCCACCAGAATGTTCTCCGGAGGAATTTTGTAAAACCGGGCGAACGCGCCGACCGACTGCCCCGAGCGGTTCATGTACGTGGTTGGTTCGAGCAGCCAGAGTTCGTGGCCGTGCAGGCGCACCCGGGCGACGTCGCCAAAAAATCCGCGCTCGGGCTTCAGGCTCACCCCCGCTGCGGTGGCGATCTGATCGACCAGCCAGAAGCCGGCGTTGTGCCGGTCCAGGGCGTGCTCCGGCCCCGGATTACCCAGACCGACGAGGAGTTGGATCATGCGCCCTCCCAAACCGTGTTCATTCGTCACGCGGCTGCCGCTGCAGCAGTCCGCCCAAAGCCTGCTGTGGCGTGAGCTTGCCGTCGAGCAGGCGGCTGACCGCCTCGGTGATCGGCATGGCCACACGGTGCGAGCGCGCCAGTTTGAGCGCGGTTCGCGCGGTGTGCACGCCTTCGGCCACATGCCCCAGGGTGGAAACGATGCGCTGCAGGCTCTGCCCCTGTGCCAGCGCCAGCCCGACGCGGCGGTTGCGCGACAGATCGCCGGTGGCGGTGAGCACCAGATCGCCCAGGCCGCTCAGCCCCATGAAGGTCTCGGCCTGCCCGCCCAGCGCCACGCCCAGGCGTGACAGTTCGGCCAGACCGCGGGTGACGAGCGCCGCGCGCGCGTTGTGTCCAAGCCCCATGCCATCGCTCACGCCGGTGGCAATGGCCAGCACGTTTTTCACCGCGCCGCCGACTTCCACGCCGATGACATCCGGCGTGGCGTAAATGCGCATGGCGCCGTGGTGCAACGCCGCCACCGCCGATTCGCGCAGCGCCGCGTCCGTGCTCGCCAGGGTGAGCGCCACCGGCAGGCCGCGTGCGACCTCCACGGCGAAACTCGGCCCCGACAGCGCGCCCATCGCCGGGCTGACGTCCAGCCCGGCAAAGACCGCGTCGAGCACGGCGTGCGGCAGCAGCCCGCTGCCCTGCTCGAACCCCTTGCACAGCCACAGCAGCCGCTGCACCCGCGCGCCCAACGGCTTGTCGGCGTTGAAAATGCGCACCGCCTGCGCCGTGGCGCGCAACCCCGCCACCGGCACGGCAAGCAGCAGAATGCCCTGCGGTCCGGCGGCATGGCGCAGCGCCGCGTCCAGATCGGCCGTGGGCTGTAGCGGCGGCGGCAGCGACACTTCGGGCAGGTACGTGGCGTTAACCCGCTCGGCCTGCAGCCGCCGCATCAGCGCAGCGTCACGCCCCCACAACAGCACCGGCTGGTGCGAGGCGATCTGGCAGGCAATCCCCGTCCCCCAGGCGCCTGCGCCGAGGACGCTGAGCGAAAACGACGGATGCTGCGGCATGGGCCCGGTGGTGCGCTCAGTTCAGCGGCGTTGCCGCGTCGTTGGCCGCCTGCTGCTGGCGCTGCTGCTCGTACATCGCCTGGAAGTTGATTTCCGCCAGATGCACCGGCGGGAAGCCGGCACGGGTGATGGCGTCGGCCAGGTTGGCGCGCAGATAGGGGTAAACCGTTTGCGGGCAGGCAATGCCCAGCAGCATGTCGGCATGCTCCTGCGGAATGTTGCGCAGCTCGAAAATGCCGGCCTGCTTGCCCTCGACCAGAAACAGCACCCGCTCCTGCATGCGCGCGGTGATGGTGGCCGATACGGTGATTTCGAACAGCCCCTCGATCACCGGTTTGGCCTCGACGCTCATCTGCACGTCCACGCTCGGCTGCTGCTGCTCCAGCAGGATCTGCGGCGAATTGGGCTGCTCCAGCGACAGGTCTTTGAGGTAGCAGCGCTGCAGCATGAAAACCGGATCGGCGGACTGGACATTCTCGGGGTTGGCGCTCATCGATGACTCTCCATGGAAAAAAGCCCGCGGATCGCGGGCGTCGATTGCTGACGGGGGATTCTAGGGCCGCGGCGTGACCCGGCCGCGCCGAACGCGGCAGGCGCAGCATCGCGCCGGCGTTTTCAGTCTGCGCCGCCCAGCAGCGGCACGAGGCCGCCGCGGGCGTCGAGCGCGTACAGATCGTCGCAGCCGCCGACGTGGGTGTCACCGATGAAAATCTGCGGCACGGTGCGCCGGCCTGTGGCCTGCATCATGTGCTGGCGCTGACCGGGGTCGAGGTCGATGCGGATTTCCTCGATCTCGGCCACGCCGCGTTTTTGCAGCAGCGCCTTGGCGCGGATGCAATAGGGACACACCGCGGTGGTGTACATGCGCACCTTGTTCATGCCGAGCCCGACCCCTTTTCTACCGGCAGCCCGGCTTCGCGCCAGGCGCGCATGCCACCGGCCACCGGCATGGCGTTGACATAACCGGCCTTGCGCAGTTGCGCCGCAGCGCGCTTGGCCCGCATCCCCGAGGCGCACATCACCAGCACCGGGGCGGTTTTGTCCTTGGGCAGATCGCCCAGTCGCTTGTCGAGCTGACCGAGCGGGATGCTTTTGCTCCCCACGGCATGCCCGGCCTGGTATTCGGCAGGCTCGCACACGTCGATCATCACGCCTTTTTCGCGGTTGATCTTGAGCACGGCCTGCGCCGCGCTCACACCTTCGGCGCTGCCGCTGCCGCCGTAGGAACTCCACAGCAACATGCCGCCCGAAGTCAGCGCAATGAGCACCAGCGCCCAATTGTCGAGAAGGAACTGCACGCTTTTTCTCCTGTTGATGGCCGGATTCTAAAAACCCGAATGCAAACACGCTGATATGTGGCTTTACCGGTCAGACCAGCGCTGACACGATTGCTGCAATGCAGCGAGACCCACCGTCTGCACTACTATATGCACACTCGCATTGTCCCATTCCGTCGCTGCGCGTTCGCGGCAGTGCCTCTGGCCGGCGCTGCCACGGCACGGGGCGCGCGACTTTCCGGCGTTTTTCAGAGGCTCGCATGCACAAACTCGTTCTGCTCCGTCACGGTGAATCGACCTGGAATCAGCAAAACCGCTTTACCGGCTGGACCGACGTGGACCTCACCGAACAGGGCATCCGCGAGGCGCGCGCCGCCGGACGCCTGCTCAAGGAACTCGGGTACAGCTTCGACCTCACCTACACCTCGGTGCTCAAGCGCGCCATCCGCACCCTGTGGCTGACGCTGGACGAACTCGATGCCATGTGGCTGCCGATGGTGCACACCTGGCGGCTCAACGAACGCCACTACGGCGCGCTGCAGGGGTTGAACAAGGCCGAGACCGCCGCGAAATACGGTGATGAACAGGTGCACATCTGGCGCCGCAGCTACGACGTGCCGCCGCCACCGCTGGACGAGGCGCACCGCCAGGAACTGGCCGCCGACCCGCGCTACGCCCGGCTCAAGCCCGAGGAACTGCCGCTGACCGAATGTCTCAAAGACACCATCGCCCGCGTGCTGCCGTTCTGGCACGAGTCGCTCGCCCCGGCGATCAAGGCCGGCAAGCGCACGCTGGTGGTGTCACACGGCAATTCGATGCGCGCGATCATGAAGTATCTGGAAAACATTTCCGACGATGACATCACCGGGGTGAACATCCCCAACGGCATCCCGCTGGTCTACGAACTCGACGCCGAGCTCAAGCCGCTGCAGCGCTACTACCTCAGCGCCTCGGGCGGCAAGGTCTGAGCCGCACGCCGCGATACCCGGCAGCCCCGCGGGGTGTTGCCCCGCCGCGCTGCAAAGGCAAAACCGCCTTCTATACTGCAGCACTTTTCGCAGTCACTCCGCTTGATTCACCATGGCCAGTAAATTCCGCATCGCAGCCTGGGTCGCCATCGGCGCCATCACCGGCATCATGGCCACGCTGCAGGTACAGGCATTGGCGCGCGGCGCCGCCTCGCCGCTGCCGCTGGAGGAACTGCAGCAGTTCGCCGCCGTCTATGGCCTGATCAAGGCGGATTATTTCGAGCCGATCGAAGGCAAGAAGCTGATCGAAAATGCCATCAACGGCATGGTCAACAACCTCGACCCGCATTCCGAATACCTCGACAAAAAGGCCTTCAAGGATTTCAAGGAGAGCACCAGCGGCAAATTCGTCGGCGTGGGCATCGAAATCGCCGCCGAAGACGGCCTGGTCAAAGTGGTCGCGCCGATCGAAGGCTCGCCTGCGGCGCGCGCGGGCATCCATGCCGGCGATCTCATCACCCGCATCGACAACACCGCGGTCAAGGGGCTGAGCCTGAACGACGCGGTCAAGCTCATGCGCGGCAAGCCCGGCACCAAGGTCACGCTCACCGTGCTGCGCAAGGCGGAAAACCGCACCCTGACGTTCACCATCACCCGCGAGCTCATCCAGGTGCAGAGCGTCAAGAGCAAAATGCTCGCGCCGGGCTACGGCTGGATCCGCATCACCCAGTTCCAGGCCGACACCCTGCCCAGCTTCGTCAACAAAATCAACGCGCTGTACAAGGAAGACCCGAACATGAAGGGTCTGATCCTCGACCTGCGCAACGACCCGGGCGGACTGCTCGAAAGCGCCGTGGGCGTGGCCTCGGTGTTCCTGCCCAACGACGCCGTGATCGTCAGCACCAAAGGCCAGATGCCGGAGGCCAACGCCACCTACCGCAACACGCCCAGCGACTACCTCAGCCGGCCGGGCGACAACCCGCTCGACACCCTGCCCGCCGCGGTGAAAACCGTCAAGCTGGTGGTGTTGATCAACGGCGGCTCGGCGTCGGCGTCGGAAATCGTCACCGGCGCGCTGCAGGACTACAAGCGCGCCGTGGTCATGGGCACGCTGTCGTTCGGCAAGGGGTCGGTGCAGACCGTGCTGCCGCTGGGCCCGGATACCGCGCTCAAGCTGACCACTGCGCGCTACTACACCCCCAACGGCCAGTCGATCCAGGGCAAGGGCATCACGCCGAACTACGAGGTCGATCCGCTGGAAAGCGGTGATCCGTATGCCGCGCTGCGCATGCGTGAAATCGACTACAAAAACCAGATCGGCACCGGCAACGAGGCCGCCGATTCCAAGCGCGTCGAGGAAGACGTGCGCAAACAGGAAGAAGCCCGCCGTCTGCTCGAAGCCGAGCTGCAGAAAGACCCGAACAAGCTGCCCAAGCTGCCGGAGTACGCCAGCAAGGACGACTGGCAGGTGACGCAGGCGCTGAATTACCTCGAAGGCAAGCCGGTCATCACCGCCAAGCACCCGGCGTCCACGGCCAAGACCGCCTCTACCGCGGCGGCGGCCAGCAGCCCGACCCCGGCGGCCAGCAGCGCCAGGTCCAAATAAATCCCCGGCGCCGTGCTGCCATGCCGCTGGACGATGCGCAGCTGCTGCGGTACTCGCGGCACATCCTGCTCGACGAAATCGGTGTCGAAGGACAAGAACGCATCGGCGCGGGCCGGGCGCTGATCCTTGGCGCCGGCGGTCTGGGGTCGCCGGCTGCGCTGTATCTGGCCAGCGCCGGCGTCGGGCAGATCACCCTGGTCGACGATGACCGCGTCGACCTGACCAATCTGCAACGCCAGATCGCGCACACCGAGGCGCGCATCGGTCTGCTCAAGGTCGATTCGGCACGCGAGGCGATGCGGCAGATCAACCCGACCGTCGAAGTCCGCACGCTGGCGCAACGGGCCGACGAGGCGCAGCTGTCCGCGCTGGTCCAGGCCGCCGACGTCGTGCTCGACTGCAGCGACAATTTTTCCACCCGGCACGCGCTCAACCGCGCTTGCGTCGCCCACGGCGTGCCGCTGGTCAGCGGCGCGGCCATCCGCCTGTCCGGCCAGGTCAGTGTGTTCGACACCCGCGCCGACGCCGACGGCCAGCGCGGCCCCTGCTACGCCTGCCTGTTCCCGCCGGACGCCCCGGTGGAGGAAGTGCGCTGCGCCACCATGGGTGTGCTCGCCCCGCTGGTCGGTCTGGTGGGCAGCCTGCAGGCGGTCGAGGCACTCAAGCTGCTGGCGCAGACCGGCACGACGCTGCGCGGACGGCTGCTGCTCATCGACGCACTCGACAGCGAGTTCCAGACGCTGGCGCTGCAGCGTAATCCGCGCTGCCCGGTGTGCGGGTCTCTCGGCTGAGCACCTGCTGCGCGCACCGGCGGGCGCACGGCTGCGGCCCTACACTGCGAGGCTGACCCGTTCACTTTGCGGAGGTTTCATGGGCGCTCCTCTTCCGTTCACCGCCACGGCCGACGTGGCGCATGTCATCCAGGGCCGTGCCGTGTCGTCGGCACAGTCGCGACGGCAGCCGGTCTTCAACCCGGCCACCGGTGCGGTCTGCCGCCAGGTCGAACTGGCCGACGCCGCGCAGGTCGATGCCGCCGTCGCTGCGGCCAAGGCCGCGTTCCCGCAATGGGCCGACACCCCGCCGGTGCGCCGCGCGCGGGTACTGTTCAAGTTTCTGGAGCTGATGAACCAGCACCGCGACACCCTGGCGGCAATGATCACCGCCGAGCATGGCAAGGTGTTTTCGGATGCACAGGGCGAGGTCACGCGCGGCATCGAAATCGTCGAATTCGCCTGCGGCATTCCACAGTTGCTCAAAGGCGACTACACCGAGCAGGTATCCACCGGCATCGACAACTGGACGCTGCGCCAGCCGCTGGGGGTGGTCGCCGGGGTGACGCCGTTCAACTTTCCGTGCATGGTGCCGCTGTGGATGTTTCCGCTGGCGATCGCCGCGGGCAACAGCTTCGTGCTCAAGCCCAGCCCGCTCGACCCCTCGCCCAGCGTGTTCATGGCCGAGCTGCTCCAGCAGGCCGGGCTGCCCGACGGGGTGTTCAACGTGGTGCAGGGCGACAAGGTCGCGGTGGATGCGCTGCTGGCGCACCCGGATGTGAAGGCGATCAGCTTCGTCGGCTCCACGCCGGTTGCGCACCACATCGCGCAAGAAGCCGCGCGCCACGGCAAACGGGCGCAAGCGCTGGGCGGGGCGAAGAACCATATGGTGGTCATGCCCGACGCCGACCTCGACCAGGCGGTCGATGCGTTGATCGGCAGCGCCTTCGGCTCGGCGGGTGAGCGCTGCATGGCCATCTCCGTGGGCGTGCTGGTCGGCGATGTGGCCGAGCGCATCATGCCCCGGCTGGTCGAGCGCACCCGCGCGCTGAAGGTGAAAAACGGCATGGAGCCCGACGCCGAAATGGGCCCGATCGTCACCGCCGCTGCGCGCGAGCGCATTGCCGGTTCCATCGCTTCCGGCGTGGAGCAAGGCGCGAAGTTGCTGGTCGATGGCCGCGGCTATTCGGTGCCGGGGTTTGAGCAGGGGTTTTGGCTCGGCGGCACGCTGTTCGACCACGTCACCCCGGACATGCGCATCTACCAGGAAGAAATCTTCGGCCCGGTGCTGTCGTGCGTGCGGGCGCCCGACTTCGCCACCGCGCTCGATCTGGTCAACCGCCACGCCTACGGCAACGGGGTAGCGTGCTTTACCCGCGACGGCCATGTGGCGCGCGAGTTCGGCCGCCGGGTGCAGGCCGGCATGGTGGGCATCAACGTGCCGATTCCGGTGCCGATGGCCTGGCACGGCTTCGGCGGCTGGAAGGCCAGCCTGTTCGGCGACATGCACGCCTACGGCGAGGAAGGCGTGCGCTTTTACACCAAGCAAAAGAGCATCATGCAGCGCTGGCCCGAGAGCACGCCCAAGGGCGCCGAGTTCGTCATGCCGACGGCGAAGTAAGCGGCAGCACCCCGGCGCACAAGCGGCGCGGCTTGCCGGCTACAGCGCCTCGGCGCTGTAGCGTACTTGCAGGGTGTGCGTTTGCCCGGGTTGCAGCACCAGGCTGTCGTCCGCGGCGTTGGCGGATTCGACGCACACCATCTGCCGCCAGCCGTGTGCGGTGAAATCGCCCATCGCCGCGGCCTTGTCCTCCCACGGCGTCCACACCACGGTGGAGGCGCTGCCCTGCTTGGCGATGCGGATCCGCCGCTGCAGCAGGGGATCGTGAATCACGCATTCGCTGTGCGTGCCGACGTACACGCGGTCGGTCTCGCCGCTGAAGCGCACCGCGCCGTGCTGCTGCCTGCGCGCGAAAGCCTCGGTTTTGTCGAGATAGGTGCAACCGTCCAGCCCGAGCAGTTCCACCTGGGCGACGTCGCCGACCTGGAAATAGGTGTGCAGCGCCTCGCTCAGCGGCAGCGCCCCGGCGCTGGCGTTGCGTGTGGTCAGCGCCATGTCCAGCGTGTCGCCCACGCTGATGCGCAGCGTCAACGGCGTGTCGTGCGGCCACTGTGCGCGGGTGGCCGCGGTGGGCCGCAACTGCAAGGTGATGTGAGTGACGCCCGCGGAGGCGCCGCTGTCGATCACGTCCCACGGCACGGTCCGCGCAAAGCCGTGCGCCGGAAGCCGGCTGTCGCTGGGGTGTGCGCCAAACCACGGCCAGCACACCGGCACTCCACCGCGGATCGATTTGCCCGGCAGCAGCCGTGCCGCATCGGATAACCACACCACCGGCTCGGGTTGCGACTTGGGGCGAAAAGTCGTCAGATGCGCGCCCTGCAGGCAGACGCTGGCGGTGCCGGCGGGGTTGTCGATGTCGGCAAACGCCAGCCCGGCCGGCGTGGCGCGAAAACGCAGTTGGCCGGGTATGGCGTAACGGGACAGCAGGTCGAGGTCGTGCATGGCAGGCTGCGGCAAACGGGAGAACACTGCTGCAATTCTGCCTGCAGCGGCGCCGCGTTGGGCGTCCAGGCGGCTGAAACCGGCAACGGCCTCACACCTCTGGCTCGACCTGTGCCGGGGTCAGAGCGTCACCCGCGGCACGCGCGAGGCGGTCCACGCCGCAAGCAGGGTCATCCCCGCAGCGCAGCCGAAGGCGATGTGAAACGCATGCACCACCTGCTGCGCCGCTTGCGGATCGGACGTATGCAACGCGGCCTGCAGCTCGGCGTTGGACATCAGGCCGAAAACCAGAGCGCCGAACAGCGCCGTACCGACAGACGCGCCGGTGGAGCGCGCCAGCGACACCGTGGCTGCCGCCGCGCCCAGCCGCGCCCGCCCTGCGGCCGTCTGCACCACGAGCTGCGACGTCGGCATCACCGTGCCAAACCCCAGCCCGGCCAGCACCCCCAGCGTGCCGATGACCGCGGGCGACGCCGGCAGCACGGCGAGCAGACCCAGCGCCGCCGCAGCCGCTACGAGCCCCCAGCGCGGCGGCACGTCCGGGCGTCCGGTGCGCGCCACGACCTGTCCGGTGAGGTTCGAACCGAGCACCAGTCCAGCCGTCAGCGGCAGAAGCAGCAGACCGGAGTGCGCCGCGCCGGCCGCATGACCGACCTGCAGATACACCGGCAGAAAGAACACCAGCGCGAACAGCCCGGCGGCAAACAACACCAGCGTCACCCCCGTCCACGCCACCGGCCGCAGGCGCAGCAGCTCCAGCGGCAAAAATGGGTGCGGATGCCGCCGCTCGCGCCACAGCAGCCCTGCGCCCAGGATCAGTGCCGTCCCCGCCATCGCCACGCTGGGCAGCGACAGCCAGGCGAAGCGGTGCCCGGACAGCGTCAGCCAGAGCAGCAGCAACGAGGCCGACGCGGCGAACAGCAGCACCCCGAGAGCGTCGTGGGTCTGCCCCGGCTCGCCGTGACGCGAGCTCGGCGGCAGCCGCAGCACGCGCCAGACCGCCAGCCCCGCCAAGGGCAGATTGGCGAGGAACAGCCAGCGTCAGCTCCATTGCGCCACGACCAGGCCGCCCAGCACCGGGCCGGTGACGCTGGCGAGGACGAACACCACGCCAAAATACGCCTGAAACCGCGGCCGCTGCCGGGGCGGCACGACTTCGCCGAGGAGCGCCTGACTCATCACCATCAACCCGCCGCCGCCCAGTCCCTGCAGCAGCCGCCCGGCGATCAGCCACCACATGCCCTGACTCACCGCGCACGCCGCAGAACCCAGGGCGAACACAGCGAGCGCTGCCACCAGCGCGTCGCGCCGCCCGTAGCGGTCGCCGAACCGGCCGTACAGCGGCGCCATGACGGTCGACGACAGCAGATAGCCGACTGCGATCCAGGCACTGTCGCGGAAATCCCCCAGATCGCGGGCGATCGCCGGGGTGGCCGTGGCCAGCAGCGTCTGATCGACTGCCGCTAGAAACATCGGCAGCATCACCGCGGTGAACAAGCGCAGAAACTGCGCGCGGCTGACGGCCGTCTCAACGTCAGCAGCGGGCGGGGAAGATGGTGCGGGCTCGGGCATCGGACAGCGGCGAAGATGGCCAACAGCCTAGCAGCGCCAGCGCATTCCCGCAGGCGCGTCCGGACCCGGGCACGCCGTTCGCCGCTACACTGGAAGTTTGATTCGCTCGCGCCGCAGACCCGGCCGAGCACGAGGGCCGTTAGCTCAGTCGGTCAGAGCAGAGGACTCATAATCCTTTGGTCGCAGGTTCGAGCCCTGCACGGCCTACCACGCTTGCCATATCCCCATGCCGTCCTGGACCAGCTATCTGCTGTTCATCAGCTTTGCTTTGGCCGCGTCGTTTACCCCCGGCCCGGCAGTGATGCTGTCGATCCACAACGCGCTGCATCTGGGGTGGCGCCATGCCATCTGGTCGTCTCTGGGCAATATCACCGGGCTGCTGGTGCTGTCCACGCTGAGCGCGCTCGGCTTGAACGCGGTGCTGCAATCGTCCGCGGCGGCGTTCACCCTGCTCAAATTCGTCGGCGCGGCGTACCTGATCTGGCTGGGTGTGCAGCAGTGGCGCCGTGCCGGGGCACGGCCATCTGCGGAGCTGGCGCAGCCACGCCGCGCGCAGCCGCCGCTGGCCGCCGCGCCGCACGCGCAATACCCGCGGGGTCTGATGGTGGCGCTGACCAACCCCAAGGCGATTCTGTTCATCGCCGCGCTGTTTCCGCAGTTCATCAGCCTGACCAAGCCGATGTTGCCGCAATACGCCACGCTGACCCTGAGTTTCATGCTCGTGTCGTTGCTCGCGCTGAGCACGTATGCCAGCCTGGCCGTGCTGGCGCGCAGGCGGCTGAAGGCGTGGTTTGCCTCTGGCTGGCCGCAGCGCGTTTCCGGTGTGGTGTTTTGCGCTTTCGGCCTGGCGTTGCTGCGGCTGCGCCGGCCATGAGCCCGGCGATCCCTGCGTCCGGCCTGCCTGGCCGGGGCGTGGGCCGACAGTCAGTTTTTGCGCATCGGGCAGGTGCGAATGCCCAGCACGGCGTACAGCGGACAAAAGCCCACCGCTCCGGCAACCAGCGGCACGACGCCGATCCAGCCCCACCAGCCGATCACCCCGGCCAGGGTCAGACCGATGAGGACCAAGCCGATGATGATGCGCAGCGCGCGGTCGAGTGTGCCTTCGTTGATGGTCATACCGCCTCCTTCCTTTGTCGCCAGCGAAACCGTTTCGCAGCTCGCGCCATGCTCGCAGATTTCGCACTGGCGGGCGACTATCACAAACCCGAGTGAGCGCTTTAGCGCGGCAGACCCCGCACGATCATCTCGGTCTGGACGACGAAACGGCGAAAGCCGTCGAATCCGTCGGCGGTCAGCGCCCGCCGCGACGGCCACTGATCGGCGTAGAACATGCCGATGATGCTCTGGTCGACGGTGAGCGTGGCGACGAAGCAGTCGCCCACCCCGGTAGCGGCAAGCAAAAAGTCGGGCGCCGGCCGGTCGGCGCAATACCACTCCACCTGTCCCGGACGCCATGCAGCGTCGGGCGTTGCCGGCCAGGGCCATTGCAGGCGCAGCCGCAGCTCGGACACGTCCTGACCCGCGGCCAGCCGGCCTGCCAGACGGTCGCGCGCCGGGGAAATCAGACACAGCACGCAGCGGTCCAGACCGACGGCGCGGTGCAAGCCCTCGAGGGCGGCCTGGAACAGCAGCGGCAGGTCCCGCCGCGAACTGGCCACGGCGACCATTTCGGTGAGCATGCGCAGCTGCAGCATTGCATCCGGCGCAGCGGCGGCTAGCGCTGCCGCCTGCGCCGCCTCTTCCTCCGCGGCCGCTTCGGGCTCTACCGTCGGCGGCGCGATCCACTGCGTGGCGCCGCCGGCGCCCAGGGCGTGCGCCAGCAGCCGCGCCTGTTCTGCATTGTGCTGCAGGCGCAGCCGGGTGTCGGCCAGCGGGCTGTCGAGCAGCGTCGCGATGCGCTGGGTGATTTGCAGCGTCTGCGCGCTGTCCCAGTCGTGCTGCGCCGCCCGGCTCAGGCTATCGGCCAGCGCCACCTGCGGGCTGTCGCGCAGCACGGCCTGCAAATCCCAGGCCTGCAGCAGTTCGCGGCCGAACTGCTGCAGCGTCATGCCCAGCACGGTCTGCTCCGCCTGCGGCGCGGGCACGCCGGCGTCGAGCAACTGCTGCAGGCGTTGCGCGTAGTCGGCGCCGTGACACCAGAACGCCATGTCGCCGATCCCCCCGAGCAAGGCTTCGACGAACAACCGTTCGGCGTCGTCGCGCCGCATGCCCTGGCGCTGACCGAGATCGCGCGCCTGCACCGCCGCGTGCAGCGCCATGCCCAGCGCGGCGAGCACGCGGGGGCGAAACGCGCTGGCGGTGGCGAGTTTTTCGACCGCCAGCGCCGACAGGCACAGCGAGCGCACGGCATTCATGCCCAGCACCACCACGGCGCGGCTGACCGTGACCACCTTGTTCTGCCCCACATAGCCCAGGCTGGCGGTGTTCGCCGCGCGCAACACCATCGACGTCAGGGCCGGGTCGCGCAGAATGATTTCGGCGATCTGCTGGCCGGATTTCGCCGCGTCGTCAGTGGCGGCGAATACCTCGTGCAACGTGGCGCCGAAAGCCGGCAGGTTCTGCCGGGCGATGGTCTGTGCGACTTGGCGAAACGGCGGCGCCTCGGCGCTGCGGCGGTCAGGTGGGGACGACGACATGGGCAGTGTGCGTGACGGGGAGGAGTCGCATGGCGATCTCGCCGGTTTGGCCTGGCCGTGACGCAACGCACACCGTCACCCAACTGCCCTGCCGCGTCCGGCTGCGATACATTGTCGCATCCTGATCCGGCGCCCTGCGCGACCCATGCCCTCCCCACCCACCTCCAGCCCTGCGCCCGACGCATCCTTGCGCGACTGGGTGGCCCCGCCCAGACCAGCGCGCTGCGTGCTCAGCGGACAGTATTGCCGTCTGGAGCCCGCCGACCCCGCCCGCCATGCTGCGCCGCTGTTCACCGCACTGGCGCAGGACGTCAGCGGCGAAGTGTGGACTTATCTACCCTACGGCCCATTTGCCAGCGCCGACGCCTACGCCCAGTGGCTACAGTCGGTCTGCGGCGGCGACGATCCGCTGTTTTTCGCCATCGTCGATGCGGCCACCGACCGCGCCGTGGGTCTCGCCAGCTATTTGCGCATCACGCCGCAGGCCGGCAGCGTCGAAATCGGCCATCTGCTGTTTTCGCCGCAACTGCAGCGCCACACCGCGGCGACCGAAGCCCTTTATCTGCTGATGCGCCAGGCCTTCGCACTGGGTTACCGGCGGCTGGAGTGGAAATGCGACACCCGCAACCTCGCCTCGCGCCGCGCCGCAGCGCGACTGGGTTTCCGCTTCGAGGGGGTGTTCCGCCAGGCGGCGGTGGTCAAGGGTCGCAACCGCGACACCGCCTGGTTCAGCGTGATCGACGGCGAATGGCCGGCGCTGGACGCGGCCTTCCGCACTTGGCTGGCGGCGGAAAACTTCGACGCGGCCGGGCGGCAGCGCCAGCGGCTATCGGAGCTGACGGCTGCCCTGGCAACGGGCAAAGCCGTCTGAGCCGCTTTCCGCCGCCCTTGCCGCCGGACTTTACGCCGAATACACCGGAAATGCGTCGGTGAGCTTTTTCACCTCGGCGCGCACCCGCTCCAGGGTTGCGGCATCAAGGGGGTTGTCAAGCACGTCGGCGATCAGGTTGGCCGTTTTCTCGGCTTCGGCTTCCTTGAAGCCGCGGGTGGTCATCGCCGGCGAGCCGACGCGGATGCCGGAGGTGACGAACGGCTTTTCCGGGTCGTTGGGGATGGCGTTCTTGTTCACCGTCAGGTGCGCTTCGCCCAGCACCTTTTCGGCGTCTTTGCCGGTGATGCGCTTGGCGCGCAGATCGACCAGCATCACATGCGACTCGGTGCGCCCGCTCACAATCCGCAGCCCGCGCCGGGTGAGCGTTTCGGCCATCACCCGGGCGTTGGTCACGACCTGCTGCTGGTACACCTTGAACTCGGGCGAGAGCGCTTCCTTGAACGCCACCGCCTTGCCGGCGATCACGTGCATCAGCGGCCCACCCTGGATGCCGGGGAAGATCGCGCTGTTGATCGCCTTGGCGTGCTGCTCCTTCATCAGAATCACCCCGCCGCGCGGGCCGCGCAGGCTTTTGTGCGTGGTGGTGGTGACCACGTCGGCGTGCGGCACCGGGTTGGGGTAGACCCCGGCGGCGATCAGCCCGGCGTAGTGCGCCATGTCGACCATGAAATACGCGCCGACGGCCTTGGCGACGCGGGCGAAGCGTTCGAAGTCGATGCGCAGGCTGTAGGCGCTCGCTCCCGCGATGATGAGCTTGGGTTTGTGCTCGTGCGCCAGCCGCTCCATCGCGTCGTAGTCGATTTCTTCCTGCGCGTTGAGCCCATAGGACACGACCTTGAACCACTTGCCGCTCATGTTCAGCGCCATGCCGTGGGTCAGGTGCCCGCCTTCGGCCAGGCTCATGCCCATGATGGTGTCGCCGGGGTTGAGCAGGGCGAAAAACACCCCTTGGTTGGCTTGCGAACCGCTGTTGGGCTGGACGTTGGCCGCCTCGGCACCGAACAGTTGCTTGACGCGGTCGATCGCCAGCTGCTCGACGATGTCCACATACTCGCAGCCGCCGTAATAGCGCTTGCCGGGGTAGCCCTCGGCGTATTTGTTGGTCAGCTGCGAACCCTGCGCCTGCATGACGGCGGGCGAGGTGTAGTTTTCCGAGGCGATCAGCTCGATGTGGTCTTGCTGGCGCTGGTTTTCGGCCTGGATGGCGGCCCAGAGTTGCGGGTCGGTGTCGGCAAGGGTGATGCGGCGGTCGAACATGGCGAAAGTCCTGGTTTGCGGCTGCGCCCCATCCCGTGTCGGACAGGGACGCACAGCCTGGGCGAATGAACGGTTTCATCGACAGCGCAAGCAGCGCTGGCCCAGGCGAACGGCTTCAATCCCAGCACTCCCCGGTGGTTCACCCCACCTCGAACCCGGCTGACCGCCGGCTTCTATCGCCAGTCGTGCAGTCTGCAATGGTAGCCGAAGCCGGCGGCCACCGCTGCGTTCAGGTCAGCGACGCCGGCTTCTGCGCTGCCGGCGTCGGCACGCCGGTTTCGGCCGATTTGGCCGCTGCCGTCAGAGGCTGCCGGCCACCGGCGATGCGCTGCAGTTGCGCCTGCTCGGCGAGCACCTTGTCCGCATACCCGCCCTCGGTCGCGTCGTTGGTCGCGCCCACGTAGGCCCGCAGACCGGCACGTACCGAGCCACTGCGGTTGATGGCGTCTTTGAGCACCAGCGCGCCAACACGCATATTGGCCAGCGGATCGATACTCGCCTGCGGACCGCCGAACGCGGCGAACTTGTCGCTGTGCACGCCGGCCATCACCTGCATCAAACCGGTCGCTCCCATGCTGCTGGCGGCAAAGGGGTTGAACGACGATTCGACCGCCATCACCGCCAGGATGAGCAGCGGGTCGAGCTTTTCCTGCCGCCCGACGACCCAGGCGGCGCTGACGAGCTGCGCCATGGCGTTGGGCGCAATGCTGTAACGCCGCGCCAGCCAGGTCGATACCGCGCGCTGTTGCGGCGTCAGGGCTGCCGTCCATGCTGTTTGTCGCGGCGTGTCGGTCGGCGTCGCCGCTGCCTGCGCCGCGGGCAACAGCGCATCGGCGGGTTTTTGCGCCAGCGCCTGCAAGGCGTCGGCTGCGGTCTTGCGCGCCAGCACCCATTGTGTCAGGCCGCGGTCGAGCGTCGACATGGCCTGCGGCTGAAAATAAAGATAGGCGCCGCCGGCGACGACGAACAATCCGACCATCATCAGCGTTTGATGGGTCAGTTCCCAGAACCCGCCCGCCAGACGGCGCACGCGGGGAAGGGCAGATTGCATGACATGCATCATGGAACACTCCTGTGTCTGAACGAAAAAGCCGCTGCGACAAAAAACGAGGCGAGCGTCAATTCCAGTGGCACAGATCCGACAACACAGGCTCACCAGGGGAGCCCGACGGCCTAAGATGCCGACCCTGCGGCGGGCCGCGCATCTGTCGTGCCGCATCGATGGGGCGATCGCGGCAAGGCGTGTTTCGGGGCGAGTGTGTAGCCCGCCTGCTCAGCAGGCGCATCAGGGCAAACACGGAGCGGATTCTAGAAAGGTCGTTATTCCAGGTCAACGCAAGAGGTTTTGGCTTTTAATTCTTTCAGTTATATGAAATACCGGGATCTGCGCGATTTTTTGTCTCAGCTCGAAGCCTCCTCGCTGTTGCGGCGCTGCCCGCAGCCTGTCTCGCCGGCGCTGGAAATGACCGCGGTTTGCGACGCGCTGCTGCGCCAGGGCGGGCCGGCAGTGCTGTTCGAGCAGCCCACCGGATATGCGATGCCGGTGCTGGGCAATCTGTTCGGCACCGCCGAGCGGGTGGCGCTGGGCATGGGCGCAAGCAGCGTGAGCGAATTGCGGCGCATCGGCGAAGTGCTGGCGCGGCTCAAAGAGCCGGAGCCGCCGCGCGGCTTGAAGGACGCCGGCGAGCTGATGCAGCTGGTCAAGGCGGTGTGGGACATGCGCCCGGCCAGCGTGTCGCGCCCGCCCTGCCAGCAGGTGGTGCTCGACGGCGACGCAGTCGATCTCAACGCCCTGCCGCTGCAGACCTGCTGGCCGGGTGATGCCGGCCCCTTGCTCACCTGGGGGCTGGTCATCACCCGCGGGCCGCAGAACGTGTCCCGCCCAAGGCGACGGCAGAACCTGGGCATCTACCGCCAGCAGCGCATCGGCCGCCGCCAGCTCATCATGCGCTGGCTGGCGCACCGGGGCGGCGCGCTGGACTTCCGCGACTTCGCCGCGGCCAACCCCGGGCAGCCGTTTCCACTGGCCGTCGCCATTGGCGCCGACCCGGCGACCACGCTGGGCGCGGTCACCCCGGTGCCCGACGCCTTGAGCGAATACCAGTTCGCCGGGCTGCTGCGCGGCGCGCGCACCGAGGTCGCCCGCGCGACCTGCGTCGACCTGGACGTGCCGGCCACCGCCGAGATCGTGCTCGAAGGCCACATTCCGCCGGCGGCACCCGGCTGGAGCGGGGTGAGCGAAACCGGGGTGGCGATGAAGGAAATCGGCGGCTATCTGCACGCCCTCGAAGGCCCGTTTGGCGACCACACCGGCTACTACAACGAGCAGGACTGGTTTCCGGTGTTCGAGGTGCAGCGCCTCACCCACCGCGAGCAGCCGATCTACCACTCCACCTACACCGGCAAGCCGCCCGATGAACCGGCGGTGCTCGGCGTGGCGCTCAACGAGGTGTTCGTGCCGATCCTGCAGAAGCAATACCCGGAAATCGTCGACTTCTACCTACCGCCCGAAGGCTGCAGCTACCGGCTGGCGGTGGTGTCGATCCGCAAGGCGTATGCCGGCCACGCCAAGCGGGTGATGTTCGGGCTGTGGGGGTTTTTGCGGCAGTTTCTCTACACCAAGTTCATCATCGTCACCGACGACGACGTGAACATTCGCGACTGGCGCGACGTGATCTGGGCCGTGACCACCCGCGTCGACCCGGTGCGCGACACCGTACTGGTCGACCACACCCCGATCGACTATCTGGACTTTGCCTCGCCCGAGTCGGGGCTGGGCGGCAAGCTGGGCTGGGACGCGACCCACAAATGGCCGGGCGAGACGCGGCGGGAATGGGGGCGGGCAATCGTCCCGGACGCCGCGGTGGCGGCGCGGATGCGCCCGGTGATCGACGCCCTGTTCGCCTCAGCCCGACCGCCTGCCGCACCCTGAACAGCCCGCGCGTGCACCGCCGATCCGGCGCAAAAACAAGCCACTGGCGCAGCATGCGCAGACCGTCTCGACCATCTCCCCGCAACCGACAGCACTTTGTCCTTGACGCCGCAATCTCCCCGGCGTAACTTCAACTTGCCGGTGCGGCAGAGCCGTCCGGCAGACGATCCGGGCGCAACCCGCGATCGTGGTGTACCCCCCATCATGCATCCCTGCATGATCTTGACAGGCGGCAGCAAACCCGACTGTCGGTCCCCCGGGCCGCATTCCATCGGATTGCGGCCCGCTTCACTTGCTCCCATCTTTTAGCAGGCCGTTGAAAAACGTCGTGAGGATGGCCAGATGCAAGGCGCACGGAGCGCAGCGACCGAGACAGATCAGGTCGATCGGCGAGGGAGCGAGCACCGCGCAACGCCGCAGATGGCCCACCGCAGCAGTTTTTCGACGGCCTGTTAGGGCCTGCCGACCCGACAGCGGCACGGTCTCAGTGCATGGCGTGGCCGGCAGCGCCCGCCGCACCGCCGATTTTGTCCCGCGGCTCGACCTTCAGGTCGACGTGCACCACACCGGCGCGGGCAAACTTCACGTCCACGGGAACCACCGCACCGACCGTCAGCGGCTGCTTGAGGTCCATGAGCATCAGGTGGTAGCCGGAGCCGGGCTGCATGCGCAGCGTTTTGCCCGCGGGCACCGGGATGTCGCTGACTTCGCGCATGCGCATCACGTTGTCTTCCATGCGCATGGTGTGCAGTTCGACGTGGCCGCAAGCCGGCGACGACGCGGCGACGATGCGGTCGTCGGCATTGCCGTGGTTCACCACGGTGAGGAAGCCGCCGCCGTTGCGCGCACCGGGAATCGACGGCAGCGCCTGCGCTTGGGTGATTTCGATGTCCGCCACGCGCTGCGCGACTGCGGCCGGCGCCACGCCGAGCAGGAATGCGGCCGCCACGGCCGCCGCCCAGCGTTGCGCGATGCTGCGTTTGCAGGTCATGTTCTGTCTCCTTGACGGGAAGCGTTGAGGGTCGTACCCGGCGGTCGGTCCGCGACAATCGCCCGGGCAAAGCGGGCATTTTGTCAGCAGCAGACAATACGCCCTGCGCGACAAATCGTCACACCCTGGATCCCGCCTCATGTCTGCCCCTGCCCTGCCCGCGCTGCCGCAGCGCATCACCCTCGCCGGCGGCTGTTTCTGGTGCCTGGACGCCGCCTTCCGGCCATTGCGCGGCGTGCTGCGGGTGGAATGCGGCTACAGCAACGGCCACACCCCGCAGCCGAGCTACGCGCAGGTGTGCACCGGCAAAACCGGGCATGCCGAAGTCATCCGGCTGGATTTCGACCCGGACGTGCTGCCGCTGTCCACCGTGCTCGACGTTTTTTTCGCCGTGCATGACCCGACCACGCCCGACCGTCAGGGCAACGACATCGGCCCGCAGTACCGCTCCGGCATCTACACCCACGGCAGCGAGCAGCTCGCCGCCGTGCAGGCGTATGTGCAGGCCCTGCGCGACCGCCACGCCTTCGCCGCGCCCATCGTCACCGAAATCGCCCCCGAGACGAATTACGCCCCGGCCGAACTGGAGCACCAGGACTATTTCGCCCGCCATCCGTACCAGGGGTATTGCGCCGCGGTCATCGCTCCCAAGCTCGACAAACTGCGCAAACAGTACGCCAGCCTGCTGCGGCGCCCGGCATGAGCAGGCAGCCGTCTGTGCCCGGGGTGCCGCAGCACGCCGCGCGAAGGGGCGTGGCTTGAGCGGCGGCACACAAACCGCCGGCAGCCCGCGGGTCGGCGTGCTGGAGTGGGCCCGGGTGGCCGTCGGCGCGCTGCTCGGCCTGGCCGTGGTCGGCGTGCTCAGCCACTGGATCGGCGCTGGCAACCCGTGGTCGCACGGCGCCTGGCTGGTTGCGCCCATCGGCGCCAGCGCGGTCATCGTCTTTGCCCTGCCCAGCAGCCCGCTGGGCAGGCCGTGGTCGGTCATCGGCGGCAATACTCTGGGAACCCTGGTGGGCATCGCCTGCGTTCACCTGGTTTCCACGCCCTGGCTGGCCGCCGGGCTGGCAGTCGGCTTGGCGATCGCCCTCATGCTCCAGGCCCGCTGCCTGCACCCACCCGGCGGCGCCGCCGCCCTGCTCGCCGTGCTGACGCAGACCACCGACTGGCGTTTCGCGCTGATCCCGGTGGCGTTGAATTCGGCTCTGCTCGTCGCCACCGCCTGGGCATGGCACACGCTCACCCGCCGCCCCCACCCCGCAGAGCCGGCGCCGGCCGCCAGTGAGCTGCCCACAGCCGACGCGCTGAGCAGCGCCATCGATGCCGCGGTCGACCGCTACGGCGAAGTGCTCGACATCGACCGCGACACGCTGCGCACGCTCCTGGCGCAGGCGCAGACCGAGGCCTACCTGCAGCGGCTGCACAGCATCACCTGCGCCGACATCATGCACCGCGACGTGCTGACGCTGCGCCCTGACGACACGGTCGAATACGCCCGCCGGCTGCTCGACGAGCGCGGGGTGAAAGCGCTGCCGGTGGTCGATGCGCGACAGCGGGTGGTGGGTATCGTCACCGGCGCCGACCTGCGCCACGCCCCGACGCGCAACGCGCTGCAGCCCGACGCCGACGTGGTCGCCGCGCGCATGACGCCACGGGTGCAGACGGTGACGGCGCAGCGCCATCTGGCCGAGCTGCTGCCTTTGTTCGTCGATACCGGCCACCACCACATCCCGGTGATCGACGCCGATCGGCGCCTGGCCGGTATGCTCACCCAGACCGACGTCATGCGTGCACTGCACCGTCCCCGATCCGCGCAGACCGGCTGAAACGCCGGCGATGCAGTCTGGCCTCCACGCAGCGAAAGTTATGTAATAACATTTTTCATGTAATAGATCTTCATTGGAACGTCCATGCCTGCCCGATCGTCAGTCCGTCATTGGTTCGCCGGGTGTGTCGCCGCGCTCACGCTGCCACCGTGGACTGCAGCCTACGCCCAGTCCCCCAGCGCCGACGCATTGCCGGCGATCGAAGTCACCGCCGCGCCCATCGTCGGCGTGCCCGGCGCGCCGACTGTGGAGCTCAGCGGCCCGCAGTTGCTGCTGCGCCAGGGCGGCGGAAACACCCTGGGCGCGGCGCTGTCCGGGCTGCCCGGGCTGACGTCGACCTGGTACGGCCCGAACGCCGACCGCCCGGTGGTGCGCGGGCTCGACGGCAACCGCGTCGATCTGCTGTCCAACGGCTCGCCGCTGCTCGACGCCTCGGCCGCCAGCTACGACCACAACGCGCCGCTGAACCCGCTGGCCGCGCGCTCGATCGAGCTGCTGCGCGGCCCGCAGGCGCTGCGCTACAGCGGCGGCGCCGTTGGCGGGGTGGTCGACGTGATCGACGACGCCGTGCCGAGCGAGCCGCTGCGCGGCATCGATGGCGCGGCGCAGCTCGGTGCCGACAGCGCGTTTCGCAGCGACAGCGCCGCGTTCACCGCCGACGGCGGCGACGGCCGCATCGGGCTGCACGCCGACGGCTACTTCCGCGACGCCGGCGATTACGTCGCCCCGCGCGGCGCGGTCGCGCCGTCGATCGTCGATGGCCGGGTGCTGAACTCGGGCGCGCGCGCCACAGGCGGCAGCCTGGGCGGCGGCCTCACCGGCGATTGGGGCTTTTTTGGTGCGGCGATCAGCGACGATGCCAAACGCTACGGCACCGTGGTCGACCCGAATGTGCAGATCGACATGCACGCCACCCGCGCGACGTTGCGCGGCGCGCTGCGCCACCTGCTCGGCGCCGACCGCGTCAGGCTGGACTACACCCACACCGATTACCACCACACCGAAATCGACGGCGGCGAGCCCGCCACCCGCTTTGTCAACCGCGGCCACAGCCTGCGGGTCAGCGCCGAGCGCCGCTTCGGCGCGGTGCGCACTGAAGTCGGCGTGCAGGCGCTGCGCTTCGATTTTTCGGCGCTGGGCGACGAAGCCTTCCTGCCGCAGACCCGCACCCGCGATACCGCGCTGTACGCGCTGGCCAGCGGCGAAGCCGGGGCCTGGGCCTGGTCCGCCGGCGCGCGCGTGGCCAGCCTGCAGGTCGATTCCGCCGGCGAAGCGGCAACCGGCGTGGCGCGGTTCGGCGCTCCGCAGTCGCGCCGCTTCACCCCTTTGAGCGTCGCAGTACAGGGGCAGTACGCGCTGACCCCGCAGTTGGCGCTGACCGGCACGCTGGCGCACAACGAGCGCGCGCCGAGCTTCGACGAGCTCTACGCCAACGGCCCGCACGACGCCACCGGCGCGTACGAGCGCGGCAACCCGGCGCTGCCCAAAGAGCGCAGCCACACGCTGGAGCTCGGCATCAAGGCCAGCGCCGGCCGCGCGCGCTACACCGCCACCGCGTTCTACACCCGCTACGCGAACTACATCACCCTGCTGCGCAGCGGCCAGTGGGTGGACGGTGACGGCGCGCCGGTCGTGCCCGACGCGCCGGACGCGCTGCCCGAGTTCAACTCGGTCGGCGTGCGCGCGCGCTTCATCGGCATCGAGGCCAGCGCGCTGCAGCCGCTGTTCGACCACGGCGGCCGGCGACTGGACCTCGCCGCGCGGCTGGACTGGGTGCGCGCCGACGATCTGAGCAACGGCCAGCCGCTGCCGCGCATCGCCCCGCTGCACTTCACCCCGGCGCTGGTCTACACCCAGGGGCCGTGGAGCGCACGCGCCGAGCTGCAGATGGCCGCGCGGCAAACCCGCGTGCCGGCAAGCGACCTGCTCGGCGCCACGCCGGGCTATGTGCTGGTCAACGCCAGCCTGACGCAGCGGTTCTCGGCTGCGGGGCGGTCGGGGGTGTGGTTCGTCAAGCTGAACAACCTGCTGGATCAGCGCGCCTACAACGCTGCCACCCTGGACACCCTGCGCAAGCTGGCGCCGCTGCCCGGGCGGGGCATCGCCGCCGGGGTGCAGTTCAGCCTGTGACTCAGCGCGCCTGGCGCAGAATCTGCTGCAGTTGCGCGTCCGAGGGCACGCCGATCATCAGGTCGGCGCGACCATCGGCCTTGCGCCAGACCAGCACCGGCACGCCAAACAATTTCTGGCTGTTGTACAGCGCCAGATTGGCGGCGAGTTGCCCGCGTACCGCGGGAGAAATGGTCGATGCCGGCTCGATGCCGCCGCCTGGCTGGCCGTTGGCGGCGAAGTCGTAGTCGTCCTCGTTTTTGTAGAACGCCTGCAACGGATCGGCCGCCTGCAAAATCGCCGCGGCTTTGGGCAGGCTGCTCGGAGTCAGCATGCCCAGTGGAATCCAGCGCAGCTGCACATCTCCCTTGCCGACGAAAGCACGCAGTTTTTTGTACAGCTCGTGGCAAAAGGGGCAGTTCGGATCGAAAAAAATGTACAGATGATGCGGTCCTTGCCCTTCGGCGATGAACGTGGCCCGGCCGATGCCCGCGAGCACCCCTTCAGCCTGGCGGGCGGTTTGCGCCCGCAGCAGCGATGGGGTGGCGAGGGCGGCGGCGGCAAAGACGCGCAGCACCTGGCGGCGGTGAACGGTAAGTTGTGACTGCATCCGGGTCTCCCTGATTCCGTGGCGAAACACAGCCGTGCATCATGCCGCAAAATCCATTTTTTGACTTGGACATCGCGCCGCCATGCCGCTGACTCTCCCCGCAACCCGTGCCGCCTGGGCGCAGCCCGGGCTGGCTGCCGTCGTCCTCGACGAACTGCGCCAGCAAAACGCGCTGGCGCAGCCGCTGCAACGCGGCCTGGCGCACGGCAGCCACGCCCTGCTCGACGATGTCAGTCTGATGGTGCTGCAGCGCCGGGAGCTTGCCGACAGCCTGCAGCTCAAGGCCGGCCTGAGCTACTCCAGCATCATTCCCGGCTGCGCCTGCGAGGCCGACCCGACACCGATGAGCGAACTCGCCGAATACGTCGAAGTGCAGATCGATATCCGCAAAGCCGACGCCAGCGCCAGCCTGCGGCTGCTGGGCGACCCGTCCGCATCAAACTGACCGTGGGCGGTCTCACGGGGCGAGCCGCTGCCGGCGCCAGCTGCCGTCGGACTGCAACACGTAAGCCAATCGGTCGTGCAGCCGCGACGGCCTTCCCTGCCAGAATTCCCAGTAATCGGGCACCAGCCGGTAGCCGCCCCAATGCGGCGGCCGCGGCGGGTGGATGCCAAAGCGCAGGCCGAATTCGGCGGCACGCCTGAGCAGCTCGGCGCGGCCGCTGATCGGCTCGCTCTGCGGCGACGCCCAGGCGCCGATGCGCGAGGCCAGCGGGCGGCTGGCGAAGTAGGCATCGGACTCCTGCGCGCTGACCTTCTCCACCCGCCCTTCGATCCGCACCACGCGTTCGAGCTCCACCCAGTGGAACTGCAGCGCGGCAAACGGGTTGACCGCCAGTTCACGGCCTTTGCGGCTGTGGTAATTGGTGTACCAGACCACGCCGCGCGCATCGACGTGCTTGATCAGCACCACGCGGGTCGACGGTCTGCCGTTCTCCCCCACCGTGGCCACGGTCATGGCGTTGGGCTCGGGCAATTGCGCCTCCATCGCCTGCTGCAGCCAGTGCTCGAACTGCCTGAGCGGGTCGGCTTCGGCATGTGCCTCGTCGAGCTCGGCGCGCGTGTAGTCTTTGCGCAAATCGGACAGCGGTTTCATGCCGCCAGTATAGAAAGCCCGGGTCTTCCGCCGGCGGTGTGACCAGAGTCACAATCTTGTATCAAAATTTTTCAATATTGCGAAAGATCAAGAATCTTCCATCGGCGGGCGCACACAATTCCATACCGTTTTTCTCAACTATTGATCCCGTCCATCCTGCCATGTCCACCGTCCAGACTCCCCAAGCCGCAGAACCGGCGCACGCCAGCAGCTGGCTGGCGCATTTTCCGATCACCCTGTTCGCCACCATCATGGGCACGACCGGGTTGGCGATCGCCTGGCACAAGTCCGCGCAGGTGCTGGCGATGCCGCACGGCGTCGGCGTGGGCCTGAGCTACGCCGCGCTGACCCTGTTCGTCGTGTTGCTGCTCGGCTACGGCGCCAAAGCGCTGCGCTACCCCGCCGAGCTCAAGGCCGAGTTCAACCATCCGGTGCGCATCAGTTTCTTCCCCGCCATTTCCATCAGTGCCTTGTTGCTGTCGATCGCCCTGCTCCACGTGCAGCCGGCGTGGTCGTGGGCCTTGTGGTGGGGCGGGATTGCGCTGCACCTGGTGTTCACCGTGGTCATCATGTCGTCGTGGATCCACCACACGCACTATCAGATCCAGCATTCCACCCCGGCCTGGTTCATTCCCGTGGTGGGCAACATCCTGGTACCGATTGCCGGCATGACGCACGGCTCG
This sequence comes from Pseudomonadota bacterium, assembly GCA_021799355.1. Lineage (GTDB taxonomy): Bacteria > Pseudomonadota > Gammaproteobacteria > Burkholderiales > Burkholderiaceae_C > Thiomonas. The sequence goes on from JAJZAQ010000002.1 coordinate 68,308, forward strand.
GCGGAAATCTCCTGGTTCTTTTTCAGCATCGGTCTGGTGTTCTGGATCGTGCTGCTCACGGTGATGATGAACCGCTTTTTCTTCCACCCGCCGGTGCCGGCCAAATTGCTGCCCACGCTATTCATCCTCATCGCCCCGCCGGCGGTGGGCTTCCTGTCCTACCTGTCGCTCGACGGTGGCGTGGTCGACAACTTCGCCCGGGTGTTGTTTTACGTCGCGCTGTTCACCACGCTGCTGCTCTTCTACCAGATCCCGCAGTTTCGCAAAGTGCCGTTTTTCATGTCGTGGTGGGCCTACTCGTTCCCGATGGCCGCCATCACCATCGCCAGCCTGACCATGGGCAGCAAAATCGGCAGCGGCCTGCTCATGGGGCTGGGCGGCGTGTTGCTGGCGCTGACCACGGCGCTGATCGCTTTGCTCGCGGTGCTGACGGTCAAAGCCATTGCCGAGGGCAAGGTATTCATCCCCGAATGACCGCCCTGCGGCGCAACGACCCGGCTGCGGCCGGGTTTTTTGTTGCCCCGGGTTGACGCGCTTTACACGGCGGCAGCGGCCAATTAACTTGACGTGGACTGATCCCCATAGCAGCACGCCATGATCCCGCCGCATGCCACCGATCGCCGCCGCCTGCTGCGACGGGCGCTGCGTGCCGCCGCGGCCGCAGCGGTGGCCCTGCTCTGGCCGGGTGCCGCAGGCGCGGCGGACAGCGCCGCCGAGTGGTCGGCAGATCCCGACGCGGCGCGCGCTGCGGCACTGCTGGCGCGCATCGGTCAGGCACGCTGGGTGCAGGAGGGCAGCGGGCCGCGCGTCGTTTACGTGTTCTTCGACCCGAACTGCCCTTTCTCGCACAAGCTGTATCTGGCTACACGCGCCGAGGTTGGACGCGACGGTCTGCAGCTGCGCTGGATCCCCGTCGGACAACTGCATGCCAGTAGCCCGGGCAAGGCAGCGGCGATCCTCAGCGCGCCAGACCCGCTGGCGGCCTTCCACAAAAACGAGGACGACTGGGATTTTGGCGAAAGTCCCGGCGGCGGCATCCGCCCGCTCGATCACCCCAGCGGGCGGGTGCAGCAGCAGTTGCGCCGCAACGCTGCGCTGATGCACCAGGCCGGGCTGCAGACCTTCCCGGTGATGCTCTATCGCACGGCCGACGGCAGGGCGCACCTCATCGTCGGCCTGTTGCCGCAGGACACCCTGATGTCCGTGCTGCGGCGGGCACGCTGACACGCCACGCCAGCAGCGCGGGCCGTGAGGTGATGAGGGACACCGTCACTTCACGCTGGACAGAATGGCGTCGAGCTGTTGCGCATCGGGTGGGCCGACGACGAGCAAAGCCTGCCCCTGCTTGTCGCGGTAGAGCAGAGTGGGCACGCCGGGAGACCGCGTGGCGTCGAGCAGGGCATTGTTGGCGTTGAGGATCGCGCTGGTCGCCGGCAGCACGTCGGTAGCGGGGGCGATGCCGCCGCCCCGGCCCGTCGGCCCCTTGCCGTAGGCGTTTTCGTTTTCATGGAAGGCGTCAAGCCGGTTGGCCGCCTGCAGGATGGCCGCTGCCTTGGTCACACTGCTGGGGGTGAGGACGGCCACCGGCACCCAGCGCACCTCCAGCCCGCCCTTGCCGATCCTCGGCCGCAGCGCCAGGTAGAGGGCATGGCAGTACGGGCAATTGGCGTCGAAAAAAATGTAAATGACGTGCGCCCCGCTGCCTTCGGTGATGACCGTCGCTTTGTCCATCTCAGCGAGCACTTTGGCGGCGTTGGGGTTCTGGATCGACTGGGCGTTAGCCCCGGCGGCAAACGCCATTAGGCCGGCACCGAGCGCAACGGCCAGGGCCTGGCGCACGACGTTGCGGCGGACGGGATTCATGCGGCACCTCCGAGTCACGAACCATTGGGGCATGGCAGTATGCCGCAAAACGCCGGCTTCGCGCAGGCAAAGTCCACCACAACCGCACAGATCAGCGCCCGGCCACGCGGACGGATACATCCCGAGTGAACCGACTCTAAGCGCCAGCCGGGCCGTCGATGCGGTGCAGCCGTGCCAGGCGCATGATGCGCTCGACCTCGGCATCGCGGATGCCCAGTTCGCGCAACGCCTGTGCGGTCCGCGCCACGTAGTCGAACGTCGTCCCGTAGCGACCACGGCAGGTGCGCAAAATGTCGATCAACCGCGCGTCGTCGAGCTCGCCGGTATAGCTTGGGCTGCGCGGCGCCAGGGTGAAGGCCAGCGCCCGCACCACACCCTGCGGGGTGTGGCAGGCAAGCCAGCGCGGATCGTACACGGCGCGCGGCATTTCACGCTTCCACAACAGCCGCAGCTCGCGTTCGGCCAGGCGCTGCGGCACGCGCAGCGCAATGCCGCGGCAGGAGCCGCCCGCCATCAGCGCAAACACCAAACCAGGGGACTGTTCAGTGCCGCGGTTGATCCGCGACCACATGCGCAAGGTACGTCGCCAGCCCCACACCCGCGCGCTGCGCACTTCGTCGTGGCTGACCTCGGGCCGCCAGATCAGCGAGCCGTAGCCGAACACCCACAAATCGCCCTCTGGCCGGGTGGCCAGCGTCTGTTCGAGCAGGTCTTGCGGGTCACGTCCAGGCAACTGCGGCAAACCGTGATCATCGAAAACATCGGCGCTCATGCCGGCATTGTCGGCAAAATCTCCCGCCTCTGCGCCATCCAGATCAAATTCGCCACCCTGCCCGCGCTGCCGGCGGTGAGCGATGCCGTCGGCCGTCCGCGCGGCCGGGCAGACCGCTCTCGCCGGGCTGCGTTCGTCCATCTACCCAACGGGCGATCCGCGAAGGCCGCAGCGCAGCGTCAGCGTGGCAGATCCGTCGTTCCCATCAGAAAACGGTCAATCTCGCGCGCAGCTTGACGGCCTTCGCGGATCGCCCATACGACCAGGCTCTGCCCGCGGCGCATGTCGCCGGCGGCGAACACCTTGGGCACATTGGTTGCGTAGCCGCTGCCGTCTTCGGTGCCGGCCTTGGCGTTGCCGCGGTGATCCTTGTCGACGCCGAAGGCGTCGAGCACGCTGCCGGCTGGGTGCACGAAGCCCATCGCCAGCAGCACCAGATCGGCGTCGATGACGAACTCGCTGCCCGGCACTTCCTGCATGCGGCCGTCCTTCCACTCGACGCGGCAGGCCTTGATCTGCTTGACCTTGTTCTTGTCCTTGCCGGTGCCGGGGAGGAATTCCTTGGTCGCCACCGACCAGTCGCGGCTGCAGCCTTCCTCGTGGCTGGTCGAGGTGCGCAGCTTGATCGGCCAGTACGGCCAGACCAGCGGTTTGTTCTCCTGCTCCGGCGGCTGCGGCAGCAGCTCGAACTGGGTGACGCTGACTGCGCCGTGGCGGTTGCTCGTGCCCACGCAGTCGCTGCCGGTGTCGCCGCCGCCGATGACCACGACCTTCTTGCCGGTGGCCAGGATCTGACCCTTGACCTTGTCGCCGGCGTTGACGCGGTTTTGCTGCGGCAGGAATTCCATCGCGAAGTGGATGCCGTCGAGCTCGCGCCCGGGCACCGGCAGGTCGCGCGGCACTTCGGAACCGCCGGCGAGCAGCACGGCGTCGAACTCGGCCTGCAGTTGTGCGGGCGACAGCGTGTCCTTGGACAGATCGTTGATGGTCGCCCCCGGCCCATCCTTGGGCAGATCGCCGACCCGCACCCCGGTGCGGAAGGTCACGCCCTCGGCCTGCATCTGCGCGATGCGGCGGTCGATATGGCTTTTTTCCATCTTGAAGTCGGGAATGCCGTAGCGCAGCAGGCCGCCGATGCGGTCGTTCTTCTCGAACACCGTCACGTCATGCCCGGCGCGGGCGAGCTGCTGCGCGGCGGCCAGGCCGGCGGGGCCGGAGCCGACGACGGCCACGCGCTTGCCGGTCTTGTGCCTGGGCGGCTGCGGCACCACCCAGCCTTCGGCCCAGCCGCGGTCGATGATGGCGTGCTCGATCGACTTGATGCCCACCGGCGCTTCGTTGATCCCCAGCGTGCACGCCGCCTCGCACGGCGCCGGACAAATGCGGCCGGTGAACTCGGGAAAGTTGTTGGTCGAGTGCAGCACGTCGAGGGCGTTGCGCCAGTCGCCGCGCCAGACCAGGTCGTTGAAGTCGGGGATGATGTTGTTGACCGGGCAGCCGTTGTTGCAAAACGGAATGCCGCAGTCCATGCAGCGGCCGGCCTGAATCTTGGCCTTGTCTTCAGGCAGCTCGTGGACGAATTCTTTCCAGTGCTTGAGGCGCACGGCAGGCGCTTCGTATTGCTCCTCCTGCCGCTCGAATTCCATGAAACCGGTGACTTTTCCCATGACAAAACTCCGTGTGCTGTTGGCTCAAAGCGCCGCGCCCGGGCAGAGCGGACTTACTTGGCGGAAACCGCCTCCCCCTTGGCACGGGCGATTTCGGCTGCAGCCTCACGCTTGGCCGCGAGTTCGCCCAGGGCGCGCTTGTACTCGAACGGAAACACCTTGACGAAGCGGCTGCGCGCCTGCTCCCAGTGATCGAGCAGTTCGCGCGCGCGCAGAGACCCCGTCCAGCGCAAATGGTCCTGCAGCAGCTTGCGCAGCTGGGCTTCGTCGCTCTGCCCGCGGTGCCACAGCGCCTCGGCGATCTGCGCCTTCTGCTCTGCCGCCGGCAGCACTTTTTCCAGCGCGACCATTGCGGTGTTGCAGCGCTTGGCAAACTGGCCATCGACGTCGTAGACGTAGGCCACGCCGCCGCTCATGCCCGCAGCGAAGTTGCGCCCGGTCTCGCCGAGCACGACCACGGTGCCGCCGGTCATGTACTCGCAACCGTGGTCTCCGGTGCCTTCGACCACCGTGGTTGCACCCGAATTGCGCACGGCGAAGCGCTCGCCGGCGACACCGCGGAAAAAGGCTTCGCCCTCGATCGCGCCGTACAGCACGGTGTTGCCGACGATGATGTTGGCCGGAGCGTCGCCACGGAAATCCAGGCTGGGGCGCACGACGATGCGCCCGCCCGACAGCCCCTTGCCGGTGTAGTCGTTGGCTTCGCCGATGAGGTAGAGGGTGATGCCGCGGGCGAGGAAGGCGCCGAAGCTCTGCCCGCCGGTGCCTTCCATCTGGATGTGGATGGTGTCGTCGGGCAGGCCCTCATGGCCGTAGCGCCGCGCCACTTCGCCCGACAGCATGGCGCCGACGGTGCGGTGGACGTTGCGCACGTTCTGGATGAACTGCACCTTTTCGCCGCGCTCCAGCGCCGGGCGCGAGCGTTCGATGAGCACATGGTCGAGCGCCTTGGCCAGCCCGTGATCCTGCTCTTCGACCTGGCGGCGCGCGACGTCGGCGGGAACGTCGGGCTGGTGGAAAATGCGCGAAAAGTCCAGGCCGCGCGCCTTCCAGTGGTCGATGCCGTGGCGGGCGTCGAGCAGGTCGGTGCGGCCGATGAGGTCGTCGAACTTGCGCACGCCGAGCTGCGCCATGATCGCGCGCACCTCTTCGGCGACGAAGAAAAAGTAATTCACCACGTGTTCGGGCTTGCCGGAGAATTTTTTGCGCAGCACCGGGTCCTGCGTCGCCACCCCGACCGGGCAGGTGTTGAGGTGGCATTTGCGCATCATGATGCAGCCCTCGACCACCAGCGGCGCGGTGGCAAAACCGAATTCGTCGGCGCCGAGCAGGGCGCCGATGACCACGTCGCGTCCGGTCTTGATCTGGCCATCGACCTGCACGCGGATGCGCCCGCGCAGCCGGTTGAGCACCAGTGTCTGCTGGGTTTCGGCCAGACCGATTTCCCAGGCGGAACCTGCGTGCTTGATCGACGACAGCGGCGATGCGCCGGTGCCGCCGTCGTGACCGGCGATGACCACGTGGTCGGCCTTGGCCTTGGCCACGCCGGCGGCCACCGTGCCGACCCCGCTTTCGGCCACCAGCTTGACGCTGATCGAGGCACGCGGGTTGGCGTTTTTCAGGTCGTGAATGAGCTGCGCCAGGTCTTCGATGGAGTAAATGTCGTGGTGCGGCGGCGGCGAGATCAGGCCCACGCCGGGTACCGAGTAGCGCAGCATGCCGATGTATTCGGACACCTTGCCGCCGGGCAGCTGCCCGCCCTCGCCGGGCTTGGCGCCCTGCGCCATCTTGATCTGGATCTGATCGGCCGACGCCAGGTATTCGGTGGTCACGCCAAACCGCCCGGAGGCCACCTGCTTGATCTTGGAACGCAGCGAGTCGCCGCTCCTGAGCGGAATGTCGCTGACTACGCGTTCATGCCCGAGCACCGAACCGAGCGTGTCGCCGTCCTTGATGCCGCTGGAACCCGTGCGCATTTCCGCGCGGTAACGCAGCGGGTCTTCGCCGCCCTCGCCGGTGTTGCTCTTGCCGCCGATGCGGTTCATCGCCACGGCCAGCGTGGCATGCGCTTCGGTGGAAATCGAACCCAGTGACATCGCCCCGGTGGCAAAGCGCTTGACGATTTCGCTGGCCGGTTCGACCTCGTCGATCGGGATGGCCTTGCTCGGGTCGATCTTGAACTCGAACAGCCCGCGCAGCGTGAGCATGCGGCGCGACTGGTCGTTGATGATCTGCGCGTAGTCCTTGTAGGTGTTGTAGTTGCCGGCGCGGGTGGCATGCTGCAGCTTGGCGATGGCATCGGGCGTCCACATATGCTCCTCGCCACGGGCGCGCCAGGCGTACTCGCCGCCAGCGTCGAGCATATTGGCCAGCACCGGCGAGTCGCCGAAGGCGTCGCGGTGCATGCGCAGCGCTTCCTCGCCGACCTCGAACACGCCGATGCCCTCGACCTGGGTGGATGTGCCGGTGAAATACTTGTCCACGAGTTCGCGCGACAGCCCCACGGCCTCGAAAATCTGTGCGCCGCAGTAGCTCATATAGGTCGAAATGCCCATTTTGGACATGACCTTCTGCAGCCCCTTGCCGACGGCCTTGATGTAGTTCTGGATGGCTTTTTTCGCGCCGAGCTCGCCGGGCAGATCCTGCGCCAGCGCGCTGATGGTTTCCAGCGCCAGATACGGGTGCACGGCTTCGGCACCGTAGCCGGCAAGCACGGCGAAGTGGTGGGTTTCGCGCGCGCTGCCGGTTTCGACCACCAGACCGGTCTGCGTGCGCAGCCCCAGCGCGGTCAGATGCTGGTGCACCGCGCTCATCGCCAGCAGCGCCGGAATCGCCACGCGCTGCGCGTTCATGTGGCGGTCGGTGATGATGAGAATGTTGTGCCCGCTCTTGATGGCGTCCACCGCCTCGGCGCAGATGGAGGCGATGCGCGCCTCGATGCCCTCCGCGCCCCATTGCACGGGGTAGCAGATGTCGATTTCATAGCTGCGGAACTTGCCGCCGGTGTGCTGCGCGATGTGCCGCAGCCGCGCCATGTCGTCGTAGTCGAGAATCGGCTGGCTGACTTCCAGCCGCATCGGCGGATTGACCTGGTTGATGTCGAGCAGGTTTGGCCGCGGGCCGATGAACGACACCAGCGACATCACCATGTTTTCGCGGATCGAATCGATCGGCGGGTTGGTCACCTGCGCGAACAGCTGCTTGAAGTAGTTGTACAGCGGCTTGGCGCGGTTGGACAGCACCGCCAGCGCGGCGTCGTTGCCCATCGAGCCGACGGCCTCGTCACCTTTCTCCGCCATCGGCGCGAGGAGGAATTTGAGGTCTTCCTGGGTGTAGCCGAAGGCTTGCTGGCGGTCGAGCAGCGGGATGGGCGATGGTTCGGGGTGACCGAGATGGCCGAGATCGTCGATGCGGATGCGCAGGTTTTCGATCCACTGGCCGTAGGGTCGGGCGCTGGCGAGCTGGTTTTTGATTTCCTTGTCGTCGATGATGCGCCCGGCCTCCATGTCGATGAGGAACATCTTGCCCGGCTGCAGCCGCCACTTTTTCACGATGTGGCTTTCCGGGATGGGCAACACCCCGGCTTCGGACGCCATGATCACCAGGTCGTCGTCGGTGATGCAGTAGCGCGCCGGACGCAGACCGTTGCGGTCGAGGGTGGCGCCGATCTGCCGGCCGTCGGTGAAGGCGATCGCCGCCGGGCCGTCCCACGGCTCCATCATCGCCGCGTGGTACTCGTAGAACGCCCGCCGGCGTTCGTCCATCAGCGTGTGCTGTTCCCACGCCTCGGGAATCATCATCATCATGGCGTGGCTCAGCGGGTATCCCGCCATCACCAGCAGCTCCAGACAGTTGTCGAAGCTGGCGGTATCGCTCTGCCCGGGGTAGATCAGCGGCCAGAGCTTTTGCAGGTCGGCGCCGAGCACCGGCGAGCTGACTGCACCTTCGCGCGCGCGCATCCAGTTGTAATTGCCCTTGACGGTGTTGATCTCGCCGTTGTGCGCGACCATGCGGTACGGGTGCGCCAGCGGCCACTCGGGAAAGGTGTTGGTGGAAAAGCGCTGGTGCACCAGCGCCAGCGCCGACACTACGCGCGGATCTTTCAGGTCTTTGTAGTACTCGCCGACCTGGTCGGCCAGCAGCAGGCCCTTGTAGACGATGGTGCGCGCGGACATCGACGGCACGAAATATTCCTTGCCGTGGCGCAGGTTGAGCTTCTGGATGGCGTGGCTGGCGGTCTTGCGGATGACGAACAGCTTGCGCTCCAGCGCGTCGGTGACCATCACGTCCGGGCCGCGGCCGATGAACACCTGACGGATCACCGGCTCCTTGGCGCGCACCGCCGGGGACATCGGCATGTCGGTGTCCACCGGCACGTCACGCCAGCCGAGCAGCACTTGCCCCTCGGCGCGCACGGCGCGAGCGATTTCCTGCTCGCACGCCAGGCGCGAAGCCTGCTCGCGCGGCAGAAAAATCATGCCCACGCCGTATTCACCCGGAGGCGGCAGTTCCACGCCCTGCGCCGCCATCTCGGCACGGAAGAACGCATCGGGGATCTGGATCAGGATGCCGGCGCCATCGCCCATGAGCTTGTCAGCCCCGACCGCGCCGCGGTGGTCGAGGTTTTTCAAGATGAGCAGGCCGTTTTGCACGATGTCGTGCGACTTCACCCCCTTGATGTGCGCGACAAAGCCCACGCCGCAGGCGTCGTGCTCGTTGTGCGGGCAGTACAGCCCGGCGCGCGACAGCGCGGCAATTTCAGAGGCGGAAGCGGAAGATTGAGGCGTGGACATGGCAGACCCCACAGAAATCGACGGGAAGTCTGCAATTTACTGCATCGCAGCAGGCGATGCAAGGAAAAGTTATTATTCTGTCCCCATTAAACCATCCACGCCTTTATTCGGCAATTTATTTGGGGACAGATTAAATATCGACTGCGGGCGAACGCTGCGTCCTGCCGCGCTGCACGGGCAGCAGACGGCGGCCGCTCTCCTGTTCGAGCTGGCGCAAAAAACCAGCGTCGCCGACAGCCGTGCCGCGGCGCAAGGCGGCGTCGAGCGCGCTGCGCGTGGCCGCGTCCAGACCCTGTTCCACACGCTGACGGTAGGCCGCCTCGCGGGCGAACGGCGTGTTGCCCAGATCCCAGTACGCCGCGGGCGGCCACAGGCCGGGCGCCCCCGCCGGGGACGGCGAGTCCCCACAGTGCGCGCCGCGGCTGCTCCAGGCGCCGGCATCCGCCGGCGGCGCAGGCGCTGCGGCATCGGCGGACAGATCGACCCAGAGCATCGCCGCCAATTCCCAGTCGCCGGGCTGCACCACGGCGCTGCGGAAACGTCCGGCCCACAGCGCCGCGCCGGCAGTTCCGCAAGCACCCGCGCGCGACAGCACCCGGCTGCTACGCCGCGCCAGCGTCTGCACATAACTGGACAGCGCAGCCGCAGACGCCGGGGTCAGCAGCAGCCGGATGGACGCAGGCAGGATGGCGTAGGCGTGCAGCCGGATCGTTGCCGCGTCCAGACCATCGCGCAGCCAGCCCACGCACTGCGTGCGCTGTGCCGCACCGGCCAGCGGAAGGGACCCGGCGATGGCCTGCAGCTGCACCAGGTGAGCAAACCCCGGCCGGCAAAACCGCGGCTGGCGCGCCATGCGCTGCTCAGAACGCGCGGGGGTCGGCGCGGCCGTGCAGCGCACGGCGCAGCATGGCGATCTCGTCGAGCAGGTCGAGCACCAGCGCTGCCGCCGCCGGGTCGAGGTCGAGCTCGCGCTGCAGGCGTAGCGCCCGGCGCGCGCGCGTGGCCGATTCGCCGCTGAACCGCCACGGCGGCGGCTCCGCCGCGCTGCCCGCCGCGGGCAGCGGGTCGATGACCCCCTCCTCGACCAACTGCACGATCTGCGTGCGTTCGACGCGGCAGACGGCGCACAGCTCGTCCAGATCGATTTCGGTCTGCTCTTCGACGACGGTGCCGCACAGCGGCACGACGGTGTGGGGTGCGGTGTTCATCTTCAGGCTCCTTGCTGCCGCTGGGCGCGGGGGTTGAACGTCGGGCAGGCGCGCTGCAGCTGCTGGTAGGCGGCGCGCGCAGCGTCGCTGTCCGCCGGGGGCAGGACGATTTGTGTGACCACGTACAAATCGCCTGGCGTCGCCCCGGGGATGCCGCGCCCCTTGAGCCGCAGGCGGCGCCCGGACGTGGTGGTCGGCGGAATTTTCACCGCCACCGGACCGTCGGGCGTGGGTGCCTGCACCTCGGCGCCGAGCGCCGCCTCCCACGGCGCCAGCGGCAAATCGACGAACACGTCGCGTCCCTCGACGCGGTACAGGCTGTGCGGGTTGAAGCCGATTTCCAGGTACAGATCGCCCGGCCCCCCCTCTCCTACTCCCGGCTCGCCCTGCCCGGCCAGGCGGATGTGCTGGCCGGCGCGCACCCCCTTGGGGATTTGCACCTGCAGCGTGCGCTCGCGCGTCACCACCCGGCCCTGCGCGTCGATTTCCGGCATGCGCAGCGTCAGCGTGCGTGTGGCGCCGCGGTACGCGTCTTCCAGATCGATGAACACCTGGGCGTGATGATCCTGACCCCGCAGGTGCACGCCCTGCGTGCCGCGCCCCCCCGCAGCGCGGCGCGCAGCCCCGGCGCGACCGAACAGGGCCTCGAAAAAGTCGCTGAAATCGGCTTCGTCCCCGGGCATGCCCCCGCGCTGCTCGAAACCGGCGCCCCAATCCGGCGGCGGCTGGAAATCCTGCCCGGCACGCCAGTTGCTGCCGAGCTGGTCGTATGCCGCGCGCTTTTCCGGATCCTTGAGCACCTCATACGCCTCGCCGAGTTCCTTGAACTTGGCTTCCGCGCTGGGTTCCTTGTTCACATCGGGGTGGTATTTGCGGGCCAGCTTGCGGTAAGCGCGTTTGATTTCGTCCTGCGTGGCGCTGCGCTCCACACCCATGACCTTGTAATAGTCTTTGTAATCCATCGTGCGGTCCTGTGCTGGAAAGATTCACCGAATCAGATAGGGGCTGCGGGCAAAATTGCAAAACCTGCTACTGCATTGTCCGCCGTGCGCGCAGCGCTCGACAAGACCAGGCCGACTCGCCGTAAAATATCAAAAAATTGTCATCGCGCCGCTGCGGGCGGCGCGTAGCCGGCTGCTAGGGCAAAGGCGCGGCCCGATGAATACGCCAGTGCATGCGCGGTGAATCGCGCAGACGAGCGCGGTGTCCCTGCCGCATGCGGCCTGCAGCCAGCCGCCCCCGCGGCCCGGCCACCTGACAGCGATCGCGCAGGCCCGACCCCGGCTGCCCTCACACACCCTCGGATGAACACCACCACCTCCCCGACCGATCCCTCCCCCCTGCCAGTGCGTTTTTCCGATCTGGCACTCGATCCGCGACTGTTGCGCGCCGTCGGTGAGATGGGCTACGAAACCCTCACCCCGATCCAGGCCAAGGCCATCCCGCTGCTGCTCGACGGCCGCGACATCATGGGCGCGGCACAAACCGGCACCGGCAAAACCGCGGCGTTCTCGTTGCCGATCCTGCAACAGCTGCTGCCGCTGGCCAACACCAGCATGTCGCCTGCGCGCCATCCAGTGCGCGCGCTGATGCTCGCCCCCACGCGCGAACTCGCCGACCAGGTCTACGCCAACCTCAAGGCCTACGCCAAACACACGCCGCTGCGCTGCGCCTGCGTGTTCGGTGGCATGGACATGAACCCGCAGAAGGAGGAGTTGCGCAAAGGCGTGGAGCTGCTCGTGGCCACCCCCGGGCGCCTGCTCGACCACATCGAGGCCAAGACGGTCAACCTCAGCCAGGTGCAGTTCGTCGTGCTCGACGAGGCCGACCGCATGCTCGACATCGGCTTTCTGCCCGACCTGCAGCGCATCCTCGGCTATCTGCCCAGGCAGCGCACCACGCTGCTGTTCTCGGCAACCTTTTCGCCAGAAATCAAGCGTCTGGCGCAGAGCTATCTGCAAAACCCGCTGCTCGTCGAGGTGGCCCGGCCCAACGCCACCGCGGCCACGGTCGAACAGCGGGTCTACCAGGTGGAGGAAGACGACAAACGCGCCGCGCTGGTGCAACTGCTGCGCGACAACCCGCTGCCGCAGGTCATCGTGTTCGTCAACAGCCGCCTGGGCGCCGGACGGCTGGCGCGTGCGCTGGAGCGCGACGGCATCAAGGCCGCGGCGATGCACGGCGACAAGTCGCAGGCCGAGCGCCTGACCACGCTCGACGCCTTCAAGCGCGGCGACATCCAGGCACTGGTGGCCACCGATGTCGCCGCGCGCGGCCTGGACATTGCGGAATTGCCCGGCGTGGTGAACTACGACGTGCCGTTCAACGCCGAAGACTATGTGCACCGCATCGGTCGCACGGGTCGTGCCGGGGCATCGGGCCTGGCCATCACCCTGGCCACGCCGCGCGACGCGCGCGCTCTGGCCGACATCGAAAAACTCATCAAACGCCAGTTCGACAAACTGCCCCTGCAGATCGACCGCAGCAGCCGTGCGCGCCGCGACGCGCCGCCGCGTCGCGCCGACAGCGCGGGGTCGCCAACGGGCACGGCAGCTCCCGCCGCCTGGCACGGCAGCGCGCGCGCGCCGCGCCATGACCCATGGTTCGACAAGCCTTACGAACCGGACCCGAACGCCAAGCCGAGCTGGGACGCCACCGCCCCGGCGGCGCCGACGGCATCGCGCTCGGTGTCGCCAAGCATCCGCCCGCGGCGCAAGATCGCCGCATTGCTCGGCGGCCAGGGCAACCGCTGACGCCGCAACACGCGCCGCGCGGCGCGCGGATCAGCAACGGGCGACGGTGGCAGCGTTCGCGTCCCCTCAGCCTGCAGCCGCAGCCCCGCCGGCGTGTGGCGACAGACTGAACTGGCCGGCGTCGGACGATGAATCCGCCGGCGGCGCAGGCGCGGCGTCGGCCAGCGGCAGTTCGAAATCCAGATCGAGCGTCTGTGCCGGCGCCGCGCTCGCCGGGTGCGCCACAGCCGCACCGGGCACGGCGTCGGGGAACAGGTCGCGCGCCACGGCATAGAGCATGAGCAGATCGCGGTACGCCGGCAGGTCGAACCCCATGCGGTGCTGGTTCGGATCGTCGAGCAACATGTGTTCGAGCACGGTCACGCTCTGCGGCGTGCCCCACGACTGGGTGATCAGCGCCATCGCGCGGTCGTAATCGGTGAGATCCCGCCCGGGAGAGCCGGGCGCCGCCTCCTGTCCCCACGGCGGCACGGCGACGTTGAAACGCCGCTCGAAACGGGTGTAGAGCGCGTCGAATTCCTTTTTCCGTCCGTGCTTGCGGTAGAGGTCGAACAGCAGCAGGTAGGGCAACGCGAAGCTGTCGCTGGCGCTGTCGTCGAGCGATTTTTCCAGCAGCGCCATTGCCCGGTCGTCGTCGCCCATGTCGATGAAGTACTCGGCCAGATGCCCGGCATCCATCAACTCGTCGACCTGCACCTGTTTGTCTTGCGCCAGCGGCTGTAAAAACCGCGAATCCCAGTCATCACCGGGGTGGCCCCAGGTTTGCGCCGGCGGCCCCTCGGCCAGTGGCGTCGCCGCGGGTGCCGGCACATCGATGTGCGGCTGCAGCGGCCGGCCGTCGAGCTGCGACGGCAGACCAAACGGCATCGCCGGCGGCGGCATGGTCGAGCGCTGCGCCGGGGGTGACAGCGTGCTCTGCGGCACGGCTGCGGCCTGCAGCCCAGGGTGCGGCACCGCGGCGGCATCCGCCAGCGGCCAGCCGGGAGTGGCGGCAAACGGATGGTCTGCCGCGGCCGCCGTGGCCCCGCGGCGCCACAACCAAACGCTCAACAGCAGCAACGCCACCACGGCTGCCGCGAGGGCATACAGCCAGGCGGCGGGCACGCTGCCGGCACGCACCGCGGCGAGCTCGGCCTGCGTCTGCTGCAGCTGCTGCGACGCCTGCGCAAACTGCCGCTGCAGCACCTCGGCGCGCGCCTGCAACGCCTGCATCTGCTGCAAGGTGGCCGGGTTGCCGTCGCTGCCGGCGACCACGGCATCGAACACTAGCTGGCGCAGGGCGTCGAGCCGGGCGCGCTGCGCCGCAGTCACCGTGGGCAAAACCGGAGGCAGCGCCACGGCCAGCCGCAGCGCAGGCATGTCCACGGCAACCGCCGAGCCGACGTCACCCAGTTCCAGGCGGCTGTGCGCCTGCGCCCGGGCGGGGCGCTCGGCCACGGTGGGCGACGCCGCCGTCTGCCGCGCGAGCGGCGCGTGCCGCGGCGTGGCGATCTGCGGCTTCAGCGCCGCAGGGTGCACCACGGCGGGGACGGTGGACACAGCCGTGCGCCGCGCCGCAGTCGGCGGCACCATCGGCGCCGTCGTCGCTGCCGCAAGCGGTGCGGATGCGGTCGTCGCCGCCAGGGTGGCGGGCTGCGGTGCTCGCGCGCCCGGCACGGCCACGGCGCTGCCCGCCGTCAGCGGCAGCTCGGGCCTGGGCGGGTCGACCAGCACGGTGTAGATCTGCGTGCGCTGAAACTGGCAGCCCAGGTGCAGGCGCACTTCGACGATCGGGTCGCGCAGCGGTCTGCCGCTGTGCACCAGCAGCGTCAGGCCGCCTGCGGTCGGGCTGGCCGACACCGACAGGGCGCCCAGGCCGCTGCCCAGATCGCCCGCCGGCGCGGCTTGCACGCAGGACAGCGGCAGCGACTCGCCGGCATCCAGACGCAGCGGGATTTCCATGCGCAGCGGGCGGCCGAGTTCGGCACGGGTCTGCGCCGCACCGATCATCAGCGCCCAGGCCGGCTGGCATGCGGCCACCGTCAGTCCGAGCGCGGCGGCGGCGCGGCGCAGCCGGCCCCCACACCAGACATCAGCGAAGCGAAGCTCAACGGGCATGACCAAACGGCAAAAATGGCCCTCTCTGGCGGGCCGGACAAATGGAAAACAATGTATCACCCTGCACTTTGGCACGCGCCTTGGCGACCACGCCCGCTGCACAATGACGTGAAATATTTAACGTTTCCGTGACGCACTGTCGGCATTGCCCAACAGCGGTGACGGCAGGCTGCGACCTTGTGCCTATGATCCGCAGTCATCGCCACCGTTTCTGCCGCCTTCATGAGTGCCGAACTCCGCGCCGAACGCCAGGGCCACAGCCTGGTGCTGCAACTGCATCATCCGGAAACGCGCAACGCGTTCAGTACCGCGCTGGGCGCGGCCATGCTCGAAGCGCTGACCACGGCGCAACGCGACGCAGACATCCGTGTCGTGGTTCTCACCGACACCGCGCCGCACTTTTGCAGCGGTCTGCAGCATGCCGACGCGCTCGGCACGCTGCACGACTGCATCCTGGCGTTGCGCGACTGCGAGCCGCTGGTCGTCGGCGCGTTGCACGGCCTGGTGCGCGGCGCGGGCGCGGCGCTGGCGCTGGCGTGCGACGTGCTCGTCGCTGCCGACGACGCGCAGCTGCAACTGCCCGACCCGCTGCTGCCGCATACCGACGTCGGCGCCGCGCAATGGCTGGCCGCACGGCTGCTGCCGCGCATGGCGTGCAACGAGGCCGCGCTGCCCGGCGCCGGCTTGTCCGCAGCGCGGCTGCACCAGCTCGGTGTGGTCAACCAGTTGTGCGCTGCGGGGCTGAGTCTGCACGTCGCGCTGCAGCGCGCCGAGTCTTTGGCCGACGGCCGGCGCAACGCGCTGCCGGCACCACCGTGGCCCGCCGATGCGCTGTATGCCCATCTGGCGCGGCAAACCGGCAACGACTGAGCCCGGCCCGATGGACGCCGCGCCCTCCCCGCGTGTCAGCACGCTGCACACCCGTCTGCACCGGTTTTTGCAGACGGTGCTGTTGCCGCAGGAGGCAGCGGTCAACGCCGCGTGGCGACTGGCGGCGACAGACGGCGGCGCCGCGCTGTCGGCGCTGCTGGCGCCGATGCAGCAAAAAGCGCAACTGGCCGGGCTGTGGAATCTGTTTCTCCCCGCCTCGACGCGCGCGCCGCAGGGGCTGAGCCACTGGGAATATGCGCCGATGATCGAAGCCATGGGGCAAGCCGCCTGGGCTGCCGGCGTGTTCAACTGCGCGCAGCCCGACGCCGCGACCATGCAGCTGCTCGACAGTTACGCCAGCGAGGCGATCAAAGATGACTGGCTCGACCCGATGCTGCGCGCGCAGTCGCGTTGCGCCTGGGCTGCGGCCGAACCCGACGCGTCGCTGTATCGGCCCGACTCGTTGCGCACCGAAGCCCGGCGCGACGGCGATGCCTGGGTCGTGCACGGCAGCAAAACCTGGGTGCACGGGCTGTCCGACGCACGCACCAGCGGCCTGCTGGTGCTGTGCCGCACCGATGCCGACGCCGCGCTGCACCATCAGTTCAGCCTGCTGCTGGTGCCTCGCTCCGCCAGCGGCGTGCTCGCCGGCCGGCAGCTGCACGGCTGGGCGGCGCCCTCCCCGCCTGCAGACGTGCGCTTCGACGGCGTGCGCGTGCCGCTGCACCACGTCATCGGCGAGCCCGGGCAGGGGCTGGACATGCTGCAGATGCAGCAACGCCTGACGGGCCTGCACGACGCGCTGTGGGCGCTGGGCGCAGCCGAGCGCGCGCTGCGCCTGCTCATCGGCCGCCTGCAACAGCCCGCCGGCGAATCCCCGGCGGTACACCATCCGCTGTGGCAGCAGCGCATCGCCCAGGCACGCATCGGGCTGGACACCACGCGCATGCTCGCCCGCCGCTGCGCCTGGCAACTCGACCAGAACGACGGCGACCTGCCGCAACAGGAACTCGCCATGCTGCAGGCGCAGGCGCTGCCGCTGGCGCTACAGACCGTGCAGTGGAGCGTCCTGGCGCACGATGCGCAGGCGTTCGACGACACCCTGCCGCTGGCCGGCTGGCTCGCCCGGCTGCAACTGCTGCAGCAGCTGGCGCCGCCGGCACAGGTGCTGCAGGCGCACATCGCGCAGGGCGAACTGCTGCGCTGAAAATCCGGCCACGGCGCACAATCTTCGCCGCCACCGATGCCAGAGGAGACCGCATGAAACTCGTCCGCTACGGCCGCAACGGCCACGAACGCCCCGGAATGATCGACGCGCAGGGCCGTCTGCGCAGCCTGGCCGCTCAGGTGCAGGACATCGACGCCAGCGTGTTCGGCCCGGCGGGCCAGCGCTGGCTGCGCCGCCTCGACCCGTCCAGCCTGCCGCTGGTTCCTGGCCGCCCCCGGCTGGGCGTGCCGTTCGTCGGCATCAGCAAATTCATCGCCATCGGGCTGAACTACCGCGATCACGCGGAGGAAGCCGGCATGCCCGTGCCCACTTCGCCCATCGTGTTCACCAAGTGGACGAGCTGCATCAGCGGCCCTTACGACGCCGTGCTGCGTCCGCCGGGGGCGAGCAAGCTCGACTGGGAGGTCGAACTCGGCGTGGTCATCGGCCGCACCGCGCGGTTCGTGCGCGAGGCCGACGCGTTGAAGTACGTGGCCGGCTACTGCCTGGTCAACGACGTGTCCGAACGCGCCTACCAGCTCGAACAGGGCAGCCAGTGGAACCTGGGCAAGGGCTGCGACACCTTCGGCCCGATCGGCCCGTGGCTGGTCACCCGCGACGACATCGACGACCCGCAGAACGTCGATTTGTGGCTCGACGTCAACGGCGAGCGCATGCAGCAGGGCAACACGCGCAACATGGTGTTCGGCGTGGCGTTCCTCGTGGCGTACCTCAGCCGCTTCATGACGCTGCTGCCGGGCGACGTCATCGCCACGGGCACGCCGCCGGGCGTCGGCATGGGGCGCAAACCGCCGCGCTATCTGCAACCCGGCGACGAGGTCACGCTGGGCAGCCCGCAACTGGGCGTGCAGCGCCAGCGCATCCGCAACGCGCCGCAGCGCCCGGCCTGAGCCCGCCCTCGGGCCGCTGCCGCCGGCACGTCCCGACGGCCCTGCCCGGCTTTCGGTCAGTCCTCGGGCAGCGGTGCCTCGCGCACCGGGCGCTTGAGCAGTTTGCGCTGCAGGGTGCGGCGGTGCATCTGCAGCGCGCGCGCCGTGGCGGAAATATTGCCGTCGTGCTCGGCCAGCACTTTCTGGATGTGTTCCCATTCGAGCCGCTCGACCGGCAGCGGGTTGGCAGCCACCGGGCGGTTGGCCTCGGGCGTGTCCTGCTGCAGTGCGGCCAGGATTTCGCTCACGGTCGCCGGCTTGGGCAGATAGTTGGTCGCGCCGAGTTTGATCGCGTCCACTGCAGTGGCGATGCTGGCGTAGCCGGTGAGCAGCAGGACGCGCATGTCCGGGTATGCGGCGCGCAGCGGCTGGATCAGCGTCAGCCCGCTGTCGCCCGGCAGCCGCAGGTCGAGCACTGCGGCGTCGAACGCCGCGCTGCCGATGAGCGCGCGTGCCGCAGCCGCCGACTCGGCGTGCCAGACGCGGATGCCGCGACGTTCGAGAGAATTGCGCGTGGCCGCGGCCAGCGCGGCGTCGTCTTCGACCAAAAGCAGGTTCATGGCGTGTACATCAGGACAGTGAAGGCATCTGCCGTGGCCAGCGCAACGTGGCGCGCAGACCGCCGCCGTCGCGCCGGGCGACGTCGAGCGTGCCGCCCAGGCGCTCGATACCGGCGCGCGCCAGCGCCAGGCCGAGACCGCGGGTTTGTCCCTTGGTGCTGACGAAGTCGTAGCCCGCGCGCGCCAGCCGGTCGTCGGGCAGTCCGGGGCCGCGGTCGAGCACGCTCACGCGCAACTGCTGCGCATCCCAGTCGGCCTCGACGGCGACGTCGGCGGGGCTGGCGTCGGCGGCGTTGTTCAGCAGGCTGACCAGCGCAGCGGTCAGCCCGGCGTCGATGCGCACCGCCGGCGGCTCGCCCGCACCGCGCAGCTGCAGCGGCGCCTGCGACTGCGGACGCATCAGGTGCCAGTGTTCCAGCGTCTGCTGCAGCCAGCGCGCCAGCGATTCGGTCTGTCCGCTCCTGCTGCGCGCCGCGCCCGCCGCCGCGGTGATGTGGCCGAGCACGGTACGGATCTGCGCCACCTGCGCCTGCATGCGCTGCAGCGCCGGGCCGAGTTCGTCGTCGCCGGCGTAATCGGCCTGCAGATCGTCGACGGTCATCGCCAGCGTGGCCACCGGGGTGGCCAGCTCGTGCGCCGCGGCGGCGGCCTGCATGCCCAGCGCGAACAGGTGCTGGTCGCGCAGCGCCACCTCGCGGCTGCGCGCCAGTTCGATCTCGCGTTCGCGCAACGCGCTGGCCAGCCGCGCCACCACAGCGGTGACCAGCAGCGCGGTGATGAGGAAGTTGCCCCACATCCCGGACAAATGTTCGCTCAGCGCCCCGGCGCTGGTGCCGCAGGCCACGGTCTGCGGCGCGGGGAAAAACACCAGCAGCGAATACAGGGTGATGACCACTGCGGTCATCGCCCAGCCGTAGCCCCAGGGCAGCGCCACGGCGCACAGGATCAGCGGCACGAGCAGCAGGGAAATCACCGGATTGACCTCGCCTCCGCTCCAGTAAACCAGGAGCGCGAGGATCAGCGCGTCGGCGAGCAAATGGGCGAACGCCCCGGCCGTGCCCAGACCGCGTGCGCTGCGCGTCTGCCACCACAACAACAGGCCTAGACCGGCCTGCAGCGCGATCAGCCCGAGCACCTTGTCCAGCGGCCAGGTGATGTCCAGGTAGTGATGCGCCCACGGCAGCATGGCCAGCTCGGCGAGCAGCAGCACCACGCGTGCGGCCAGCAGCCGGTGCAGCGTCACCGCCGGCAGCGGAGCGAACGCGCCGCCACGACCAGCCAGCGACGGTGAGGGAAAGCGCGAAGACAACGGCATGGGCGGATTTTAGAAAGGAGCCGCCCTGTGCCGGATCGGCGTTGTCCCGCGCTGCGGCAATCGGTCGCAGGCGGGAGAGGACGGCCGGCTACGGCAGCAGCACCGTCGAGCCGCTGGTGTGGCGTGCCTGCAAGTCGCGGTGCGCCTGCGCCGCGTCGCGCAGGGCATAGCGCTGGTTGATGTGCACCGTCACCTGGCCGCTGCGCAGCAGGGCGAACAGCGCGTCGGCCATCTGCTGCTTGACCACCGGATCGGCCATGTGCGTGCCCAGCGTCGGGCGGGTGACGTACAGCGAGCCGGCGGCGGCCAGATCGGTGAGTTTGATCGGCGGCACCGCGCCGGAGGCGTTGCCAAAACTGACCATCAGACCGAAAGGCTGCAGACAGGCGAGCGAACGCTCCCAGGTGTCGCGCCCGACCGAGTCGTAGACCACGGCAACACCCTTGCCGCCGGTGAGCTGTTTGACGCGGGCGACGAAGTCGTCGGCCACGTAGTCGATGACGTGGGCATAGCCGTTGTCCAGCGCCAGGCGGCATTTTTCCGCCGAGCCGGCGGTGCCGATCAGCCGCACCCCCATGGCCCGCGCCATCTGCCCGGCGATCAGCCCCACGCCGCCGGCTGCGGCGTGGAACAAGGCCACGTCACCCTGCTGCAGCGCCTTGGTGCGATGCAGCAGGTAGTACGCCGTCAGCCCCTTGAGCAGGCTGGCGGCGGCCACGTCGAACGCGATGTCGTCGGGCAACTTGATCAGCGGCGCCACCGGCATGATGCGGCGCTGGGCATAGGCGCCAGGTGTGCCGGTGCAATAGCCCACGCGGTCGCCGACGGCGAATCCCTCCACACCCGGGCCGACCGCCTCGATCACCCCCGCCGCCTCGCCGCCCAGCCCGGCCGGCAGCGGCTGGGGGTACAGCCCGGTGCGGTGGTAGACGTCGATGAAATTCAGCCCCACGGCTTCGTGCCGCAGCAACACCTGGCCGGGGCCGAGCTCACCGAGCTCGACGCTGCGCCACTGCAGCACCTCGGGGCCGCCGAACTGGTCGATTTCAATTACTTGTGTCGTCGTCATGTCTCATCCTTTCAGGGTAGCGGGCCGCGGCACGTCGCGCAGCCATAGAGCCAGAGCCGGCAGGCACAGCAGCGCCAGCGCCGCCGCCAGGGTGAACAGCGCGGCGGAGCCGATGGTCTGCCACAGCCAGCCGGCGCCGACGGCGGCGAGCAACTGCATCAGCCCGATGCTCAGGTGGTAGAAGCCGAACGCCGTGCCGCGCAAATCCGCCGGAGCGGCCTCGGCCACGGCTGCGGAGAGTAGTCCCTGCGTCAGCCCCATGTGCAGCCCCCACAGCGCAACCCCGATCCAGAACCCGGGCATTGCCAGCGGCAGGACGCCGCCGAGCAACAGCATCGACGCCGCCAGCACCGCCAGACCAAGGGCGAACAGCCGCTTGCGTCCCCAGCGCGCGGCGAGCACGCCCACCGGGTAGGCCGACAGCGCGTAGGCCAGCGACATCACCAGCGTGACCAGCGCGATCCACACCACCGGCACGCCGATCTGGTTGCCGCGCAACACCAGAAACGCCTCGGTCAGCCGTGCCACGGTGAACAGCGCCGCCAGCCCGACGACATGCCAGTAGGCCACGGGCAGCCGCCGCGCCGCGCTCCAGTCCAGCCTCTTGCCGCGTGGTGCCGCCGCGCGCTCCGGCCCGCGCCGCTGCGGCTCGCGCACGCCAAACGCCAGCAGGGCCACGGCTATCACCGCGGGGATGACGCCGAACCACAGCACCAGCCGCAGGTTGTCGGCGTACACCGCGAGCAGGCCGATGGCCGCCAGCGGACCGAGCACCGCGCCCACCGTGTCCAGGCTTTGCCGCAGACCGTAGGCGGCGTTGCGCAGCGCCGGCGGCGTGGCGTCGGCCACCAGCGCGTCGCGCGGTGCGCCGCGCACGCCCTTGCCGATGCGGTCGATGAAACGCGCGGCGATCACCTCAGCGGCGCCGGAGGCCAGCGGAAACAGCGGCTTGGTCAGCGCCGACAGCCCGTAGCCGGTCACCGCCAGCCATTTGCGCGAACCGATGCGGTCGGACCAGAACCCCGACACCACCTTGAGCATCGACGCCGTGGCCTCGGCAATGCCCTCGACCACGCCGACGCTGAGCACGCTCAGCCCGAGCACGGTGGTCATGTACACCGGCAGCAGGGCATGGATGAGTTCGGACGACATGTCCATGAACAGACTGACCAGTCCGAGCATCCAGACGGTGCGCGGCAGGCGGTTGGTGGCGTGTTGTGACAGGGTGGACATGGGCAGGTGCAGTGGCTGTGCGGCGTCGCCGCACGGCTGCCGGGCGGCGCGTTAAGCACAGTCTAAGCGCCAGACGCTACAGTGCGCTGTGTCAGGGTGACAGACGCAACGCCATGCGACTCCTCTTGGTCGAAGACGATTTGATGATCGGCGAGAGCGTGCTCGACGCGCTGCGCGGCGAGGGCTACGCCGTCGACTGGGTACGCGACGGCGCGCTCGCCGACACTGCGCTGCGCACCGAAACCTACGATCTGGTGCTGCTCGACCTGGGCCTGCCCCGGCTCGACGGCATCCAGGTGCTCAAGGCACTGCGCGCGCGGCGCGACGCCACTCCGGTGCTGATCGCCACCGCGCGCGACGCCGTGGCCTCGCGCATCGCCGGGCTGGACGCCGGCGCCGACGATTACGTGCTCAAGCCGTATGACCTGAACGAGCTGGCGGCGCGCATCCGCGCGCTGCTGCGCCGCGCCGCCGGCCGCGCCGAGCCGGTGTTCACCTACGGCCGCATCAGCCTGAACCCGGCGACGCACGAGGCGCTGCTCGACGGCGAGCCGCTGGCGCTGTCGCAGCGCGAGTGGGCCGTGCTCGAAGCGCTCATCGCCCGGCCCGGCATGATTCTGTCGCGTGCCCAGCTCGAAGAAAAGCTCTACAGCTGGAAGGACGAGATTTCCAGCAACGCCGTCGAGGTGTACGTGCACAGCCTGCGCAAAAAACTCGGGGCCGACCTCATCCGCAACATCCGCGGCATGGGCTACATGATCGCCAAATCGCCCGCGCCCGGCGCAGGGGGAGAGACGGCGTGAAGTCGCTGCGCGCGCGGCTGCTGCTGCTGCTGTCGGCCGCGGTCACCGTGGCTGCGCTGGTGCAGGCGGTGGCCGTGTTCCGCAACGCCATGAGCGAGGCCGACGCGGTGTTCGACTACCACCTGCAGCAGCTCGCGCTGTCGCTGGCCAGCGGCGACATGGGGCTGCCCGGCTTCGGCCCGGACGTCAGCGCCGGCAACAACATCGACTACGTCGTGCAGGTCTGGGCGCCCGACGGCCAGCGCATCTACGTCTCGCGTCCGCGCAGCGATCTGCCCAGCCAGGCGGTGCTCGGCTACACCAATGTGCAGGTCGGCGGCGAGCAGTGGCGGGTGTATTCGATGCAGGCCGGCGGCCGCACCATCCAGGTCGGGCAAAGCACGGCGACGCGGCAGGCGCTGGCGCTGGGCTTCGCGCTGCGCGCGATCTGGCCGATGGCGGTGATCGCGCCGCTGTTGCTGCTGGCCGTGGCCTGGGCGGTGAGGCGCTCGCTGCGCCCGTTGTCCGACTTGTCGCAGGAGCTGGAAAACCGCGCCGCCACCAGCTTCGAGCCGCTGGACCCGCACCCGGTGGTCAGCGAGATGCAGCCGGTGGTGCGGGCGATGAACGGGCTGTTCGCCCGCACCCGCGCCGCGTTCGACACCCAGCGCATGTTCGTCGCCGACGCCGCGCACGAACTGCGCTCGCCGCTGGCCGCGCTGAAGGTGCAGGTGCAGATGCTCGAACGCGCGCACGACGACGCGCAGCGCGGCGTGGCGCTGGCGCGGCTGGAAAGCGGCATCGACCGCGCCAGCCATTTGGTCGAGCAGCTGCTGCAACTCGCGCGCAACGAATCCGGCGGCGAGGAGGCGCCCGCTGCGGTCAGCCTGCTCGACACGGCGCGGCTGGCGCTGTCGGACACTGCCGAACTCGCGCTCACCCGCGGCGTGGACGCCGGGCTGGAAGACGCCGAAGACTGCAGCGTGCTCGCCCCGCCGGGCGGGCTGCGCATCCTGGTGCGCAACCTGGTGGACAACGCGCTGCGCTACACCCCGCAGGGTGGGCGGGTGGACGTGCGCGTGCGCTGCGACATGCGGCAGGCCGCCGGCGGTGTGGCGCAGCGCGTGGCCGTGCTCGAAGTCGACGACTCCGGCCCGGGCATTCCGCCCGAGGACCGCGAGCGCGTGTTCGACCGCTTCTACCGCCGCGAAGACGCACCCGCCGGCGGCAGCGGGCTGGGGCTGGCCATCGTGCGCAGCGTGGCGCAGCGCTGCGGCGCGACCATCGAGCTCGACACCGCGCCGCTGGGCGGCCTGCGCGCGCGGGTGGTGTTTCCGCCACTCCCCGCCCCGCCGGCGGCCTGATGTGCCACCCTTGCCGCATTGCAGCAAACCCGGTGTAATGCCCTATCCCGTTTCCAGCCAGGAGAATCCAGATGACCCTGCAACTCAGCCTCAAGGACAAAACCGCCCTCGTCACCGGTGCGGCCAGCGGCATCGGCCGACACATCGCGCAAACCTACGCCCAGGCCGGGGCGAAGGTGGCGATTGCCGATCTGAACCTCGACGCCGCACGCGCCACCGCGCAGGCCATCAACCAGGCCGGGGGCACGGCGATGGGCGTGGCCATGGACGTGACCGACGAGGCGCAGGTCAACGCCGGCTGCGCCGCGGTGGCGCAGGCCTTCGGCGCGGTGGACATTCTGGTGTCCAACGCCGGCATCCAGATCGTCAACCCGATCGAAAACTTCGCCTTCGCCGACTGGAAAAAGCTGCTGGCCATCCATCTCGACGGCGCCTTTCTCACCACCAAGGCGGTGCTGCCGGGCATGTACGCCAGAGGCAGCGGCGTGGTCATCTACATGGGCTCGGTGCACTCGCACGAGGCGAGCAAGCTCAAGAGCGCCTACGTCACCGCCAAGCACGGCCTGCTCGGGCTGGCGCGGGTGCTGGCCAAGGAAGGCGGGCCCAGGGGCGTGCGCTCGCACGTCATCTGCCCCGGTTTCGTGCGCACCCCGCTGGTGGAAAAGCAGATTCCCGAGCAGGCGCGGGAGCTGGGCATCAGCGAAGAACAGGTGATCAAAAACGTCATGCTCAAGGACACGGTCGACGGCGAATTCACCACGCTGGACGACGTCGCCAGCCTCGCGCTGTACCTCGCCGCCTTCCCCAGCGCCGCGCTGACCGGGCAGTCGATCGTCGTCAGCCACGGCTGGTGCATGAATTGAGCCGCAGACCGCGTGCGGGCGGCGCACGGCCTCACGACGTCACTCAGGGCGTGAGCATGGTCACGCCCGGGAGCTCGCAGGCCATGACCGCCTGACGCAGCGCAGCGATGGCTTCGTGGCGGGTGAAGGTTTTGCGCCACGCCAGCACCACGCGGCGCGATGGCGGCGGGTCGGTGAACGGCACGTAGCAGACGTGGTCGGTGCCGGGGTCGGCGGCGTGCGGCACGTCCTGCCGCGGCACCGACAGTTTGGGCACGATGGTGATGCCCATCCCCGAGGCGACCATTTGCTTGATGGTCTCCAGCGACGAGCCCTCGAAGCTCTTGCGGATGCCTTCGGAGCTGGGCGAAAACCGGGCGAACTCCGGGCAGACTTCGAGCACGTGGTCGCGGAAACAATGCCCGGTACCCAACAGCAGCATGGTTTCGTCCTTGATTTCCTCCGCGGTCAGCGCCTTGCACCCGGCCAGCGCGTGGCCGCGCGGCACGGCGATCATGAATGGCTCGTCGTACAGCGGCGACACCGCCAGTCCCTGGTCGGGAAACGGCTCGGCGAGGATGGCCGCGTCGAGTTCGCCGGTGCGCAGCATTTCCAGCAGCCGGGTGGTGAAGTTTTCCTGCAGCAGCAGCGGCATTTGCGGCGTGCGCGCGATGACGTTGCGCACCAGTTCCGGCAGCAGGTACGGCGCCACGGTGTAGATCACGCCCAGGCGCAGCGGCCCGGCCAGCGGATCCTTGCCGCGCTTGGCGATTTCCTTGATCGCCGCGGCCTGCTCGATCACCCGCTGCGCCTGCTCGACGATCTCGGCGCCCACCGGGGTGATGCTCACCTCGTTGCCGCCGCGCTCGAACAACCGCACATCGAGCTCGTCTTCGAGTTTTTTGATCGCCACCGACAGCGTCGGCTGGCTGACGAAACAGGCTTCGGCGGCGCGGCCGAAATGGCGTTCGCGCGCCACGGCGACGATGTAGCGGAGTTCGGTCAGAGTCATAGACAGAATTGAAACAGAATCCGGCGAAGATTGTGTGAATCAATGCAATCCGGATTCACGCCGACAGCCAGTTGCCGGCCTCGCCCAGCCAGCGCAGCACATGCTGCCGCGCCGCCGCGGGGTCGGCGGCCAGCAGCCGCCGAGCGCTGTCGCGGGCGGCGGCGAGCAAATCGGCATCGTGCGCCACGTCGGCGTAGCGCAACCCTGGCACCCCCGATTGCCGCAGCCCGAGCAGTTCGCCCGGGCCGCGCAGTTCGAGGTCTTTTTGTGCCAAGGCAAAGCCGTCGGCCAGATCGCGCATCGCCGCCAGGCGCGCGGCTGCCGTGGGCGACAGCGGCGGGGTGAACAGCAGCACGCAGTCGGACTGCGCCGCACCGCGCCCCACCCGCCCGCGCAATTGGTGGAGCTGCGACAGACCGAAACGCTCGGCGTGCTCGACCACCATCAGGCTGGCGGCGGGCACGTCCACGCCGACTTCGATCACCGTGGTGGCCACGAGCAGGCCGATGTCTGCGGCGGCGAACGCCTGCATCACCGCGCGCTTGTCCGCCGCCTTCATCCGGCCGTGCAGCAGCCCGGCGCGCAGCGGTGCGGCCGCGGGCGCTCGCGGCACCGCCGCGAGCGCGGCGCCCAGCTCGGCATGCACGGCCACGGCGTTTTGCAGATCCAGCTCCTCACTCTCCTCCACCAGCGGGCAGACCCAGTACGCCTGCCGCCCCTGCGCAACCTGCGCGGCGACGCGGGCGATGAGCGCGTCGCGTCGGCCGGCGGCCAGCAGCGTGGTACGCACCGGCGTGCGCCCCGGCGGCAGGGCGTCGATGGTCGAAACGTCCAGATCGCCGAACAGGGCCATCGCCAGCGTGCGCGGAATCGGCGTGGCACTCATCATCAGCAGGTGCGGCTGCAATGCACTGTCCTGCAGCCCGGCGCGCAGGCCGTCGCGCAGCGCCAGCCGCTGCGCCACGCCGAAGCGGTGCTGTTCGTCGACGATGGCCAGCCCGAGCCGGGCAAACCGCACCTGCGACTGGATCACCGCATGCGTGCCGAGCACGAGCTGCGCCTGGCCGCTGGCGACCAGCGCCAGCGCCGCGCCGCGCTCCGTCTTGCTCTGGCTGCCCGACAGCCAGGCCACACGCACCCCCAGCGGCTGCAGCCAGTCGGCCAGCTTGCGCGCGTGCTGTGCGGCAAGGATTTCGGTGGGCGCCATCAGCGCGCACTGCCAGCCCGCGGCGATGGCCTGCGCTGCCGCCAGCGCCGCCACCACCGTCTTGCCGCTGCCCACGTCGCCCTGCAGCAGCCGGTGCATCGGCAGCGGCCGCGCCAGATCGGCGGCGATTTCCGCAACGCACCGCTGCTGCGCCGCAGTGAGCCGAAACGGCAGGGCCGCCTGCAGCCGCGCCACCAGATCGGTCTGGCCAGCGGCACGCTGCAGCGACGGCGCCCGCCACTGCTCACGCTGCGCGCGGGCCTGTTGCTGGGCCAGCTGCTGCGCCAGCAGTTCGTCGAATTTCAGCCGCCGCTGCGCCGGGTGGGTGCCTGCCTCCAGGCTGGCCAGCGCCTCCGGCGGCGGGGCGTGCAGCAGGCGCAGACTGGCCTGCAGCGCGGGCAGGCGGTGCCGCGCCAGTTCCTGCGGCGGCACGGTGTCGCGCCAGTCCAGCCGCTCCAGGGCAGCCGCCACCGCCTTGCGCAACACACTTTGCGCCACCCCGGCCGTGGTCGGATACACCGCAGTGAGCACGGTGGGCAACGGCGTGCCGGCCTCCACGACTTTCCACGCCGGGTGCACCATCTCCCAGCCGAACAGCCCGTGGCGCACCTGCCCGTGCACGCGCAGCCGCACCCCGGGCTGCAAGACCTTGCGCTGATTCGGGTAGAAATGGAACAGCCGCAGCGTGAGCCGCTCGTGCGGCGATTGCCCCGACAGCCGCACCAGCAGCTGTCGCCGCGGCGCCCTGCCCTGCACCTGCGCATCGACCACCACGGCCTCGACCGTGACCACGGCACCGTCGCGCAGCGCCGATAGCGGCGTCAGCCGGGTTTCGTCCTCGTAGCGCAGCGGCAGGTGCAGCGCCACGTCCCAGTCGGTGTGCAGCCCCAGCCGCGCCAGCGGCGAGGTGTTGGCCCTCTGGGCGGCTGCGCCGCGGCGCGGCGCAGCGGCGGACCGGTTCGACGCGGGGGAAACTTGCGGGGCGCTCATGGCGGCATTCTAAAAATGCGCACCGCCCCGCCGAGCAGACTGCGGCACCGGGCAAAATTCCCCCGCACGCCGCAGGTGATGGAAACTCTGGTTATAGTGCTTACACTTTTGCACAGATCGTCCATGTCCTCCGTCGCCGCCACCTTCCGCGCCGCCTGGCTGTCGCTGCTGGTGCTGCTGCTCGGCCTGATGCCGTTCATCCACGGCCATCTGGGCCAGCCGGTACAAAGCGGCTGGCACATCCATGCCCTGTCGACGCTGGCCGAGGTGCGTGCCAGCCCGGCGTTCGAGGGGCTGGCGTGCGTGGAACCAAACCACCGTCACGGCGTGTCGGCGGCTGTGGCGCTGCACGCGCCGGAGCCAAGCGACGTCGAGCTGACCGCAGGTATCGCGCAGTCGCGGCAGACACAGCTGCGCAGCAGCGGCGTGCCGGCGCCTGTGCCGGCTGCGGCTGCCCTGCCGGCATGGGCGCAGGCACCAGCGCGTGCGGCTCCGGCCCCCGTCTGGCCGGCAGTGCGCAGCGCCGTGGCCCCGACGCGGCACGCGCTGCCGCCTCCCGCACAGGCGCCTCCCTCCATCCGCGTGTGACCGTCGCGGCCGCAACCCGGCCGTGATGCCCCGTTGCGCACGCTGCGCTACGCCGTGCGCCACCCCCGTGTGTTTTTTGCCCGATGGAGCCCGGCATCGCCGGGATGAGACATGCCTGAATCGATCGTTTCACGCGCGCCGCTGGCGCGCCCGCTGCATGCCGCGTGCCTGAGCCTGTGGCTCGCCGCGTTCGCCGCCGCCCCGGTCTGGGCGGCACCGCCTGCCGTCATCGCGCTGTCGCCCGACCAGCAGACCGCGCTGGGCGTGCGCCTTGCCCCGGTGCAGCCGGCGGCGGCGGCGCAAATCGACCTGCCCGCCCGCGTCACTGTGCCGCCGACGCAGCAGGCGGTGGTGGCGGCACCCGCTGCCGCCATGGTCGTGCGGCTGCTGGTCAACCCCGGCGAGACGGTCAAACCCGGGCAGCCGCTGGCTGAACTCAGCAGCGCGCAGATCGCGCAGCTGCAGCGCGAACGCAGCGAGGCGCAAAGCCGCCTGGATCTGGCGCAGCAGCAGTTGCAGCGTGACACCCTGCTGGTCGAAGAGGGCATCGTCCCGACCGCACGACTGGAGGCGGCGCGGGCGCAGAGCCGCCAGGCGCAGGCCCTGCTCGCCGAGCGCGACCTGGCGCTCAAGCTCGCTGCCGGCGGCACCGCGCTCAACGGCCTGGCGGTGCTGCGCGCCCCCATCGGCGGCGTGATCACCGAGGCCAACGCCCTGCCGGGGCAGCGCGTGGACATGGCCGCGCCCTTGTTCCGCATCGCCCAGCAGGGATCGTTGTGGCTGGAAATCGACGCCAGCCCGCAGCAGGCTGCGCAGTTGCAGGCCGGAGCGGCGGTGAGTGTGACGGAATTCCAGGCGCACGGCGTGGTGCAGGCCAAGTCCACCGCGCTCAACGCCGGGCAGAGCGTGCTGCTCCGCGCGCGTCTGACCCAGCCCGGCAGTCTGCAGCCGGGCGCCGTGGTGCAGGCGCGGGTGAGCCTGCCGGCGCAAAGCGGGTTGTGGCGCGTACCGCCGAGCGCGTTGACGCAGTTTGGCGGCAAAGACGCGGTGTTGGTGCGCGACAAGGCGGGGTTCCGCGTCGTCGCCGTCGACGTGGCCTCGCGGCTGAACGACGCCGTGACGGTGCGCGGGGCGCTACGCGGCGGCGACCAGGTGGCCGCCAGCGGTGTGGTCGCCATCAAGGCAGCCGCCGGTGAGGTGACGCCATGAGCGCGCAGACACCCGACACCCAGCCGGCGGCATCCGGCGGCGGGGCGATCGTCGCACTCACACGCGGCGCGCTGCGCCAGCGTCTGCTCACCCTGGGGGCGATGCTGCTGCTGGTGGCCGGTGGTTTGTGGGCCTGGCGCTCGCTGCCCATCGACGCATTTCCCGACGTGTCGTCGCCGCAGGTCAAGGTCATCATGAAGGCGCCGGGGATGACGCCCGAAGAGGTCGAGACGCGGGTGGTGCTGCCGATCGAGCAAGAGGTGCTGGGCATTGCCAACAAGCGCATCGTGCGCTCGACGTCCAAATATGGCATTGCCGACATCACCATCGATTTCGACGAAGGCACCGACGTGTACTGGGCGCGCCAGCAGGTCAGCGAAGCGCTGTCGAACGTGCGCGGCGAACTGCCGGCCTCGGCCACGGGCGGTCTGGCACCGATCACCACGCCGCTGTCGGATCTGTTCATGTTCACCATCGAAGGGCCGGCCACGCTGGAGCAAAAGCGCAGCACGCTGCAATGGCTCATCCGCCCGGCGCTGCGCACCGTGCCCGGCGTGGCCGACGTGAACATGCTCGGCGGCGACGTGCGCGCGTTTGCCGTGCAGCCCGACCCGGCCCGTCTGGCCGCCTGGGGGCTGTCGCTCAACCAGTTGCGCAGCGCGCTGCAGACGAACAACAGCAACGACGGCGCCGGCCGCCTCGACGAGGGGGAGGAAACGCGCATCGTGCGCGTGCAGGGCGCCTTCGCCAACGCCGACGACATCCGCAACACCGTCATCGCCACCGTGCGTGGCACGCCGGTGCGCGTGGGCGATGTGGCGCGCGTCAGCCTGGACAGCAGCACGCGGTACGGCATCGTCACCGCCGACGGCCGCGGCGAGGCGGTCGAAGGCATCGTCCTCGGGTTGCGCGGGGCGAACGCGCAGCAGGTGGTGCGTGGGGTCAAGGCCCGCCTGGCCGAACTGGAGCCGCGTCTGCCCAAGGGCATGAGCGTGCGGGTGTTCTACGACCGCAGTCAGCTCGTCGAGCGCGCCGTGGGCACGGTCACCCGCGCGCTGGCCGAGGCCGTGGTGCTGGTGGTGGTGATGCTGCTGCTGTTTCTGGGCAACTGGCGCGCCGCGCTGGTGGTGGCGCTGACCCTGCCGCTGGCCGCGCTGGCCACCTTCATCCTCATGCGCGGGTTCGGACTGAGCGCCAACCTGATGAGCCTGGGCGGGCTGGCCATCGCGCTGGGCATGCTGGTCGACGCCGCCGTGGTAGTGGTGGAAAACCTGGTCAACCACATGGCGCACGATCCGCAGCAGCCGCCGCTGCACGCACCGGTCGATCCGCAGCATGACCGGCTGGCGCGCATCGTGCGCGGCGTCGGCGAAGTCGCCGGCCCGGTGCTGTCGGGCGTGGCCATCATCGCCATCGTCTTCCTGCCGCTGCTCACGCTCGAAGGCCTCGAAGGCAAGCTGTTTCGCCCCGTGGCGCTGACCATCGTGTTCGCACTGGGTGCCTCGCTGCTGATCGCGCTGACCATCGTCCCGGTGGTGGCCTCGCTGTTGCTCAGGCGCGTGCCGCACACCGATCCGTGGCTGGTGCGGATGCTGTCGGCAGGGTACCGCAGGGTGCTGGACTGGAGTTTTGCCCACGGCCGCATCGTCGTCGCGCTGGCGGTGGTGTCGCTGCTGGCCGCCGGCTTTGCCTACACCCGCGTGGGCAAGACCTTCATGCCCACGCTCGACGAGGGCGATGTGATCGTGCAGCTGCAAAAGCTGCCGTCGATCAGCCTGGGCACGACCGCGGCGCTGGACCTGCGCGTGCAGCAGGCGCTGCTGCGGGAGGTTCCGGAGGTCAAGGCCATCGTCGCCCGCAGCGGCTCGGACGATCTGGGGCTGGACCCGATGGGACTGAACGAAACCGATATGTTTCTCGTGCTCAAACCAGCGGCGCAGTGGCGGCCCGGCGGCAAAGACGCCGTGATCGACGCGCTGCGCCGGGTGCTCGAACGCTTTCCCGGCGTGGATTTCAGCTTCACCCAGCCGATCGAGATGCGCGTCTCGGAAATGCTCACCGGCAGCCGCGGCGACCTGGTGGTGAAAATTTTCGGCCCCGATGTCGCCCAGCTCGGTGACTTGTCGCAGCAGGTCGCCGAGGTGCTCAAAAGCGTGCCCGGTGCGCAGGAGGTGCTCGCCGCCCGCCCCGAGGGCGTGCAGTACCTGACAGTGCAGGTGGACCGCCTGGCCGCCGGCCGCGCCGGGTTCGACGTCGACAGCCTGCAGCAGGACCTGCGCGCGCTGATCGAGGGCCAGCCGCAGGGCATGGTGCTCGAAGGCGTGCGCCGCACCCCGCTGCTGCTGCGCGCGACAAGCGATCTGCGCAGCAATCCGCAGGCGTTCGCGCAGGTGCGCATCACCGCGCCGGACGGCACGGCGTACCCGCTGTCGCAGCTCGCCCGGCTGGTGCCCACGCAGGGGCCGGTGCTGGTGGCGCATGAGGACGGCAGCCGCTTTGCCGCGGTGCAGGCCAACGTCAGCGGCCGCGATCTGGTCGGCTACGTTGCCGACGCCAAACGTGCCGTGGCCGCCAGGGTGCGGCTGCCCGAAGGCGTGCGCCTGCAGTGGGGCGGGCAGTTCGAAAACCAGCAGCGCGCCAGCGCGCGGCTGGGGCTGGTCGTGCCCATCGCATTGGCGCTGATTTTTGTGCTGCTGATGACCACGTTCGGTTCGTTCCGCCAGTCGCTGCTAGTGTTCGCCAACATTCCGTTCGCCCTGGTCGGCGGCGTGATCGCGCTGTGGGCCAGCGGGCAATACCTGTCGGTGCCGGCGTCCGTCGGCTTCATCGCCCTGCTGGGCATCGCCGTGCTCAACGGCGTGGTGCTGGTGAGCCATTTCAACGAGTTGCTGCAGCGCGGCCTGCCGCTGGCGCGCGCCGTGCGCGAAGGGGCGATGCGCCGCCTGCGCCCGGTGATGATGACGGCGAGCATCACCGCGCTGAGCCTGCTACCGCTGCTGTCGGCCACCGGCCCCGGCTCGGAAATCCAGAAGCCGCTGGCCGTGGTGGTGGTCGGCGGTCTGGCGTCGTCGACCGCCCTGACCCTGGTGTTGTTGCCGTTGCTGTTTGCGCGCTACGGCCTGCCGCGCGCAGCGCGCAAGGTCGACGCCGCCCGATCCTCCAAGGAGACTGTGTGATGCAAGCAACCTTCTTTTCCCCCGCGCTGCGCGCCGTCGCCGTGGCGCTGGCACTGGCGCTGCCGGGCGGCGCGACGTGGGCGGCGCAGAGCGCAGCACCACGGCCGGCCGCCGCGGCAGCCGCCGTCGCGGCGCTGCCCGCCGTCGAAGATCTGCCCCGGCCCACTCTGCCGCACACCGCGGCCGTGGAGCAGGGGCTGAGCGACGCCCCGGCGCTGCGTGACGCGCAGGCGATGCGGCAGGCGGCGCAGGACAACGGCGCGGCGCTGCGCGCCGGCAGCAACGGCCTGACCGCGCAGGCACAGGTGCAGCAGCGCCGCATCGACGCTCCACCCGACAGTGGGCGGTTCACCGAATGGCAGCTGTTGATCAACCGTCAGTTGCGTCTGCCGGCGCAGCAGCAGGCGGACTCGCGTCTGGCCGATGCGCTGGAGCAGTCGGCACAGGCCACGCTGGCGCTGGCGCGGCAGCAAACCCTGGGGCAATTGTTCACGGCGTGGTTCGCCGCGCAACGTGCGCAGGCCGAGGCGCTGCTGGCGCAGCAGGATCTGGAATTGATCGACGCCCAGGTCAAGGCGCTGCAACGGCGGCAAGCGCTGGGTGACGCCAGCGTGCTGGAGGTGGAGCAAATGCAGGCCGAGCGCGCGCGGGCGCAGGCGGCGCTGACGCTGGCGCAGGGCCTGGCGGCAAGCAGCCGCGCCGCGCTGTTCGCCCGTTACCCGGCGCTGGCGCAGGACGGCAGTCTGCGCGGTCAGGGCGATGCGGCGGCGCTGGCCTTGCCGGCATGGTCGGCGGCGCAGTGGGTGGAGCAGGCGACTGCCGCCAGCCCGCTGCTGGCCGAGCAGCGCGCCGCGCTGCAAAAGGCGCAGGCGCTGGCGGCGCAGGCGCACGCCGCACGCACGCCGCAGCCTACGGTCGGTGCCTACCTCGGTTCTGAGCGCGGCGGCAACGAGCGCATCGTCGGCGTGCAGCTGTCGGTGCCATTCGGCACCCCGGCGCGCGCAGCGCAGGAGCGCGCCGCGCTGGCGGAGGTCGATGCCGCGCAATGGCGGCTGCGCGAACAGCAGTCTGTGCTCGACGCCGAAGTGCAGCGGCTGCTGGCGCAGGCGCAGGCGCAGGCCGCTGCCGCCAATGCCGCGGAAGACGCCGCCAGACTGCAGGCGCAGTCCGCCGCACGGGTGCTGCGCGCCTATCAGCTGGGTGAGGCCGGGCTGTCGGAATGGCTGCTGGCGCGGCGCGGCGCGGTCGAGGCGATGCGCCTGGCGCTGCAGGCGCGCTACGACGCGGCGGCTTCGGCGGCGCAGTTGCGGCTGCAGGCCGGGCTGTGAAGCGCGGGCTGCCGGCGGCACAGCGGGTCAGTACGCCGGCCAGTCGCGCATCGAGAACAGGCGCTGGTGCTCGCGGATGGCGTAGCGGTCGGTCATGCCGGCCAGGTAGTCGGCGATCGCCCGCGGCTGGCGCGCGGCGTCGTCGCGCTGGTAGGCTCGCGGCAGCAGCCGAGGGTCGGCAGCGTAGGCATCGAACAGCTCGGTCAGCAGCCGTTGGGCCTTGGTGGTGTTGCGCAGCACGTCGGGGTGGCGGTACAGCCGGTGCAGCAGCAGGTGCTGCAGCTGCTGCAGTTGCTGCTGCACCGGCGCGCTGAACGCTGCCAGCGGCGGCGCCGCACGCACGGCGTCCGGGCAGTCGACGCCGTGCTGTGCGATGCGCCGCGCCGTCTCCGCGACCAGGTCGCTGATGAGCGCGGAAATCATGCGGCGGATGGTTTCGGCCACCAGCCGGCGCCCCTGCACCACGGGGTAGGCGCGGCGCACGGCGTCGAGGTGTCCGCCAAAAAACGGGACCGTCTGCAGCTCGTCCAGATCGATCAGCCCGGCGCGCAGACCATCGTCGATGTCGTGGTTGTTGTAGGCGATGGCGTCGGCCAGATTGGTCACCTGCGCCTCCAGACTGGGCTGGCCGCCGGTGAGGAAACGCTGGCCGACGTCGCCCAGGCGCTGCGCGTTGCGCCGCGAACAGTGTTTGAGGATGCCTTCGCGCGTCTCGAACGTCAGGTTCAGGCCGTTGAACGCGGCGTAGCGTTCTTCCAGCGTGGTCACCACGCGCAGCGACTGCAGGTTGTGCTCGAATCCACCACCCTGCGGGGCATGCCGCCGCATGCACGCGCCCAGCGCATCCTGCCCGGCGTGGCCGAACGGGGTGTGGCCGAGGTCGTGCGCCAGTGCCAGCGCTTCGGTCAGGTCTTCGTTCAGGCCGAGCGAGCGCGCGATCGAGCGTGCGATCTGCGCCACTTCCAGGCTGTGCGTCAAGCGGGTGCGGAACAGATCGCCCTCGTGGTTGAGAAACACCTGCGTCTTGTATTCGAGGCGGCGGAAAGCGGTGCTGTGAATGATGCGGTCGCGGTCGCGCTGGTAGGCGGTGCGATCCGTCGGCGGCGGCTCGTCGTGCTCACGACCGCGCGACGTGGCGTCGCTGCAGGCATACGGCGCCAGGGCGCCGGGGTGCCGCGGCAGCCGGCTCATGCCGCGCTCGTCACCGGCCCCGGCTGCAAATGCGCAGCGATACTCGCCTGCACGTCGGCCAGCGGTGCGGCACGCAGCACCGGGTGTCCCAGACCGTGCAGCAGGACGAAGCGCACCTGACCGCCTTCGGCTTTTTTGTCCACCTGCATCAGCTCGGCCCAGCGGGCCGCGCCCAGATCGGGCGCGCGTGTGGGCAAGCCGGCACGGGCGATCAACCGTGACAGTCGCGTGGCCTCGTCGCGCGGCAACAGCCCCAGACGCACCGACAGTTCGGCAGCGAGCACCATCCCGGCGCCCACGGCTTCGCCGTGCAGCCAGTTGCCATACCCCATCCCGGCCTCGATGGCGTGCCCGAAGGTGTGGCCGAAGTTGAGAATCGCGCGCAGGCCGGATTCGGTTTCATCCTGTGCCACGACATCTGCCTTGATGCGGCAGCACCGCGCCACCGCGGTGGCCAGCGCGGCGTCGTCGTGCGCCAGCAGCGCATCGATGTGCGTTTCCAGCCAGCCGAGAAAATCCACATCGGCGATGGCCGCATGCTTGATGACCTCGGCCATGCCCGCCGACAGCTCACGCTGCGGCAGGCTGTGCAGCGTCGCCAGATCGGCAACGACCAGCCGCGGCTGGTAAAACGCCCCGATCATGTTCTTGCCCAGCGGGTGGTTGATCGCCGTCTTGCCGCCCACCGACGAATCGACCTGTGCCAGCAGTGTCGTGGGCACCTGCACGAACGGGACGCCACGCATATAGCTGGCTGCGGCAAACCCGGTCATATCGCCAATCACCCCGCCACCGAGGGCGAACAGCGTGGTCCTGCGGTCACACTGCGCGTGCAGCAGCGCGGTGAAAATCTGGTCCAGCGTCTGCCAGGTCTTGTATTCCTCCCCATCGGGCAGCACGCAATGCAGAACCCGGGCAAAATGCGGCGCCAGGCTGCGCTCCAGCCGCGCCGCATACAGCGGCGCCACAGTGATGTTGCTCACGATCAGCGCCGCCGCCTTGGGATTGGCCACGGCGGCAAAGGTTTGCGGCGAGTCGAGCAGCCCGCTGGCGATGCGGATGTCGTAGGCGCGGTCGCCCAATGCGATGCGAACGGTGGTCATGGGTGGAGTGTGTCGAGCCGATGCGGCCATTGTAGAAAGCCGGCAGCGGCCGACGCCGCCCCGACACCCGGACACCCCTGCAGGTTTAGGTGCCGTTGCGCGACGCCGGCAGGACACCGGCCAGTTCGAGCTGCATCTGCACCATATTGGCGAGCAGGGTGGCCGAAGGACGCCCGGTGTCAAGGACGAAATGCGCCGTCTCACGGTACAGCGGATCGCGCACGCGGAACAGTTCGTGCAGCTTGGCCCGCGCGTCCCCCTGCTGCAGCAGCGGGCGGCTGCGGTCGTTGCGCAGGCGGTGCGCCAGATCATCGGCGCTGGCGCGCAAATACACCACCGTGCCCCGTTCGCGCAGCGCCTTGCGATTGTCCGCCCGCAACACCGCGCCGCCGCCCGTGGCCAGCACGATGTCCGCCCGCCGCGTCAGCCTGTCGATCATTTTTGCCTCGATGGCGCGAAACCCCGCCTCGCCCCCGCGGGCGAACAACTCGGCGATGCTGCAGCCCTGCTCCCGCTCGATCTCTTGGTCGCTATCGACAAAAGCCAGCCCCAGCCGCTGTGCCAGCATGCGGCCCACCGTCGTTTTGCCCGCGCCCATGAGGCCGATGAGGAAAATGCGGGTCACGCTCGATCACGAGGTTCGGGTCGCAGTCCACATGACTGGCACACCAGTGCTGCCGCTCTGACCACTCGTCGTCGTACTGCTAGAACCGCCACTCGTTATAGTTCCGGAGGTCGCACTACCGGAGGTCCCGCTTGATGCCGTGGTCGTGGTCCCGCTGCTGTTAGAACTAAACAAAATTTGATTGGAAGACGCACAGACAGTCGGATTGGCAATCTGCACATATTGAGCTCCAGGGATCAGTTGGCAGGCATAGGGATCCTGCGCATAGATTCTGGTTACCACCCCACTGCTCACAGAGCCCGAGCTTCCTGAACTTGAGCTACCTGAAGTGCCTGAACCGATACTTCCTGACGACGTACTGTTGTTCGATTGCGTCGTTGTGACAGTATCAACGAACAAATTAGTACGCCCTTGCAGCAAATTCGACGCCACGGGAGACGTGCCAAGGTAAAAATTGATCACGCCGTTTTGGCTCTGAAACTGCACCCCCATGGCATTGCCCGTACCATAATCCCGGCCGGTGACGGCATAGCTGCCCAGCGTTGGATCACTGCAGGATCCGGACACCACGCCGCTTTGGGCAATGGAAATCTGGCATGTTCCAGCAAACGTCAAGCCTGACCCGCCATATGACACGGACCAGGTTCCGGTGTACGCACTCAACACCCGAAAAACCGTCTGCGACTGGAATGACGCCGAAGCCGGTGTCAGCCCCTGACTCAAACCGAGTACGAGCGTGCCACCAGGCGCAATCAGCGAGCTGAATTGCAGTGGGGTCCCATTCGTCGGATTACCGATCGACGAAGGCACCGTGGCCAGTCCGGAATAACCGATCAACTGCAGGATGGGATCGGTCGTGCCGGCGACCTGAAAGGCTTTGGTCGTGGTGTTTTGCGCATAATTGAGACCATTGCCGTCGGTCGCGGCGAAACCCCAATTGAGCGACTGTGACAAACCCTGCGTCGTCTGCGCATTGACCATGACAGCGGTTTGATCGGTGATGTTGTAGCTGCCGTCGCTGTTGGCGGGCAATGGTGAAAAACCCCCGGCGCCATTGGCCTGCAAAATTTGCACCACGGTGCCGGGCAGACTGGGCTGCGCGATCGGTGCGTTATAGGTCGGCGTCGCCGTCCCGCCGCCGCCACCACAACTGGCAAGCACCAGAGAACCCAGCCCGCCGGCGAAGGCCACCGCTGTTTTGGACAACTTGTTCATGACGTCTACCGTCCTCGTTCGATCAAATCAAAATCACTGCAACGGAATGAATGTCCAGCCAATGGGCTGGCTGATCAGCGTGGTCTGTTGCGCGTACTGGACGGCGCTGGCAAAAGTGAAGGGCGTGCTCGCCGTGGGCGACACGGTTGTGGGAACCTGTGACGGGACGACCTGCAGAGAAAACGCCACGCTCGGATAGATGGTTCCGGCGGCATTCAGCGGAGTGGCCTGGATGATGACTTGCGCCGTGCCGTTGGAATCGGTCACCGCCGAACAATACTGGTTCAAAGTCGGTGGGTTGGTCTGCGTGAAACACTGCACCGCTGAACCGTTGTCGGTGTGAGTGTAAAACGTCACCGCTTTTCCGGGCACCGGGTGTTGGTAGGGATC
Source organism: Pseudomonadota bacterium (assembly GCA_021799355.1). Taxonomy (GTDB): domain Bacteria; phylum Pseudomonadota; class Gammaproteobacteria; order Burkholderiales; family Burkholderiaceae_C; genus Thiomonas. The sequence goes on from JAJZAQ010000002.1 coordinate 107,687, forward strand.
AAGCAATTGATAGACCACCGTCACCGGAATATTCATCGGCACCTGCGTCGGGTTCAATTGCCCCTGCGCCAGCCATTGCAGTGTGGCCGTATTGGTGTTCTTGCTGCCAAGCAACGGCGTGCCCGCGCTGCCCGTTCCACCTCCGCCACAAGATGCCAGCACGCCTGCAGCACCGACTCCTGCCAAAACCAAGGCGAACAGTTTGCCCAATGTTTTCATCACACCCCCTCAAATCGGATTCATCAAATACAGCGCAAAATCAGCCATCGAATCGGCCCATTCGCTCCAAACCCCGTCAAAATGCCCAGTAAGGCCCTGCCCCTCCTGGTGTGGGCATGCCATCGATGGCCGTGGCCACCGTCCGGCCGAAGTAAAAAGGCAGCCCCAGGATCGATACTCCTGGAGAATCGTTGTTTTGCATCCCCAAGGTCGGAATGACTGCCTGATTCGCCTGAAACGCTGCAGTGGGATCAGCCAGAGTCACCGTCTGCCAGCTCGTCGGGTTGCCATTGCTGCCGTTGAGACGGATTTGAACAGATTGCGGTGCGGCCGGGCAGTAAGGCCCTCCGGGCTGACCGCAAACCGCCAGTCCTGAAATGGCCTGAACGAACGGCGGACGGGTGAGAACCGTGGCGCCGCCGGTCTGCGCCAGATGATAAAAACTCGTTCCCGTATCCAGAAAGGCAAAACTGGATACGCCGTTGACCGTCGCTGCGAGCAGGGGAAAATCCAAATTCGGCACGCTCGAACGATAAATCTGCAACCCCTTGACGGTATTGTTGCTCTGTGTGCCGATCCCAAACGTCAACGTCCCGACGACTCGATCCTGCGGCGTGCCCACGGCGGGAAACGTCAGTACGCTGCCGTTGTTATCGCTGGCGAATTGGCTGATCGGATTGGACGTCTGCTGCGCCACCGGCATGGTCACCGCCGTACAACTGCCGGCCGCACCGCCCTGACAGGCAAAATACAGCTGTGCTGCGGTCGATTGCTCACAGCTTGCTCCGCAATCCGTTTTTTGCGGACCGATGCCGAGAATCCCATTGAATTGGGGCAATCCGGCAATCGCATTGGGCATGCTCGACGCACAACCCGCAGGTGCCGCAGCGGGAATACTGGGATCACCGGCGACGGTCACGGCGATATTGGGCGCGATTTCCCCTGCCATTTTGACGGTGGCAAGGCGCTGCGCCCCCCAGAAATAGCCTGCGCCGTACTGCATGCACTCGGCGACTACGCTGCCATCGGCATTTTGTTGTGCGGGCAGCGACAGCCTGAGCACACCGGGCATGATGCGAAGTCCTGTCGATCCCGTGTCGAGCAAGACGTGATCGACATCCTGGCAATTGTTTTGCGCATCGCACACCGTGACGGTGACGTAAGGTCGGTTCGGCACAGGGTTGTTCGGATTGAACTGTTCGACCGTGACCGGAACCTGGTTGGGCGTGGGCGGGGGAAGCGGTACGGCCGCGGGCCCGCCTCCTCCACCACAGGCCGCGAGAGCGGCCACCACGCAGACCGTTGCCGCCGTAGCGCGCATCAGCCTGCCGACTGCCTGCATGAGCTGGTGTTGCATCGAGTCTTACCCCCGGCTGTCAATTGCTCAGATCGGCGCTGGTCACGATCTTCGGCGTCAAAAACACCAGCAGTTCGTTTTTGTTGTACATCTTGCTGTTGTTCTTGAACAAATTGCCGAGAACCGGAATGTCGCCGAGCAACGGCACCTTGTCGGTCTGGTTTTGTTCCTGCGAGGTATAGATCCCGCCGAGCACTACGGTACCACCGTTTTCGACCTGCACCTGTGTCGTCACGGTATTGGTGTTGATCGACGGCACGCCGGCAGTGGTCGCCCCCGGGCTGTCCTTGTGGATTTCGACGTTCATGATCACGTTGCCATCAGGCGTGATCTGCGGGGTGACGTCCAGGCTGAGCACGGCTTTTTTGAACGTCACCGCCGTCGCCCCGCTGGAGGTGGCCTGCTGGTAGGGGATTTCCGTGCCCTGCTCGATGGTGGCCTTGCCCAGATCGGAGGTGATGACACGCGGCGACGAAATGATCTTGCCTTTGCCGTCGGCTTCCATCGCCGAAAGCTCCAGGTTAATGAAGCGGTTGGCCGCGGCGTTGAACAAGCTGATGCCCAGCGACGCCGGAGTCGCCCCGGCCAGCAGGCTGTTGGCCAGGCCGAACGCCGGCAGGTTGACGAACTGCGAATCCGCCAGCGTCGCGCCGCTGCTACCCGGCTGGTTGGTCTGGTTGGCCACGCCGAGGTAATCACCGGAGAACGTCACGCGGTTGTTGCCCGTGCCATACCCCGGCACTCCGCCCTGCAGCCCGCGCGCGTCGACGTACCCTAGCTTCACCCCCAGACTGCGGCCGAACTGGTCGCTGGCTTCGACGATACGGGCTTCGATCATCACCTGACGCACCGGCTTGTCGATTTTGGCGATCAGTTTGGCGACTTCTTCGAGCTTGGACGGAATGTCCGTGACGAAAAGCTGGTTGGTGCGGGGGTCGGCAAGCACGGTGCCGCGCGGAGACAGAATGCGCGAAGTCGGTGCCGCAGAACTGGGCAGGCCGGGCAGCAGAATCGGTGCGGGCGTTGCCGCGGCGCTGGGCTGCGCGCCGCCTGCAGCACCGGTGAGCATCGACACCACCGTCGCTGCCTTGACGTAATTGAGCTGGAACGTCTCGGATTTCAGCGGTTCGAGTTCGGCGATGGATTTTTTCGCTTCCAGATCGGCCTTTTCCCGCGCCAGGATTTCGTCGCGTGGCGCGATCCACAGCACATTGCCCTCCTTGCGCTCACCCAGTCCCTTGGCGCGCAGGATGATATGCAGCGCCTGGTCCCACGGCACGTCTTTCAGCCGCAGCGTGAGGTTGCCGGTGACCGAGTCGCTGACGACGACGTTGAGGTGGGTGAAGTCGGCGAACACCTGCAGCAGCGAGCGCACGTCGATGTTCTGGAAGTTCAGCGAGAGTTTTTCGCCGTGGTACCCCGGGCCGTTGCCCTGCACCAGCGCGTTCGGGTTGGGCTGCACGCGGCGCAGCTCGATGACGAACTGGTCGTCGGCCTGGTATGCGCTCTGCTCATAGTCGCCATTGGGCTGGATGACCATGCGCACGTTGTCCCCCATCTGGAAGGTGGTCACCGAGGTCACCGGGGTGGCAAAGTCGGTCACGTCCAGGCGGCGGCGCAAGTCGGGCGGCAGCGAGGTCTTGAGGAAATCGACGACGATGTTCTGCCCCTGCTGATGGATGTCGACGCCGACCTGGTTGTTGGGCAGGTTGACGATGACCCGGCCGGCGCCGTCGGTGCCGCGTTTGAAGTCGATGGCGCGCAGCGCGAGCTGGCGGGTGTTGAGGTTGTCGGCGAAATGTACGGTCTGCGTTTGCGGCGCGCCGGTGGCGGCCGAAGCCGTTTGCACCGTGTCGTGCGCGGTATTGAGCAGCACCAGCAGACGGTTGCCGTCGAGCTGGGTCCTGTAGGTGGCCGACTGGCGCAGGTTGAGCACCACGCGGGTGCGCCCCTGCGCCTGGACGACGTTGGCCGAGCGCAGATTGCCCTGCTCAAAGTTCACCGTCTGGCGGTCCAGCGCGGAGGCAACCCCGGGAAAATCGAGCACGATGCGCGCCGGCTGGTCGATGACAAACCCGTTGGGCGGTGCCGCCAGCGGTTGCGCCAGGTTGATTTGCACGATGGTTTCCGTGCCCTGCCGGCTGGCGGTGACGGCCTGGATGGCGTTGTCCGCGGCCGACGCCGGGGTGACGAACACGCCCAGCGCCGCAGCCACGACCAGCAACGCCGCCGCCGCATACCGCGCGAACGCCCCCCGTGCCGGTTGCGTCGTCACCTGTCCCGCACTCAGGCGGTGACGTTCGGCGGCGGCCCGGCGTGTTGTTGACAACGGCGTGTTCATTGTGTGCTCTCCTGCAATTGAAGGGTGGCGGTGCGCTCGACCCAGTCGCCCGTGGCGTCTTGCACCAGCTCCCTCAAATCGACTTCGCTCTCCGTGATTTTGGTGATCTTGCCGAAATGCTGACCGGCGTATTCGCCGACATGGGCGCGGTACAGCAGATTGCCCGCTTTGAGCAGCGCGTAGTCCTTGCCCCCCACCTTGACGCTGCCGACCATCTGGATTTGGTCCAGCGGATAGGCTTCCAGCGGCTGTTTGGGCCGGGCCAGTTCGGCCTGCAGCAGCGGGTTGAGCTGCTGCACTTCCTGCCGCGCGCCGATTTCGAGTTTGGCGGCGGAAAACGGATCGGTGCCGATCGACGGGTCGTACGCCGCCGGAACGAAAGGCTTGGGCGGCTCGATCGGCTTGATGCGCGGATGCATGCTGGCGCGCTGCTGCGCCATCCACTCACGCAAGTCCTCGTGTTTTTGCCCGCAGGCCGACAGCAGCATCGCGGCAACGACCGCAACGCCCAGCCACGGCATGGAACGCAGACGGGTGGCGCTCATTTCCTGCCTCCGGCTTTTTTCGCCGCCTTGGCCTGTTCGGCGATTTCATCGGCATCCAGGTAGCGGAAGGTTTTGGCCGTGGCCTCCATCGTCATCGGCGCGCCGGTTTTGGCCGAATTGGCCGTCAGGCTGATGTTGTTGAGCGTGACGATGCGCGAGAGCTTGGCGATGTCGGTGGCAAACCCCGCCAGGTCGGTATAACTGCCCTGCAGCTTGATGGCAATCGGCAGCTCGGCGTAATACGGTTTGACGTCCACCTGCCCCGGTTTGAACAGCTCGAACTGCAGGCCGCGGCCGATTCCGGCCTGGTTGATGTCCGACAGCAGCGCATCCATTTCCGCCTTGCTCGGCAGTTGTTTTTCCAGCAGCGCGACGTACTGCTGCACCTGCGCCTTTTGCGCCTTGAGCAGATCGAGGCTGACGGCCTGTTCCAGCTTGCTCTTGTATTCCTCGCGCAGCGTGACTTCCTGCTGTTGCGCGGAGACGAGCTCGTCGCGCGTGCCCGACAGCCAGACGTACCAGCCCAGCCCGACGGTGAGGACGAACGCCGCGGCAAACACGCTGTACCGCGGCCACTTCGGCCAGGCGCCGGGATCGTTGGGGTTGAGTCCGCGGAACTGCGCGGCAATGTCTTGAAACAGGCCGTTCAGATCGATTTTGGACAACGAGGAGGTCGCCATGGATATCGCCTCACGACTTCGAGGAATGCGCCGCCACGCCAGACGCCGCTGCTGCCGGGGTGGGACGCTTCAGACTGGCGCGCAGCTGGAATTGCGCCACCACACGCGGCGTATTGCCCGCGCTGGCAGGGGAAATCTGCGAGCGGATTTCGATCAGCTCGGGTTTTTCCAGCCAGCCATCGGGACGGGAAAGATTGCGCAAAAAGTCGGCCACCCGCTCCTGGCTGAGCGCCACGCCCTGGATCAGCACGGTCGAACCCTCCTGACGGATTTGCGACAGTTGCACCCCGGCGGGGGTGTCGCGGGTCAGATCGTCGAACAAATGCACCGGAAGATTGCGGTCGGCCTGCAGCCCTTCGACTGCGTCCTGCCGCGCGCGCAGCGCCTCGATTTCCGAGCGCAGCGACGCGATGTCCTTGATCTGCCCGTCCAGTTTGGTGTTTTCGGCCTTGAGAAAGTCGTTGCGGCTTTGCTGCTGGCTGATCATTTCGCTCAGCGCGGTATAGCCCAGCGCCAGCACCAGCCCGCCGGCCAGAATGGACGCGACCACTCCCGCGTAAAACGCCTCGCGCCGTTTTTTGCGCTGCGCCTCGCGGTGAGGAAGCAGGTTGATCAACACGATGTTCATGGCTGTTCGCGCCCTCGCCTCATTGCAGGAAACGCCGCATCGCCAGACCACAGCAGGTCAGGTAGCTGGGCGCCTGGCTGCGCAGTTTTTTCTCGCGCACCGTCTCGGCCACCGCCATGCCCTCGAAGGGGTTGATGACCATGCAGGCCACCGAGGCGGTCGCGGTGATTTTTTCCGCCAGTCCGGGCAGCGCCGACGAGCCGCCGGCAAGCAGGATGTAATCCACCCGGCCAAACGGCGTGGCGCGGTAGAAGAACTGCAGCGCGCGGGTGATTTCCTGCGTCAGGCTGTCCATATAGGGTGCCAGCACCTGCGTCGGGTAATCATCGGGCAGATCGGCCGCGCGTTTTTTGGTTTCGGCCTCCTCGAGGGAAAAGCCGTAGGTGCGCGCGATCATCTGCGTGAGCTGCGCGCCGCCGAACGCCTGATCGCGGTCGTACAGCGACTCGCCGTTGCGCAGCACCTGCAGACTGGTGGACGTGGCGCCGACTTCGAACAGCGCGACCAGCAGATCCAGGCCGGCACGCGGCAGGCGCTCGATCAGCCGCTGCGCCGCCAGCCGCGAGGCGAACGACTCGATGTCCATGACCACCGGCTTGAGCCCGGCGGCCTCGGCCACGCCGCGCCGGTCATCGACCTTTTCGCGACGTGACGCGGCGATCAGCACCTCCTGGTCGCCCGGCGAGGTGGCGCTGGGGCCGAGCACGCTGAAATCGAGCGCGACTTCGTCGATGGCAAACGGAATGTACTGGTTGGCCTCGCTCTCGACCTGCACCTCGATTTCTTCCTCGCGCAATTCGCCGGGAAGAACGATTTTTTTGGTGATCACCGCCGACGACGGCAGCGCCATCGCCACCTGTTTGGCCTTGGTGCCGCTTTTGCGCACCACCTTGCGCACGGCCTCGACGACCTCGTCGAGCTTTTCGATATTGCCGTCGACCACCGCGCCCTTTTCCAGGGGCTCCATCGCCGCGCGCAGCAAGGTGTATTGGCCGCGATCGTCCATGTCGAGCTCGACGAGCTTCACACTGGAACTGCTGATGTCCAGCCCGAACATCGGCGCATAACGCTTGCGGAACAGACTGCCGAATGTGGCCACTGCTGACCCCCCGATTGATTTGCAACTGCGTGCGCGGTTTCGACGGCGGCGTCTTCTGCGCATCGACCGGCGCACCACCCCATTTGCGCTACGAATTCACATTTTTTCTCCGATCCTACCAACAAGTGCTTGATTCAATAACGTGAAAACCCCCGGCCCGCGGAAAAGCGTTGCAAAACTCCCACGTCCGCAACCGCCGCGACGGCCCAGCGCGGCGCCAGCATGCAGCGGCAGATTTTTATAATTTGCAACATTTCGTCCCCTGTCCACCTCACGGGCGGCGTCGCGGTCGATACGCTGCCGCCGTGCGCTCCACCCTGCACCCTCCATGAGCACCCCTACGCCCCCTGCGGCGCCTGCCGCGCCGCCTGCGCGCAAACCCTGGTGGCTGCGCGCCCTGCTCGGCACGCTCGTGGCGGCAGCCGGTCTGGCGCTGGCGGCCGTGCTCGGCGCCGCCCTGGTGCTGGTGCTGAGCTGGCCAAGACTGCCCGACATTTCGCAGTTGCAGGACTACCAGCCGCAGATTCCGCTGCGCATCTATTCCGCCGACGGCGTGCTGCTGGGCGAGTTCGGCGAAGAGCGGCGTGTGTTCGTGCCGATCGAGCGCATTCCCGACCTGATGAAAAAAGCCGTGCTCGCCACGGAGGACGACCGCTTCTACCAGCACGGGGGCATCGACTGGCCGGGCGTGGTGCGCGCGCTGCTGGCCAATCTGGAACATTCGCGCAGCCAGGGCGCCTCGACCATCACCATGCAGGTGGCGCGCAACTTCTACCTGTCGCGGGAAAAAACCTTCACGCGCAAATTGTTCGAGGTGTTGCTGGCGCTGAAAATCGAGCGCGAGCTGAGCAAGGATCAGATCCTGCAGCTCTACATGAACCAGATTTTCCTCGGCCGAAAAGCGTATGGCTTCGGCGCGGCGGCGCAGGCGTACTTCGGCAAACCGCTGGATCAGCTCTCGCTCGGCCAGATGGCCATGCTCGCCGGGCTGCCCAAGGCGCCGTCGACCTACAACCCGGTGAGCAACCCGCAGCGGGCACGGCAGCGGCAGCTGCACGTCATTGCCCGGATGCAACAACTCGGCTGGATCAGCGCGGCGCAGGCGCAGCAGGCGCGCGAGGAGCCGCTGGCGCTGCGCACCGCGCAGGCCGAGCGCGACACGCACGCCGGCTACATCAGCGAAACCGTGCGGCAGATGGTGTTCGAGCGTTTTCAGGAGGCCACCTACACCCGCGGTCTGAACGTCTATACCACCATCCGCGCCCGCGACCAGCTCGCCGCGTGGAAGGCGGTGCAAAGCGGCGTGCTCGCCTACGAGCTGCGCCAGCCGTACCGCGGGCCCGACGCCTTCGTCACCCTGCCCGCAGCCGCCGACGCGCTGCCCGCAGCGGTCGAACAGGCATGCGCCGAGCGCACGCCGTCCGACGGGTTGCAGTGCGCCGTGGTCCTCGGCGCCAGCCCCGCGCTGGTCAAGGTGATGACCGACGACGGCCAGGTGCTGGCGGTCTCCGGCGCCGGGCTGCGGCAGGTCCGCGCCCTGGGGCTGGGCGAGGGCGCACAACCTGCGGCACGGCTGCGCCCCGGCGCCGTGGTGTGGATCGCCGCCGACGGCCCCGGGCAGTGGGTCATCACCCAGTTGCCGCAGGTACAGTCGGCCTTCGTGTCGATGCAGCCCGACAGCGGCGCCATCGTCGCCCTGGTGGGCGGTCTGGACTTCGCCAGCAACAAATTCAACCACGCCACGCAGGCATGGCGGCAGCCGGGGTCGAGCTTCAAGCCGTTCATCTACTCGGCAGCGCTGGAAAAAGGCATCACCCCGCTGACCGTGGTCAACGACGCGCCGCTGTTTTTTTCCGCGGCGCAAACCGGCGGCGAGGCCTGGGAGCCGAAGAACTACGACGGCAAGTACGACGGGCCGATGAGCCTGCGGCGCGCCGTGGCGCAGTCGAAAAACATGGTCGCCATCCGCGTGCTCGAATTCATCGGCCCCAAATTCGCCCAAAGCTGGAGCGCCCGCTTCGGCTTCGACCCCAGCCGCCAGCCGCCCTACCTCACCCTGGCGCTCGGAGCAGGCACGGTCACGCCGCTGCAAATGGCGCGCGCCTACAGCGTGTTCGCCAATGGCGGCTATTTGATCGAGCCGTATCTGGTCAGCCGCATCACCGATGCGCAGGGTCAGGTGTTGTTCGAGCACAAACCGCATCGCGCCGGTGACGAAAAGCTGCGCGTCATTTCGCCACGCAACGCCTACGTCATGGACAGTCTGTTGCAGGAAGTCACCCGCTCGGGCACGGCCGCGCGCGCGCAGGCCACGCTCAAGCGTCCCGACCTGTACGGCAAGACCGGCACGACCAACGATTTTCTCGACGCCTGGTTCTGCGGCTTTCAGCCCAGCCTGGTCGGCGTCGCCTGGGTGGGCTACGACACACCGAAAAAACTCGGCAACAAGGAGACCGGCGGCGCCCTGGCGCTGCCGATCTGGATCCGCTACATGCAAACCGCGCTGCAGGGCGTACCGGTGGCCAGCTATGAGCAGCCTCCGGGCATCGTGGTGGAAAACGGCGAGCCGGTGTTCAGCAATTTTGCCGACGGCGCCGGGGTACGCAGCCTGGGACTGAGCGACGCCGCGCCCGCCCCCGAAGTCTCCCCGGCCGAGCGCGATTCGATCCTCGATCTGTTCCGCGGCGGCAACTGAGAAGGCGGGCGCGGCGCGTTACAGCGACGGCACGTCGAGTTCCGGCCCGTCCAGGGTGCGCATGACGCGCTGCAACGCCGCGCCGAGCGTTTCGCCGGTACGGGTGTCGCACCAGTGGGCGCCATTCCACACGTAATGGTGCGCCCCGGCACGCGACGCCAGCCAGAGCTGGTGCGTGGGCTGCTGCAGGTTGACGATGATCTGGTCCCCGCCGTCGAGCTCCAGGCGCAACACCGCGCCGTCGCGCTTGGAGTCCAGATCGGCGGCGTCGGCGGCCGACTCGATCGCGGCCATCGCCTGCTCGGCGAGTTGCAGATAGCGGGTGTCGTCGAGGGTGTCGGACATAAGGCGGCTGATACACTGATTTGCGATGAACGCACAGCTTAATGTACCGCGCAATCGCC